>NZ_CP009574.1:335997-671995 GCF_000764555.1 Candidatus Francisella endociliophora | reverse complement strand
CGGTTATGATGCACCAGTAGAGCAATCAGAATCCAAACTAGAGTATAAGATAATCTTAACAGATGAAACTAAATGAATGCTCTAACCCTTACCCCTAAACAATCAACTATATTTAGAAATAAAGCAAGATTTAAAGTTCTTATATGTGGTCGTAGATTTGGCAAAACTTACGGTGCTTTAGCTTGGCTTATTGAGGGTGCTATGACTAAGCCTAATAGTATTAATACTTACTATGCACCAAACCAAGTTGATGCAAGAGAGATTGCTTGGGAATTACTACAAGAGTTATTGCCTGATAATTACATAAAATACAATGAGCAAAGGCTAGAATGCAAGTTTTTTAATGGTAGTGTGATTAAACTTAGGGGTACTGACAAGAAGCTCGGTCGTGGTGGTAAAAACCATAGATTAGTATATGATGAATTTGCTTTTGGTAATCAAAAGAAATATGAAGCAGCAGTATCGCCAACATTAGCAGACACTAAAGGAGAGGCTTTATTTATTAGCTCTCCACATGGTAGAAACTGGGCTTATGATTATTATCTTAGAGGTTTGGATTCTAGCTTTATCGATTGGGCTTCATTTCAATTTACTACTCTAGATGGTGGCAATGTAGATCAAGATGAAATAGAAGCTAAAAAGAGAGAGCTAGACCCTAGAACATTTAGGCAAGAGTATGAAGCTACATTTGAAGAGGCTATCGGTCGCATTATTTATGCTTTTGAAGAGAAGAGTAATGTTATATCAAAAGATATACAACCAGAGGAGCATGAAGATATATGGGTGGGTATGGACTTTAACGTCAATCCTATGTCTGCAGTTATTGCAGTTTTTAGGGCAGGTATAATATATCAGTTTGGTGAGATTATTATTGAGCATTCAAACACCGCTGAGATGTGTAGAGAAATAAAAAGAAGATTCCCCAATCATACGGTTTACTTTGCACCTGATCCAGCAGGTAGAGCAAGGAATACATCATCAGACAATACTAACTTTGCAATTATAGAGGAGTTTGATAATTTTTATGTTTATGCCCCTGACTCTCATCAATTAGTAGAGGACAGACATAACGAGACTAACGCCGCTTTTTGTAATGCTAATGGCGATCATAGATACTTTATAACAGGTAATTGCACTAAAACAATCAAGGCTTTAAGCGGACATACTTATAAAGAAGGTACATCAACACCTAATAAGAATGATGGATTTGACCATATAGTAGATGCTATTGGGTATATGGTACATCAGTTATTACCTATAAAATCCGTAGCATCAACTTCAGCTTACAATACTAGCATTATCTAATTTTTATTATTCTTATGACTGTATCTGCTAGAAGAGATGATTTTATATCTTATGAGAAGAAATACACCTTAATAGATGACTGTACAAGAGGTCAAGATGCTATCAAGAACGGCGCTAACTTTCAAAAGTATCTACCTTTGCCTTTAGGTGTGGCAAGTACAGAATCTAAGAAATATAAGCTATATAAAGAGCTAGCATTTTATCCAAATATTGTGGGTAGAACATCAGAAGCTTTGACTGGTTTAGCATTTAGAAAGCAGCCTAGTTTTAATCCTGAAGCTATAGAGGGTATAGAGTATCTTGCTGATAGATGTAGTCTAGATGGTGAGGGTGTAACTCAATTTTCTAAGAAGATACTAAGCCATGTTATCAATTATGGTAGGGCTGGCATATTAGTAGACTTTCCTGAGTACGGCAACCCTACACCAAGCATAGCAGAGAAAGAAGCAAATAATCTTTATTCATACATGGCTTTCTATCCTACGCACTCAATCATTAATTGGAATCATAAGCAAGTGGGAGCAGTCAAGAAACTAAATTTAGTTGTATTACATGAAGAATATTTAGACTTCACTAAATTTGATAGCAAATACAAAGAAAGATGGCGCGTATTGATGCTTGATGATGGTGTTTATAGGCAGTTAGTATACGATCAAGATTCTGATGAGCCAACCAAAACATTTACTCCAACAGATTATGGAGAAAATACATTCTCAAGTATTCCTTTTGTGTTCTGTGGCAGCACTAACAATAATAGCGATATGGATAAACCGCCAATGCTCGACCTATGCCATGCAAATATCAATTTATATAGGTTATATGCAGATCATCGCTGGATATTGCACAATATGGCTGATCCTTTCAGATATATAACTAACATATCAAAGAGAGAGCAAGAAGATCTTGAGAGACAAGGTATAAAGTCTGGAGCGACTAAAACACTTATGTTGAGTGGTAACTCGACAATAGGTAATTTAGAACTTCAAGAAAACTCTTCACTATCTAACGAGATTGATCGTTCTGTAGCAATGATGATGGCTATGGGTGCAAAGATGGTAAAAAACGATTCTGTCAATGAGTCAGCAACAGCAGCCAAGATAAAAGCATCTACAGAAGACAGTGTGTTACTTAGTGTGATGGGTAATGTATCTAGTGCTATTGATGAAGCTATTAGGTATGTCTGTATGTTCGAGGGTGCAGAGTATATCAAAGGTGCTTTTTCTCTTGATAAGAATGTCATAGAAGAGATAACAGAGGCTCAAACTTTATCAGTAGTATTACAAGCTGTAATGAGTGGTAACAGTCCGAGACTACCTCTCTACAACGCATTGAAGTCTATTAATCTAATATCAGAAGATATGACTTATGAGGAGTTTATTGCAGATATCATAAAAGAAAGAGAGTCATTTAATGAATTTAGCTAATGATCTTCTTAAGCAATTCACTCTTTCACAATCTGTTGTAACTAATACATCTAATTTACTTTATGGTGAGTATGAGAAAGTTTTACAGCTTGTTAATGCTTACCTGCTAAAAAATGAAATAAGAACAAAGACAGAGCTTAGAGCATTAATAAGGCAATTCACATCTGAAAGTTTTGATGATTCTGAATTTACTCAAGAGGTTGTTGAATTTGGAGGTGTGCAAGCTGAACAATATAAGGAAACTATTAAAAATTATGTAACAAGTGCTGCCTTAACTAGTATAGCAGCTACTAAGCTTAACAAAAAAAAGATACGAAAAGCCGTGATGAATACTTACATCAATAATGCAACCGTATCTGAAGCTTTAAGAACGATGTCAGCTACTTCTAAAAATTTCTTTAAGCAAGAAATGATTAATGCTTATGTTAATAGCGAAACTGTAGATGATATAACTAAAAATATAACTTCAAGATTAAAGTATGTAGATAAAAAAATAAAGCAACACACAATCACACAGACTAGGACCATATTAAATGGCGTGTCTAATGCTATGCTTGTTGAAACTGTTAATCAGAATGATGACATTATGGAAGGGTGGCAAGTATTAGTTACTTTAGATAGTAAAACAAGCCCACCATGCAGAGCTTATGGGGCCACACCAGAAAAGGTTTATCCATTAGATAAGCCACCATCATTGCCAGCACACTATAATTGCAGAAGTGTATTAATTCCAGTTATTAAAGATGAATATGATAAGCAATTCACAAGCTCAGAAACTAGACCAGCTAAGTTTTATGATAAAGAAGGTAAGCTTGTAAAAGTTGAGCAGGTATCTACTAAACTTAGTTTTGATGACTTCTTAAAGCAAAATCCTGTAGCCTTTCAAAAGGATGTTTTAAGACCAGTTGAGTATAAAATATTTAAGCAAGGTGTAAGCCTTAATAGATTTGTAGATAATGGCAGAGTGTTATCAGTTGCTGAGTTAAGAAGTAAGTTTAGAGAGTTACTTTAAGAAGTATTTATTTTCGTAAATGTTACTTACTACTTCAGAATGCAGAGCTGACCAGTGATAGCCATCATCCTGAAAAGGGTGTAAAGAAAAATATGCTCCTTTATTATACATTTTAACCACTTCCATTCTCATGGGTTCCACCTTAACAATATCACCTTCATAAATCTCAACACCATTTTTGTCTTTGAGTCCTGTGTATTGCATAAAAATATATCTGTCTAAACATTCCTTATTAGACATAATAGAATCTAAACCGTAACCTAGATCTTGTGAAACTTCGATATCAACATTATTATTTGATTGCTTAAAATAAACACTACGCACCTCGCCATCATAAGCTACCAAGTCTTCAAAACCAAAAGAACCTGACATTTGTTTTTTTTGCTTATCCCAAGCTCTGAATTTTAATCTTTTTAAATCCATTTCAACTCCTATATTTACACTTATATTATACCATATAGCTACCTATTTACCTCATCTATCAAAGCCATTATTTGTTCTGGTGTTTCTCTAACAAGATTAACCCTTTTATTTAAGTCATTATCTCCATAAGTAACATAAGTCACACCTTTATAATTAAAGAAAGATTGTATTAAATCAGAATCAATATATACAACCGCAGAATAATCAGAATCATCCATTGTTAACTTTATATATTTTCTCATTATTAACTCCTATTTATATAGTAATTATAGTTATATCTTTATTGGTGGATTCTTGAGTGTTTAGATGCAAGATACCCAAGTATGGATATCCGAATCTAATATCTAGCATGACATCTTCACTGGAGCCATTCTGTCGCTATAGATAACCTAGTCATTTGTAAGAACACTAAGCTCAGTTATTTACTCTTACTTACATATAGAGCCAGCCCCATAACTGCACAGATTAAACTGCGATACCCTGAGGTTTAAAGATCATTCTGGTTATCTTGCTAGGGTAGATTATTCGCACTACCAATTTATATTCCGCTTTGAGTGATTAAAGACAGCTAAGCGGTCGACCTTATTCAGTCAATTAGTTTAATTACTATCTCAAAATACGGATTTACAGCCCCAAAATCCGACATTCTCAACTCCAATTAATATTGATCTGTGTTTAACAATGCAGGAAATATTGATGTCAGAACAAGATATCCAAAATCAAGAAACTGATGCTCAAGATGTTCAATCTCAAGATGTGTCTAATGATGATTTAGCACAGAGACTTAAACAACTTGAAGAGCAAAACAAACAGCTACAAGAGAAGTATTCAAGTGTAGTTAGTGTTAATGAGCAGTTACTATCAGAAAAGCAAAAAGCTGAAGAGCAAGCACGCTTAGAAGCAGAAGAAAAGGCAAGAAAAAACGGCGACTGGGAGGCTATTTTAAAAGCCAAAGAACAGGAGCTAGAAGCCTACAAAGAGAAAGATGCTCTAAGAGTACAGCAAGAAAAGAATTTTGCTAAAGAGAAGCTTATAGGCTCTATATCTAGCGTGTTCACTAATCCGGTATTAACAAGACTTGTTGAACCAGATTTCACGTATTCAGAAGACCTTGGAAAACCAATCTTTAAACATAACGGTGTTGCTTATGACAATGCCGAGAAGATCAAAGAAGTTATCAGTTTAGACCCGCAATTCAAAGACTTTGTTAAAGCCACTGGTGCAACTGGTGGTCATGCTAGTGGTGGTATTAATCGTACGCCAATAGACAACGGAGTTAGTGGCAAAAAATATGATGACAACAAGGGCAAACAAGCAATTTTAAACAAGTTTCAATAAGTTAATAAAGGAGATATAAACTATGGCTTATCAAACAAGTGCAAACCTAGTATCGTTGTCTGAGAATTTACCAGACGATCAACGCTACTTACTTAATATGAGTGAGAAGTCAGCTAACAATATGCTGGGAGAAATTCCAGTTGTTACAGTTCCAAATATGGAAATGAAGGTTGGTTATAATGATGCGGTTCAAACAGTTAAGAAAACAGAACTTAACCAATCTATCCGCCAAGTTGAACTAACTAATGGTAATGAGAAAACAGAAGTTGTTAAAACTTTAGCTGCTAAGATTCCAGCGGCTTATATGCAAAAGTACTACAATAATGGTATGACTGACGAAATCATTGCTAATCAGATGAGAAAGATTGCCACTGATACTCGCAATGACTTCTATAGACAGATTTTCAAAGGCTACTCTAATAGTATGACAACTGATGTTATTGATGGCTTGCAAGTTCGATGTAATGATGATGGAGTTAACCATTTCTATAATGGTATTGATACTGCTAACAAGGCACCTAAAGCACTAAGTTTAAGCTTCTTAGATGAAATGATTATGGAATACTTAAGGTTCTCAAGAAGTAACCCTGTGATTATCTTACCGTCAAGAATGTATAGTGTAATATTCGCTAAAGCTATGCGTGATGGTAAGTTTGGTAACTTTATCATGCAAAAGAATGAGTTCGGTAAAACAATAATGACATACAATGACATACCTGTCAGATCTGCTGGTACTGGTGTTAATGGTGAGACTTCTCAATACGGTCAGTATGTTTTAGATTTCGATGAGGTTGCTCTAGATGCAAGTGGGAGTACTACTGGATCAATATACCTTGCTGATATGAACAGTACTGATGGTATGTTCTTAATCAACTCTAGCTCAGCTCCATTGTTTGAGATTAGAAAGAATAACGACCTTAACGGCAATGGTCAATATGATACTTTTATGTTTATGGCTATGGGCTTTGGTACAGCTTCACCAATTGCATGTACTAGAATTTCTAACATCTCGAATAGTGATATCGTAGATTAATAATAGGAGAGTATAAAATGACTAGCAAAAACCCTAATTTAAATTTATATCAAGCAGGTAAACCACCAAGAAAGTTTGATACGCTTTTAGCATTCAATGAATTTACAGATGGATCTAGTAATACCGTTGAAAATAGTATTACTAATGTTGTATCAGCACAGCAAACAACTAATGCTGTTGATTTTATGGGTGGTAAGCCTCAGAGAATTATTGCAGAGGTTATCAGGACTAAAGCAGATGATGGCGATGAGGTATACACTATAGAGGTCCACGGCAACATTGTAAATGTAGATACTGGTGCTACTAGTACTAAGCTTCTATATGACAAGTTTATAGCATCTGGTTTAGTTAATCAGGATAGAGTTGTTGCATATATTGATCCTTATGAAGTAGCTGGCCTTGTAGGTGAAGATGAAGAGATCGAAAGCATATATCTAGTAATTAAGCCAACTGGGACATCACCAGAGATGATCTCAAGTTTTTTCTTAACAGAAGTATAGGAGAATATAAAAATGTCTAATCAAATTAAATTACCAGCTTATTTTAAGATTAAAGATAAAGCATTTAAAGTAGTTCATTTTTCTGATTTTTACGCATTTGTAGGTATGGGCCATAAGCAAATTTCAGAGCAAGAATATCATAACTTAGTTAAGCCTAAGAAAGCTAAAACAAAAGCACAGCTAGAGGCTGAGAAAAAGGCTCAAGAAGAGGCAGAGAAAGCTAAAGAAGGTAAATAATAATGAGCTTAATTATTCAAGATGATTTAGGTAGTATTGCTAATGTTAATTCTTATGTCGATATCGCATACGCAGATGATTATTTCTTATCTATACTGGAAGATGATTGGATTAATGCAACGGATCAAGATAAAGAAATAGCATTGATACAAGCCTTTAATTACTTGGATAATGCTTATGTTTTTTATGGTAGTGCTATAACAATAGAGAGCAAATTTCCTAGAAATGATCTAGTAGTTGATGGTTTAACTATAGAGGGTATACCAACCGCAATTAAAAAGGCTCAATGCGAATTAGCTCTAGCATATATAAAACAAGGCTCACTAGATACTAATATTGATTATGCTACTGGTGATACTAGAACAATTATAGAAGAATCTAAAGACATCGCAGGAGCTATTAAAAAAACATTTAAATATGAAACTGATGGTATAGGTCCTAAAGATTATCGCTATTATCAGAGAGCAGATAAATACCTTAATGGTTATGTATCTTCACTTGGTAATAGTGCGACTGATGGTAATGATGTATCTGGTGGGTCAGTAGATATTGTGAGGGGTTTGTAATGATAGTTGTATTGACTGCAATTGTGTTTTTTCTTATAGGGTGGACCTGCTGTATTAAGTTACAAAAACTAATACTTAGGAAATCTATAACTAGATTAAATGCTATGGAAATAATGGTTGTTATATATGCTAAGCAGATAATATTAAATTCATTCAGAAAGATAAAAGATGATGAAAGAAGCTATATAACAGATAAAGCCCTTGAAGAAATACAAAGTGTACTTAAAGGTAAAAAATAATGGCACATTCTGACTATATAGAAGCAGCTCAAGATCTTATTGATGAAATAGATGAGTACGGTGTAACAGTTAAGCTTGTTGAGAAAGTCCGCACAGCAGGTGCTAGCCGTAATTCAGGAAGCTTTAGTTATAACTACATAGCTGATATTAAGATTCTTAAGACTTCTAAAAAGAATGCTCTCATTGGTGGTGCTGTAGTTGTCATTAGAGATGACTGGCTAGAAATGGCAGATATAGTTTGCTTAACTGGCAACACTCAAGAAATAAAGAAAGATCAGTATATCGAAATAGACAATACTAGATATGTTATTAATCAACTTAAGCCAATAGATCCAGCAGATTATGTTATCGGCTATTGGTTATCCCTTAAGGGTGTTTAGATGAGTGCTTTAGATACTAAGTTAGATGAGTTGACTAATTTCATAGAAGATAATCTTGTTGGCAATGTTTATTTCAATGATTATGATTTAGATACTGTTAAAGCATTAAAAACATTTATTAATGTGGATATATCATTAGATGGACCATGTGAACAGAAGACTTTGCTATCAGCAGGTAAAAAAGCCAAGTTTACTCAAGGTTTTAGAGTTACATTCTATTTGTATAGCACAGAATTAAAGTATCTTAGTGATATATTCAAGATGGTAAATAATGTAAATTATTTACTTAATAAACGTTCTTTATATCCTCAAGGATTCAGACTAACAAACAAGATTGTTACACCTCATGCTATCGTGGATGGTAGGCTAGGTGCAGAGTTCAATAACTATATAATTGAGTGTTTTTTTGAGCTTGAATATATAGATCAAGTTTATTAATTCTATTTGACTTCATTATCTCAGTATCTTAGATTTAAAGTATATTTATTCTGTTTGGAGTGGTTGTGGATAAAGTTTTTAAAACATTGGCTGGGTCAAATAAGTCAGCTATTGATATAGGCGATATAAAAATACCTTGTTATGTCCTGGAGGATGAAACCAGGGTATTATCTGGAAATGGCCTGCAAAGAGCATTAGGGTTTTCTCAAAATGCTGGTGGTACTGCACTATCTACAATGCTTAATACTGGTGATCTTAAAGATTATGTTACCCAGGAGATAATCGATAAAATTCAAAATAGAAAAAAGTTTATTCGGCCTGGTGGAGCTGGTGCAGTTTCTGAAACTTATGGATATGATGCAACTCTACTTATAGACATATGTGCATTGCTTGATGAATGCAAAGATAAAGGCATTCTTACACCAGGACAACAAAAGTATGCTGACCAGGCTGGAATAATACTCAGATCAATAGCCAAAGTAGGTATTATAGCCTTAATTGATGAAGCTACAGAGTATCAGTCATATAGGCAAAAAGATGAATTACAAAAATTCTTACAGCAATTTATAAGTAAAGAATTATCGGCCTGGGTAAAAAGATTCCCTAATGAATATTACCAGGAGATTTATAGGCTTTATGGATGGAGCTATGATGAAGATAATAACAAGAGGCCTGGTGTAATTGGTAAGATAACTAATAATATTATTTATGATAGGTTGGCTCCATATATTCGCAAAGAGTTAGAGAAAATAAACCCTAAGAACGAATCAGGCAATAGAAGTAATAAACATCATCAATATTTAACCCAGGATATAGGACATCCTGCTTTATCCCAACACATGCACCTGGTTATAAATTTTATGAAAGTTTCTAACACCTGGGATGATTTCATTAATATGCTAGATAAAGCTAAACCAAAATATACTCCTCAAATGCTTATGAATCTTGATTTATAATAAAATGTACGTATCGTGGCCAGGCTTATTATCCTTATAAATAAAGGCTTTCATTATCTCAATATGCTAAATATACAGGTATCTTGGGCAGGCTCTAAATGTGTAAATTGACATCCTTCCCCAAATAGCTTAAATTAAAGTGTTGTTTAATTTTTTTAACTACTGTTATGAATATAGAAAAGCTAGAAGATATCTATAGTTATTCAGAGCAGTTGAAGTCAGTAATTAAGAATTATATTTAGAGGTTGTTGTATGAGTACTGAAAATAAGCCAAAAGAAAAAAAATCTAATCCACTATATACAGCATTTATATGGATATTCCTAACAATTACTATATTGGGATTTATTACGATGTGTGCAACTTCTAAGAAAAGTGAAGATTCTAGTTACTCTTCATCACCTAAAGAAGAATGTAGACAAATGATAGAAAGTACATTCAGTCAGTATAAGTCTCTAAATATTAAATGGTTTAGTGGTGCTAGTGCTTATAAACATAGCAATGGTCGAACTACTGTAAGAATGGACTTTGATATACAGAATAAAAGTTTTGTAGCTAAGTGTTTGGTGAGTGAACACGGTGGTATAATTGATTTTGATACATACTCTAAATAACAATACTTGACAAGCAAATAATTCTCTTTTATCCTCTAAGTGTTGGGCTTCAACTCCCAGTGTGTGTAAATATCAATTATTCCGTTCTTTTACTTGTTAAGAGTTCGGGTGGACTGTAGCTATACAATACCCTCGTGGAAAGGCTATAGTGCGTGACAATGTCCCTTGCGACGAGCACACACGTGTTGAACCACCCGACATTATCAACAACAAAAGTGCTATTAAGCAAGGAGAACGGTCATGAAAGACTTAATCATAAACAATATACAAGTAAAACAGTTAGATAACCTTTATTGTTTAAACGATTTTCATAAATTAAGTGGTGGTTTTGATAAACATAAACCTGCTAACTTTATGAGATTAGATCAAACAAAAGATCTTATCGCCGAAATAAACCGAAGCTCAGATATGAGCATCGCATTCAAAACTAAAAAAGGTGGTTCCAATCAAGGTACTTTTGTATGCAAAGAACTAATATACTCTTATGCTATGTGGATAAGTGCTAAGTTTCAACTTTTTGTAATTAGAACTTTTGATAATCTAGTTAATGAACAGATGAAAGAAGTTGAGCAAGAACTATTCCACAAAGAAAGAGCAATCAAATCAATGTCTGCTAGATGGGCTAATGATAGGGATGAGCTAAAAGAGTTCAAAGAATACCACCATCAAGAGATAGCTAAATGGCAATATGAAGTTCAGCAGATGAGAAAAGGCACTAGATCTATACCTAAGCTAAGAATACATAAAGTAGATAAGTACGATAACTATTACTACAATAACTATCAAACTAATCATGATAAGTTGTATCAAGTGCTAGAAAGTATAAATATTGACTCTAGAGAGCTAAGAAAAGAGTTTAGAGCCGTGATTATATTAAACAACATCTTAACCCATGAACTCAGAGAATATCAAAACTATATGGATAATATGGCCAATAAAAGAATAACATCAACCATATACTCACATGAGTTAGTAGGTTTGTGTTAAAAGTCTAGAAATAATAATGGTCTAAAATAGGGTAAGAAAAAGTTTAAATATCTACTTTTGATGCTCCTAATTGTTTGTTTGGACTTCTCCAGATGTATTTGATCTATTATCATCAAACACTATCTTTTCAAACTGAAATAGTACAATAATTTCATTTACATTTTTAGCTTTATCTTGTCCATCATTTTTATGTAAAGTTACATCAACTATACGACCATCCGTAGCTGTATAAGTTGATAATATCTTATTTGTACCACCTGTTGGGGCTCTATCAACATTATTTAAAACAAGTTTTGATACAACATCTTTTTGATTAACCGCATTAAAAACAGCAGCTATTAAAGGCTCATAAGCAGGCATTTCTAGTGCTAATACAGATGTAATATTATCTAAGCTAGCAGAATGATTAGGAACTAAATGTAGATCAATATTATAAACCAAACTAAAATGCTCTCCAGCTCCATTTTGTATATTTGAATTTCTTCCAGCGACTTCTTTACTACCGCAATGTAAAAATAACTCTCCAGTATTCTCCATTTTAGCTTGCACATACATTGGCATAATTAATATCTCCTATATTTTTTTATAATCCATTAGCTGCTTCATAAACTTCTATACTTAGACTATTTTTAGTAGTATTTAAACAAGCGTCATACGCTTTTTTATTATCTGTACTCATTCTCATATATACTTTTAGAAAAGCCTTACCTAAAGCAAAATACCCAGGTTTAAAACTCGTTAATATATCAATTGGAGCAAGTTTAGCTCTCGATGTACACACTTTGCTTTCACTAACTATTTTACCAAGAACCCCCACTAATTTTTCATTGATTTGCCAAGCATCAGCATCAGCATAACCAATGCTTTTAAATACTTTTCTAACTTCTTCTTTTTCTTCTTCTGTGAGCATTGTGTCACCTCAATAATATCGTATTTTTATTTATAATTTCTTCCCCTATTTTTTTAGGGTAAACAGCTACAACGGTTACAAAATTTAATTTTTTTGAAAATATATAAAAATATTGTTTCTCAAAAAATGGATATGAAAAAATTACATAATCTTCGCCTTTGATTTCTTTAGGTTCTCTAGGTTTCATTTGTTCGTAAAAATTCTTTTGCTTCTCTGTTTTGGGGTTTGTAAACATTTCAAAGTAATAATCATACAAACTTTTATCCTTAATGTTTTCCTTATCGTATGTGGTGTAAATGTATATTTTATACCCTTTATCAGTTACAAAAATATCTATAGGCGTAGATTTCGTATCTGCTATATCTGTTTCTAATCTATACATTTTTTTAATATCTGTAGGCAAGAGAAAATCTAATTTATTATTTATTGAAAAATTAAAAGAATCATTAGCCCAACAAAACAAGGGTATAAACAAGCTGAGAGATATAAATATTTTTTTCATAAATAAGTATCAAAAAAACTAAACAACACTTTAATTTAAGCTATTTGGGAGAGGATGTCAATTGGGGTTATTTGTTGTCATTTTTCTTAGATTTTTTATACCTATCTATAACTATTCCTATAAATCCACCGATTATTGATACAATGGCAGGTGAAGCAAATATTGATCCAGCTATTATATTGTCATTATATATAAGAAAAGTAGATAGCATACTTAATATTATAATTGTTACAAAAGATAGCCATAGGGCTAACTTTTTTAAAGAAACATCTTTATTGAACTCTTGATTAACATTTTGTAACTGAGTCTGTTGAGTATCTATTTGCCTATTTGATATGGCCAATTTCTCTTTGTCACACTCAATTTGATGAATATGTTGTTTATTTACAAATTCTATATAAGTATCAACAAGTCTATGATCTACACTCTTTAGCTTCTCCATTTCAGATGCTGGAGGAAGTATAGAGCTATGAACCTCTGTTCTTTGTAAAAGTTGCTTTTGATTATTATTTTTAAATGGTTGATTTGACTTGCTCATAAGCTTTTCTACCTACTATGTTAAGAGAATTTCTTATCTCATTCATACTAGCAGAAATATCCCTTGAATTCGAGACATTAGAGCTATATAGGGTTGGTATGTCAATGTCAACTTTTGATGACGGAGAATCTTTCATAGATGCATCAATATTCTTACTGATATTAAATAGTCTTTTTATTGAATTTATCATATCATAACCTCCCTTTTAGTTATTAACTGTTATGGTAATCGCTTGCATTATAACTCATAATCTACTCCTTTTATCATGGTTATCTATTACTAATGTCATAGTCAACTACTACATGTGTAATATTACTATATAAATATACAAATATACAAATATATATTTTAATGCAGCCCTAAAATCCGACTTTTCTAAGCCGTTTTAAACTTTCCTTGAGTTTCATTCAAGGAGTTTATTAATGGCAACAAATTCAAATAAAAGTATTGGTTTAGTTCGTGAAAGTGTAATGGGAGTTACACCGAATAACCCAGAATTTACAACGGTTTCACTAGACAAAACAGGTTCGACATTCACAGCAGAACCAGAGTCTATCAATTCAAGAAATAAAGCTAAAGGTAGAGACCCTAGGGGAGCTAAGGTAGTTGGTTTGTCATCAAGTGGTACTATTGATGCTGATTTAGAATATGGTCATTTAGAGACAGTAGTTATTGAATCAGCAATGCTTAATGATTGGGTCTCTCAAGGTAGAACCAAGATATCAGCAGATGCAGATCAATCTACAATACAAGTTGCAGATGAAACATCTTTTTCAGTTGATGATATAGTTGCGTCTCATGGTTCAGTAGCTGTTGTAACAACTGTTAATGCTAATGAGTTAGTTTTAGATGCTGTGCTTGATAATGCAAGCGTTGGTGATAATGTTGTCAAGGTCGGTAAACGTATTACAGATGTTGATATTGTGGGATCAACTATAGTTTCTACAGGTTCATTTGATTTCACTACCCTTAATCTTAAAAATGGTCAGTTTATTAAATTAGATGGTTTTTCAGCGGATAATAATGTTTGGGTTCGTGTCGTATCTATAACTGCTACAGTAATTACAGTTGATCTAGTTCCTGATACTTGGACAGATGAGTCTATTGTTGGTGAAATAGACTTATATCATGGTGAGTATATTGTCAATGGTACAACTCTAGTACCATTCTCAACTTGTATTACTTATGGAGACTTAAGTACTGAATCATATAGATACTATAGTGGCAATATTGTTAATACTATGGAGTTTTCTGTTACTAATAAGCAGGCAATGACTATTAATTGTGCATTGCTTGGCTTGTATGTTGGAAATACAGAGACTAAAAAGACAGGTCAAACAGACTTAGACCCTTATGCTTCCAACTTAATTGATGGTTCAAATAACATTGCTAGGTTTGTACTAAATGGTAATGATTTATCATCAACCAATATTGTAACTGCAATGTCATTATCTCTTAATAACACAGCAGCTCAAACATGGGGTCTAGGTAGTAAATATCCTCAAAAAGTAAATGCTGGCGATCTTGAAATCACTGGTAATATAACTGCTTTCTTAGAGTCTATAGATCAGTTTGATAATGCAGTTAATAACAGTGATTTAGATTTAGTTTCAGTTCAGGAAATTAATGGTCAAGCAATGGTGCTTAATGTACCAGTCATGAATTTAACAGGTATTACAGAACAAGATCAAGATGACAATATCATTGTAGAACAGCCATACTCGGCTAAGTACTCAGATCAGTTTGGCTATACATTTATGCTTCAAAAATTTGAGGGAGTTGCATAATGGAATTATCAGCAATACAAAAAGTAGTTGAGCGTCAAAAACAGGGTATCTGGGTTGATATGTTTAAGAAAGAATCACCAGAGTACAAGGATTATGGTCATTTACAGTTCAAAGTTAAGTACCTACCAGAGAAGCTAAGGCAAGATCTTAACCTATTGTATGCAGACCTTGTAACCACTATGTCACAAGCACTTAAAATAAGTGGTGGCGAGCTAAACAAGAAAGGTGATATCAAACAACCAAAGCAAGAAAAAGAGGTTACAGATAAAGACTTAGATAGATTTAAGACATTAGCTAAGCGTATAGCGACTATTGAAGCAGATATCAAACAATTAGTAATTGATAATGATATGGTTATCGACTTCAAAGGATTTATGCAAGATGGACAGCCTGCACAATTCACGAGAGAAGCGCTAGAAACCATTATAGAAGCTTTTAACTATAACTTTGAGCCTGTGTTAGCGGTTATTAATAATACCAAGAGTTTTTCAGAAGGTATCTTGGGGAAGCGAAGCCAGTCATCAAAGACTGGGTAAATGGTAAAGGTGATGCAAAAGCAGATGTTATTGAAGAGCTTAAGAAAAAAGGCAAACCAATACCTAAAGCCTTACAAAGTAATGATGATGTTGATGCTATCACTAATTTTTATCTTATGTCTTTTTGTGATCTTAATACTACTAGATTTGTAACTGGCGAGGCTGTTAATCAGATAAATATATTTGATATGTACAAATATGCTGAGATGAAAGGCTATAAAGATGTAGATGAATTTGTATCAGTCATGAAGTCTATAGATTCGCATTATATAGATCTTAGGATTAAGAAGATGCAAAGAACTATGAAAACTAAGTAGGTGTATATATGGCAAGAGCTAAGAGTTTTGGTAGTTTTGCAAAAAAAATTGCAGATATAGATGTTAAAGAAAATGTAGCTAAGAATCTTAGGGTATACTCATTAAAGCTATATAGCAGGATACAGCAATATTCGCCTGTAGATAGTGGTCAGTTTAGGTTTAACAATAGATTAACTATCTATAATCGTACCAATCAAGTATCTAGCAATAGTTCTAAATCTAAAAATACATCACAAGCAAAGAGTGAAACTGATAGATATAAGGATATTAGTAAACCTATATATATTCAAAATAATTTACCTTACGCCGAAGTTATAGAGGATGGGCTATATCCAAAGAATCCTAAGAAAGGGTCTTGGAATAAAAAGACAAAAAGCCACGAAATAAGATCACAAAACGGATATTCAAAACAAGCAACATCTGGAGTTTATAAAGTAGCCCTAGAAGATGTTCAGTTTAAACCTAAGAGTTTATTATCATGAAAGAACCTATTTATATAGAAATTAAACAAGACGGTGGCGATGTAGTAGCTAAAAAAATAAGTGATATAGGTAAGGCTGCTGGAAGCACAGATAAAAGAATACAATCACTACAAAAAGAAAATAGAAAATTATCAGATAAAAACAAAGAGCTATCTACTTCGCTTGCAGACCTTGAGAAAAGATTTAAAACTGGTGCTGGTGGAGCTAACTTGTTAAAAACAGCTTTCGCAGCTATTGGTGGGACTCTTCTAATCCATAAGCTTTTTGAATACTCAGATAGCTTACAGAATATGGAAAACAAACTTAAGGTTGTTACTAGTTCATCTGAAGAACTAAAAGCAGTACAAGAAGAGTTATTTAATGTTGCTAATAGGTCCAGATCAAGTATTGGAAGTGTTGTTGACTTGTACTCTAGAATGGCTAGGAGTACTAAAGCATTAGGTTATTCTCAAGAAGAAACTCTACAACTAACAGAAACTATATCCAAAGGTTTACAAATATCAGGAGCATCAGCACAAGAGTCAGCTTCGGCAGTATTGCAGCTTGGTCAGGCGTTCGCTAGCGGTGCATTAAGAGGCGAGGAGTTTAATGCAGTAAATGAAGCATCGCCAATAATTATGGAGGCTTTAGCTAGATCAATAGCTGGTGTTGGTGCTAGTTCAGAAGAAATAAATGTTGTTCGTGGCAATCTTAAAGATATGGCTAGTCAAGGTCAATTAACGGCTGAATTAGTTGCTAAAGCAATGCAAGAGCAAGCTGGATGGATAGAGTCTGAATATGCAAAGATGGAGACTACTGTTGGTCAGGCTTTAACATTAATACAGAATAATTTTTTACATGCGTTTAAAGACTTTGATGATGCTTCTCATATTTCTGATATTCTAGCCACTTCATTGGAGTTTGTGGCTAATAATTTATCTACAGTTCTTAAAATGGTTACCATTCTTGGTAGTGCTATGGTATTAAATTTTGGAGGTAAGGCACTATATGCTGTTACAGGTCTAAGCAATGGTATTAAAGGTTTATTTACCGTTATTGGTAAGAATCCAATATTCTTGCTAATTACTGGTCTTACATCACTATATTTTATTATTGAATCTGTCATAAATTCAAAAGATGAGTTAAATGAGGCAAGCAAAAAAGAAATAGCTAATAATAAAGCGCTTATAAGCACATATACAACACTAAATAAAGTTGAAAAAGAAAACGCTAAAATAGATCTAACAAAGAAAATAGAAGATCAGAAAAAAGCTTTAGAAGATCTTAAGAAGCAGCAAATAGAAGCTCAGAATGAAGCTAAAAAACTTGAAGATAGAGCTAAATCATTACAATCTGGTTTTAACACTCCTGGACAAAGTTTTTTTAATAAGAAATTTAGTGGAGATGTTTCAGGTCTAACCAAGATAGATGATGAAATATTAAATGCTCAAAAAAGGCTAGAAAGCTTCGAGACTACATTGAGAACACTTGAAGCAAAAGACAAACATGAGGTAAAAATAAAAGCCACAGTTCAATCTGAATTAATAGAAAAGCAATATGCAGATCTTGTTTCTGGATTAGAAAAAAACATAGCTATATCCCAAGCTAAGGCTGCTGGTGATACATTTAAAGAATACTTGCTTAAAAATAATATAGATACTGCCAATTTTACTGATGAGCAGATAGATATAATTAGGAAAAGGTTTAATGAGTTAGAAAGTTTTAATGATAAGAATATATCAGTAGATAACCCACTGGGTAAATTTGATTTCAAAGAATTTGCTGATGGCTTAGGTATTTATAACTCAGAGCTAGAAAAGACACTATCTAACTTCGATGTTATCAACTCAAAAACCAAAGACTTAACTGCAGAACAAAAACAGTTATTAATAGCTAACGAGAAAATAAAAGCATTTAAATCTATAGGAATACAAAACCCAGAAGCATTGCTTGATGCAACAGATAAGTTAGCCTTACAAAGGCAAGAGATGGAAAGGTATGAGGCTGTAGCTAAGAAAACTGGTAAAACAGTTGAGGAGTTAAAGCAAGCAGTAGAGTCAAACAAAGATGGTTATGATACATTATCAGCATCTATCTCCAACTTTGATGTATCAGCTCTACAATCACTAGGATATACTCAGCTATTGACAGACTCAGTAAATAATTTTGGTAATAGTATAACAAATAGCCTAGTAGATGTATTAACTGGTGCTAAATCACCTATGGAAGGCTTTCTTAATTTAATTCAAAAGATGGCATTAGATATTGGTACTCTTATCATCAAAATGTATACATTTAAAGCTATAACCGAATCAATAAAAGCTTTTCAAGGTGGAGGTATCGGTGGCTTGTTTGGTATGTTTGGCTTTGCTGATGGTGGTCAAGTACCAGTTATCAAATATGCTGATGGTGGCTTAGCTGTAGGTAATTCACATGCTAACGGAGGTATTAAAGGTATTGTTGCTGGGCAAACACCTATAGAGTTTGAGGGAGGTGAGTTTATAGTAAATAAGGACTCAACGGCTAAGTATTTGCCATTACTTAACCAGATAAATACTAATAGTCTGAAGTTTGCTGATGGTGGGAAATTACCACAAGCACCAGTGAACACTATTGTATCGCCTGTGACTTCACCAAGACAATCTAACAATAGTGATAGTTCAAATACTAATAAGATACAGAATAATATTAAGTTTGTTGTTGTTAGTAATCAGCAAGAAGCAATATTAGAAGCTACAAATGAGCCTGATTTTGAGGCTAGAATATTTAATATTATGCAAAGGAAAAATGAGTATATTACGTAAAATTTAATTTATTGGGTAAGTTATTGTCTATGACATACTTATCATAAGCTTTCGCCGCTTCGATATCTGTCGCATATCTCCCTATATACTTAGAACGACTGTTGATGGAAATATATGATTTATATTTATTGTTATATTTATCAAAATGGACTCCACGATACTTAACTTTACCAGTCACTCTAGTATTTAGCATATTATCTGATGGCGTTACAAATCTACAATTACTAGGCTCATAGTTACCATCATTATCTATTCTGTCTATTTGCAAACCTTTTTTATAACCATTATCCATACACCAATCATAAAATGTTTTGAAATCATTACGCCACTCATCGCAAACAGTTATTCCACGACCACCGTAATATTTATAATTTATAGCTTTTGAATTGTAGCATCTGTACATTAAATTGTAATATGTATTACATAATGGGTGTTTTCTTAATCCGTACTTCTGCCTAGGAGTGCTAATTCTTTCTATACGATAACAACCACAAGATGTTGTTAGTCCACTTCTAAGATCAGGTAATCTATATTCTTTCTTAGATCCACAAACACATTTTGCTAGCACCTTTCTACACTTTTGTCCACTAGGCTGTATATGTGTTTCAACTTCCTTAATAATCGTTAATCTACCATACTTATCGCCAGCTTTGACTTCTACTTTTCTTAACATAACAACTCCTTGCTATTTGAACTCATGATAAATATAGGCAGGTGTATGAGTAGTACACTTTTCGCCCGCTAAAGCTAGCCTACATACATATTATAACATATTTCAGATATTATTTTTTGGATGTATAACATACAACAAAGAAAGCAAGAGTATTTAAGCTAAAATCCGACATTCTAAACCTCTCTTACAATGTCTATAAGTTTTATTCTAATTTTTATTCTAAATGTATCAAACAGGAACAGCTACAAATTATATTGATCTACTAGCTAAAATACTTGACTTATCAACTACAAACGGATGGACTTTAATCGAGTGTAACGGCAATACTTCAAGTCCTACCAGTGCAGATCTTAATCTAACTCCTGCTGATGCTACAGTTGAAAATAGAAGCTTTCTTCAATCTACTGGACATGGTGGCACTAGTCAGTGGCAGATCGAACTATTTAGCTATCAAAATAGCTCTAGTGGCTTATATAACTTGGTATTTAGATGCGGTGTATATAATGTCGCTGGAGATACTACATATTTACCTAACTTGCTAGGCAACTGGCAATGCTTAACTAACTCTAATGATTCATGTAACTATTGGATGAATGTTAATGCTGGTCGTATTTTGTGCAACACGTCTCTTTCATCATCTTATTACTTGATGTATTGTGGATATTTCTTTCCTTATGGTAGTCCTAGTCAATATATAGCACCATTATGCTCACTTGGCCAAGGAGCTAATTATACAGCAGTAAAGTATAACGATGATATAAAGTCGCTATCAAGAACAAATACTAGTTCATATTCGTTTACTTGTATCACTCATGAACAATCAAATGCTAATGGTCATGGGAATAGTTCATCTGCTGGAATATTACCTTTCAGAAACAAGAGTGATTTAGCTTTTTATTCTGGCAATCATCATCCTAAAAGAATACACGGAACTCTTGATGAATATGAATTATTTGAATCAACCGTTGTTCATTCAGGTAGTGAAGCTGGGTATCTCGATGGCATAAGGCAAGTATCAAGTGAAGAAAATAGAAATGAGGCAGAAGTTACCGAATCAAGCGGTAATGTATGGATCTGTTTTGGCCAGCATCAATCTTTAAGCGCTAGCGAAATGTTTGCTATAGATACGGAGAGTGTGTAATGAGCTATCAAATAGTAAACAATCCTTCATCTATAACAGATATTTTTGGGGTTCTTGCTCAAGAGTTGACAGATAACAGCTACACAGTTGAAAGGTCAAGCGAAGTTGTAGGCAGTGAAACCTGTATATCTTGGACAGATGGAAGCGGTTTATACTTCCATGTTGATTGGAATGGTTCAGATGTTATGTATACTTCAATATCAACTGGTTACGTAGCTGGTACCTTGGGTAGGAGCCAAGCTGGTGCTGAATATAGTAATTATATTCAAACATATACAAAGCATGATTTTAGTGATTCTGATGAAACTATTATTGTAGTTACTGATGATCTAATATATCTAAAGCAAGACGTTTACCCCCAATATAAACCAGCATTTCAATTTTCTAAGAGTTATTTTTATTCAAAAGGTACTCAATGGTGTGTTACCAATTCATCTTATAATAATAGAAACTCTGGGGGAGGTTTTAACCCAGCAATATTTGAAACATTAAGCTCTTATAGAAGCGGATTTTCAAATAATTATACATACTCTTATATAGTATATTATGATGGCTCAAGTATCGTGAAGCAGGGTAATGCTTATTCTGATACAGCTTTTAATGGAATGATACAGCCAAATTCTCAGCTCCCAGGTTATGACTATGATGGTGTTGATAGTTGGCTTGGTCTTATGTTAGTTGATGAATATTATTCAACATTAGCAAAACCTCTAAGGGTATATATTAACGGTCAACCATTTGCAAAAATAAATAACAGATTAGTTATAGGTAGAGGAGATAATTTACTAGACAATAAACCAGTTCAAATAGCCGGAAATAATTACATTAGTACATATAGAAGAACATCTAGCTCTTGGGGTGGCAGACCAACCAACACTCAAGAAGTTGTTTTAATAAGGTACGACTAATGAGTATTGCATACGATACATTTATACCGTCAGTATTAGCAAGTGCTTTACCAGTTGAGCCTATTGGCGATAAAATTATACCTATACCAGAAATAACTAATCACGGTGCTAAAACTGATACTAACCCTAGCTATACTCAAGATTATGGCAAGGGTGTTTATAGTGATACTCATAATACAGTAGATTATGTATATTCAGGCGTATATATAATCAACACACTTACACCTAACGACAGTGAAGGTCATATATTTAATTTTGGTACTTTCTCGGATGATGTATCAATTAATGCTTATGTTTGGAATGCTACCAATGAAGTGCAGACGCTATCATCTAAGACATTCATTGGAGACACTTCTAATATAGATATTAACTACGATACTATCACACTAAAGCCAACTCAAGAGATACTAGTAACTATTACAGCCTCAGCAGATGGCGACCCTATAATAGATGGTACAGTAACATCTAACTATACTACTACAGCTACACCAATTAAGGTGCAAGGCTCAAGAGTATTAGTATGGATATTTGAACAGAATAAAGAAAAATCAGACTCGTTTGAGTTTCTTACTAATATATCACAAGCCTACGATAGAGAGTATCGCACAGCATTAAGAGAAGTGCCTAGCTTCAAGGCTAATAGAAGTTATCAGCTAATAGATCAAGAGGGTTATGCTCTACTTAATGAATATGCTAGAAAAAGCTTCAAATCAAAGTATAGCTTCCCATTATGGGAGAAGTCTAAATATTTTTACAAAGAGCTAACTATAGGCACTACAGCTATTGATTATGAAGAGATATACAATGAAAGCTTTGAAGACTCTTTGAACATCTTAATCTATAAAGATAATCGTAATTATGAAGTGGTGCAAATTGATAATATATCAGGTGATACAATTAATCTAAGAGCTGAAGTTAAGAACTATTATGATAGATTCCAAATAGTACCTTTATATAGTGGGTTTGTTAAAAATATATCTATTCAGAATATTAATAAATACAGTACTTTTGATGTTCAGATTATTACCAATCAGATACCTAAAGAAAACGGCAATATACCATTTACAACTTATAATAATCTGTATGTTAATGACTGGATATATACTGAAGAGCAAAGCCGAGAAGTAACACAAGACACTAATATCATAACTAGTGGTATGGGCTTATTTGATATATCCGAAAATCGTTTTTATAACAACGATATTTTCGGTATACAGCATATAATAGATACAACATTGCTTGAAGACTTTAAAGCTTTTATTTTTGACTGCAACGGTCAACAAAAACCATTTTGGTTATTATCTCGTAAAGATGAATTTGAATTTTTAGGCTTCAATGGTACAAACTATAGTCAAATATTAATAGACAGCTATACAACCGCTACAGGTTTTAATGATGCTCATATTTACTTTCTAGATGCTGAAGGCAACTATCACTTCAGAAAGGTAACCAATATTGATAATACGGCTAACTACAATTTTACTCTAACACTAGATACAGCTTTAGCTAGCGATATATCAGTAGTTCAGACTGGTTTTATGTTACTTGTTAGATTGAATAGCGATATTGTAACTATTGAAGATATCAGCTCAAGAACTCACAAGGTTAATTTATCTTGCTTAAGACTACATCGTGAAGAAAAGGAGCTTTAGTATATGGCTACATTTTTAGAATTATTGCGAAGTGTAAGACTAGGAAATCCACAGTATTTAGTTTCTATTGAGTCTGAATATGGAGAGAATTTATACTTTTTCTCAGGCTCAAGAGATAAGACTATTGATAATATAACTTATAAAGCTACAAGCTTAGAAGTAGACTTACAAGTTACAAGCGAGACAGAGCAGAGCAAGAACACGGCGAGCGTTAAGATATCAGCTATGGATCATTCAGCAGACTATCTTTATCGCCGTAAAGACTTAAAGAAGTGGACCATATCAGTGTATGGCTATGATAAGAGTGCAAGTGATAGGCCTTTACTTATACAAGGCGAGTTATCCAAAGGCACTAGAGATGGCAATAAGTGGGTATCATTTCAGATTAAGACACTACCAAATAAACAACAAGATGAGTTTTGCACTCAGCAATTTACAAAAAGATGTCCGTTACAATTATATTGTACACAGTGCGGAGTTGATAAGTCTAGCTTTGTAGATACAAGAAGTATCATGACTGGTAGCGATAATCTTACAATATCACTTGATACAAATGACAAAGCAGATGGTTATTATGTCGGTGGTTATATTGTATCAGCAGACACAGGATATCGCACAAGTGTTATAAGAGAGCATACAGGCACAACAATTAAAGTTGCTAATGTGTTTGATAGCCAGTTTCTTAATAGCAAAATAGTATCAATCTATGCAGGTTGTGATAAGTTGCCTTTGACTTGTAAGGATAAGTTTAATAATTATCGTAGATATGGAGGCTATCCTCACATGTCTAACCTAAATGCTGTTACTCGTTCAACTTTCTAAAATCCGCATATCTCAATAACTCTTACAATATAAAATATTTACTTTTATTTATCTCTTATGTTCGGTTTTTTAGTTGGCTTTGTGCTAGTAGCCTTGTCTACTCTTTTCATGAAAAGACAAAACAATCAAAGCAAAATTAAAGCAGATGCTTCGATAGATCAGAACAGTATACCTCGAGCGGTTATATCAAGTCCGATACCAATACTCTTTGGCGAAAGAAAAATAAAGAATATGAACATTATAGTTGATGGTGGCTTTAATTCAGAAGTTAAGAGCCGCACAGAATCAACAGGTGGGGGTTCTAAATAATGCTTATAACTTATGCAGACCTTAGAAAAGTTGGAGCTTGTGCAAGTGGTATTCATGAGATATGTACTAAGCATGATATTAGCCTTGTAGAGCTTAAAAAAGGCGGCGTTAATAAGGATACATTACTAACCAAAAAAGATGCGATTATAAGGCTTTATGTAAGCAAAGCAGTTAAGAAAAAGGCGGTTAAATAGATGGCTTTATTCGGTGGTAGTTCTCAAAAAAGCCAAGTGCAATGGGTAGAGTATTATTACTCTCTTAGGGGTGTATTATGTCTTGGTGGTGTTGATAATATCACAAGAATTAAAGCAAATGATAAAGACCTTTTTTATAATACAACTTATGACTTAACAGCTTCTAATGATATTACGGCTACAGTTGGTCAGTACGATCTTTACGGATCAAGAGATAAAGAGGGCGGTTTTGTAGCACCTATTCGGATTAAGGATGGGCATCCAACTCAAACAGCCGACAATTACTTCGGAATTAATGGCAAGCTCAATAATTCAACTAGTGATCTATTAGAAGAGCCTGCTTATCTGTATGTAACAACATTAAGCTTAGAGAATGCCTATATTGGTAATAGCTCAAACTTTGGCAATCTTGAGATTTGGGCTGCAAGAACACAGAGAGAATTAGATTACTCTGATATGTGGTATAAAGAGAAAGCTAAAGTTTTTGGTGGTATTAATCCGGTCCATATAATTAGAGAGACTTTGACTTATTATGGTTCACCAGTAAAAGGCAGGCCAGTCAACTTTAATGATACTAACTTTAGAGCAGTAGCAGATAGGCTATATGATGAGGGGTTGGGTTTATCTTATTACATTACAGAACCTACAGTAGTACAAGATTTTATTGATGAGATATGTAAGCAAGCCGACATATACCTTAACTTTAATGAGTATACGCAACAATACAACCTTGTATTAATGCGAGAAACAGACCCCACAGGTGCTTTTGAGATATCAGATACTAATGGTTATTTGGTTGAATTTATTAGTGCTACACAGTCTGAGGCTGGCGATGCAGTTACTCAGGTTGATATTGAATATACAAATGATGATAGACATGATGAGAAAGATATTGAAAGTGCTTTTGATACTGGAATGTTTGAAGAGTTAGGCAGGCATAACATAAGCAAAATAACTTACGCTGGTGTAACAAAGCCAAGTATCGCTAGATCGCTGGCTGATAGAGAATTAAGAAAGCTAAACGCATGTCCAGAGACTATCGAAATTAAAGCTACAATTCATGCTGATGTACTGAATGCAGGCAACTTAGTTATATTCTCATTTTCTCAGCGTGGTTATTCTAATCGTGGCTTCAGGGTTGTATCTAAGCAAAAGACAGGCTTTTTAAGAGCTAAATATGTAACACTTAAATTAATATCAGACTTATGGGTAGATGTAGCTACAATAGACCAAACAGTTGATCCTATACCAGTTCCAGAGCAACCTACAGAAGTACCTAGCAGAGTTGATAATATATTATACTATCAGATGGCTACGATTTTGGGAGATGCTGAAGCTAGAGCTAAAGACGGATCAGAAGTTGCATTTATACATCAAACCATTAATGACAATAATAATCAATACTATAGATTAAGAATTGATACAGATACTCAAGTTGATACTTATGACTTAGGAGCTGGTTTCTTAATCAATCAAGATATATCAAAAATAGATACAGTTATAACTTATTCTGATGTATACAACAATAGTAAAATATCAACTGATAAGTACGCTATGCTTAATGATGAGGTTATATATATCGAAGCTATAGACTATGTTAACAAGACCATTATAATCCAAAGGGGATTGTTAGATACATACCCACAAGAACACGGCACTGGGGCTTATTTATTCGCTACTCAAGGCAACTACAGAGCTAATGATAAATATTTCTTAAATGATGACTTAGATATTAAGTTTTTAACTCTTAAAAATGGCTTTGAGTTGGATTATACAACAACTACAAATTATGATATTACACTTGATCCGAGATACTATAAACCTTATCCGCCAAAGAATATTCAGATAAACGGACAAGATCCGCTTACAACAAGTATAACTGTATCGGCAGAAGATATTAAAATAACTTTTTCTAGTCGTAATAGATTAACAGAAACTGGTGCTTTATTTCTTAATTACTATGATGGTGCAACGACTATAGAATATAATGCGCTCAACCAAGTTGTACTAGAATTCTTCTTATCTGGGGTATCTCAAGGAACTATTACAACACAGGTTAACACTAACTCAATAACCGTAACACAAGCAGAAGTACAAGCAGACATAGGCACAGATGATTATGATGTAACAGCTACTATTTCAGCTATTAGAGATGGTGTGGAAAGTTACCAAACATTTAGTACTGATTTTGTATTTGAGCAAATTGTAGCTCCAACAATAAGTGCTATAGCACCACTAACAACGACATCCACTGGGAATATTAAAGCTATTATCTTTGATTTGGGATCTAGTGATATTGTAAACCTTGAATATCAATTTAGATATAGATTACAAGGTAACACTACTTGGATAGAATCAGCTTGGCAAACTGGCGACACATATTCAATATCTGGACTTACAGAAGATGCAGCTTATGAATATCAGGTGAGTCTTAGAGATAATGTTCTGTTATCTAGTTCAGTTAGCGAAATTAGAACATTATTAACAAATAGTATTAATGTTGGTTTAATATCTCATTATACAATGAATCATTTTAATGAAAATATTGTTATAGATGAAGTAGGAAACTATAACGCTACAATTTATGGGGCAACAGAAACAATTTACGGATTATCATTTGATGGTATTGATAATTATTTAGATTTTGGGTCATCTTTTGATATATCTGGTAATGAGCTCTCAGTTGCATTTAGAGCAGAATTATTTACACCTGCAACTGTAACATCTCTTATTTACTTTACAAATGACGAAAGTGTAGGAAATAAGCCAGTTATAAATGCTCATATACCTTGGAGTGATAATAATATATATTATGATTGCGGTTACGATACTACATTTGCTACAAATAGAATATCTAAAGCTATTTCAACATCTGAATGGACTGGTGTCCACGATTGGGTACTTCAAAAAAATGCTGTAACTGGAGTAATGGAAATTTATATTGATGGCGTATTATGGCATTCTGAAACTGGTAAGACAGCAGCTATTATCAATACTATTTATAATAAATTATGTTATTATGCTCCGCAGAATACATATAAGAAAGCTATATTTAGTTATTTAAGATTCTACAGTAAAACATTAACGTTAACAGAAATAACAGCATTAAACTCTTAAATCCACAATTACAAAACAGCATTATAATATACAAAAATATCAAAACATTATTTTTATGGCAACAAATCCTTATACAGTAGCTCAAGGCTCTGATTATGTAGAAATAGATCTTACCTTATTTGGTATCGCTGATGGTGATACTTTTATGATGAAGAACACAGGAGAAAGGGGCATTGAAATATTTAGCTCTGCTACATTACCCGATTCCTCTTTAAGAGGATGGCCAATAGAGAGTAAAGAGAAAGAAAGTTATCTCAAAAAAGTTGGCGAAAACTTATATATAAGAAATATAAATAAATATAGTCCAGATCAAGTAATAGTTATAGAGGTGTAGTAGATATGGGTGTTATTCCTGAGAATATTGGAACTGGTGGCGGTGGATCATCTGAAACAGCTTCATCAATAAAAACAAAATATGAATCAAATCAAGACACTAATGCTTATACCGATGATGAAAAATCTAAAGTAGCTAACACACCCGCAAATGTTATAACAGAGTTATCTAATAAAGAGCCTGTTTTTAATAAAAATACAGCTTTTAATAAAAATTTTGGGTCAGGTGCTGATGAGGTCCTTGAAGGTAATGCAACTTTCGATGCTTCGAGAATAACTTCTGGAATTATAGATATTGCAAGATTACCTAACTCGGCATTTAGCAAATTAGTGACTGTTACTGATGAAACAGCTAGATTTGCATTAACTACTGCTACTGTTCAGGAGGGTGATAGTGTTAAACAAAATGATACAGGAGTATTATATTTTGTTAGTGATGAACTTAATTTAAATAATTCTTCTGGATATACTGAATATACGGCGTCTATTGATTGGTCTTCAATAACATCTAAACCACAAAACATTATAGATATTGAAAGCATTAATGCAAGTAATGATGACATAATACAAAAAAAAGCAGGTGTTTTTGTAAATCGAACTTTAGAGCAACTTAAAACTGATCTAAATATCACAGCACAAACAAGCAATTTAAGTGTTTCGCGAACAATAAATAGTGTTACTGTAGTGAATTCTGCAGGCGATGATGCAGTTATACCAGAAGCAAATTTTAATTTTGCTGGAGCTATGAACACTACAGATAAGGTTTTACTAGATTTATACAAAAATCATATAGGTAAAGTTTCTGTATTCACAATCGATGGCGGAACTATAGACAACGTATCAGATTTAGTTGAAGTGAATGGTACTTCTTATAATGGTTCTTCTTTTGTTAGTAGAGGAATAAATTACATATTACTAAATCAAGGTTTTGCTTACGAGCTTGTTTTTAATGGTTTCCCTCGATTCACGTCAACTTCAGGAGAGCTGGCTTTGCAATTCGATATTGTGTCAGGGTCTTCTAATAATTATGCATCGACTTGGGCGCTATATAAACCTATTAATGCTAATAGTACTGAGTTTTCAAATTGCACGCCCAAAATGTATATAGACTGTACTGTTGACTGTCAAATTGGACTTCGCTGTGTTGGCTTGAATAATTTTCAAGATTTCTTCACTTATAACAATACATCACACATCACAGTTAGAGTTTTAAGAAAGCTGTAGATAGCTGTGGAAAAGTTTTATCTTTATCACAAAATTACACACAAAATCATTTTTAATATTCTTTAAAGCCTTGCATGCAAAAGGTTTAATGATCTTTAATTATTTACCTATACAAAAACTTGAAAATATTTCTCCTAATAAATCATCAGAAGTGAATTCTCCAGTTATTGAATTTAAATACTCTTGTACAATTAGTAACTCCTCTGCAAGGAGCTCCCCATTACCAAGCTGAAGCTGTTCTTTTGCTAGCTCTATATGTTCAAATGCTTTATTTATAGCGGTTACATGTCTTTCACGGGCCGTATAAATACTTTCATTTTGGTTTGTGTAGCCAACTTTTTTGAGAATATGGGATTTTAATTTATCTATGCCAATATTATTTTCAGCTGATATATAAATATGATTATCTTGGTTTTGAGGAGTTTCTTTAAGTAAATCTATCTTATTGTGTACATATGTTATGTCTATATCTTTAGGAATCTGCTGATAGAATTCAGGAATTATGTCTTTAATATCGCTAAATCTAACTTTGCTATTAGTATAGTCATCTGTAACAAAAAGTACCTGGTCAGCTTCTTGAATTTTTTTGATAGCTCGTTTTATACCTTCGCTTTCAATAAGATCATCACTACTTCTTAATCCAGCTGTATCTATTATATGCATTGGCACACCATTTATTTGGATATGCTCTTTTACGATATCTCTAGTTGTACCAGCAATTGCTGTAACTATGGCTGAGTCTTTACCAGCTAAAGCATTTAGAAGACTAGATTTACCAGCATTAGGTTTTCCAACCAATATAAGGGTAATGCCTTCTACTAATATAGCTCCTTGTTTACAACTATTTCGTACTTGTAAGATATTACTATAAATATCAGCTAAGCTACTGTGTATTTTTTTGTCTTCCAAGAAGTTTATTTCTTCTTCTGGAAAGTCTATAGAAGCCTCAACGTACATTCTTAAGAAAATTAATTTTTCAAGTAAGCTATTTATCTCTTTTGAAAATTCACCTTGTAGTGATTTAGCAGCTGATTTAGCAGCTATTTCAGATGAGGCGTTTATAATGTCAGATACCGCTTCAGCTTGAGCAAGATCTAGTTTATCGTTCATAAATGCTCTTTCTGTAAATTCACCTGCTTTTGCCATCCTTGCTCCATAACCTAGAGCAGACTTAATAATTAAGTTGAGTACGAAAGGGTTGCCATGAGCCTGTATCTCTACCACATCTTCACCTGTATATGAAAAAGGTGAATTAAAAAATACAGCAATACCATGATCTATAGTTTCTTGAATATCTTGGCTGTATATGTTACAAAAAGTTGCATAGCGAGGTTTAAGCTCTTTTCGAGTTAGTTTCTGAGCTATTTTTAGAGCATCTGTTCCTGATATGCGTATTATGCCAATACCACCATTACCTTGAGGGGTTGCTATTGCAACAATAGTGTCTTTTGTATACATTTTTTATTTTAATTTATTATTTGAATTATCAAAAAAATCATCATCTTCTTCTTGATCTATTACCCTACCTTTTTTAGTTTTTCTTTGCTTAAAGAACTCTGGGTTTTCTTTCATTATTTTTCTACGCAAGAAAAATGATGAAATCATTAAAAAAATAATTAAAAAAACAAAAAGTGGTGCAAAAATAATAAATGACATTACAGCAACTGCTATAAGAGCCAAAGAGCTTAATATTTGCTTTACAGTGTTAGTCATAGCTTTTCTTTATAGTATTTAGCTTGTATAATGTGGGTACAAGTATATCACTTTGGTGATTATTAAAATAGGGCTCATAAATAGAATGAGCATGATGTTCAAATCTGGAGGTTTATATATGAATATTCAAATTACTGGTAGACACGTAGAAGTTACTGAAGCAATCAAAAATTATGTCAATGAAAAAGTTGGTAAAGTGGGGCAGTATTTTGACCATATCACATCAACAAAAGTTATCTTAGCTGTAGAAAAAGATCAGCAAGTTGCAGAAGCTATAGTTACTGTCCCTGGTAGTGAATTTGTTGCAAAAGCAGAAGATAAAGATTTATATGCTGCTATTGATATGTTAGAAGACAAGCTTGCTCGTCAGCTTAAAAAACATAAAGATAAAATGAGAACAAATCACGGCGAATAATACTTAATTCTTCATTTTCCAATTTATCTAAAAATATTTCTATGAATTTAAAAGCTCTTATCGATAAGAAGAATATTATACTTAACCTAAATATTGAATCTAAAAAACGTTTGATTGAATTTCTTGCTAATAGGCTAGCAAATACTTATTCAGATGTTGATGAAGATATTGTGCTGAAAAACATCTATAAGCGAGAAAGGATAGGTAATACATACATTGGTAAAAATATATACATACCTCATTGTCGAGTTGAAAACCTTAGTACTACAAAAATTATTGTCGTGACACTTAAAAATGGTTACTACGATGACTCAATTAAAGACGCTATAAAAATAGCAGTAGGGGTGTTTTTCCCAGATAATATTTCTAATATTCATATGGAGCTATTAAAGCAATTAGCACTTTTTTTAAAAAAAGAAGAAACACAAAGGTATTTTGAGCATGCGCCAAATGCCAAAAACTTATATAACTTAATAGTTGAAACTAAAGATGAAAACGAATCTATTTAATAATATTCGAATTGTACTTATTGAGCCGTCTCATAGTGGTAATATTGGTTCTACAGCAAGAGCGATGTTAAATATGAATTTAACAAATTTATGGCTGGTTAATCCTAGGAAAGGTATTGATGATGAAGCAATTGCATTGTCATGCCACGCTACAGAGGTTGTTAAAAATGCAAAGATTGTTAATTCTCTGGAAGATGCTCTTGATGGTATTGACTATGTTGTAGGTACGAGTGCAAGGGTTCGTAGGGTTTCTTTACCTATTGAGCCTATAGCCAAAGTTGCGACAAAAGTTTTGAAGAAGGTTCAGAAGTCTAATGAGAAAATAGCAATACTTTTTGGCAGAGAAAGGACAGGTCTTTTAAATGAAGAGCTGCTTATGAGTAATGTACATGCCTACATTCCATCTAATGAAGGTTATACATCTTTAAATCTAGCTCAGGCGGTACAACTAGTCGCGTATGAAATACATAGACAGGCAATTGAGATAACAGATATTAGAGATGTTCCTGAATATAATCACTTACATAAAAAAGCTTCTGTAAAAGAGCAACAAGGCTTATATCAACACTTTGAAGACAGTATGATTAAGTCAGGTTTTTTGGATAAAGAAAAGCCTGGTCATGTCATGGATAAAGTAAAAAGGCTTTTCCAAAGGTCTGAACTTGAGAGTCAAGAAGTAAATATATTAAGAGGTTTTTTAACATCTTTAGAAAATCAGGATAAATAATATGATTATTTTAGGGGTAGATGAGGCTGGGCGTGGCCCACTTTCTGGACCTGTCGTTGCTGCAGGAGTTATTTTAGATCAGAATAATATAATTGAAGGGCTTAATGATTCAAAGAAACTGAGTGATAAAAAACGAGAAGCTCTATATCGTGAAATTATAGCTAAGGCTAAAGCATATTCAATTGTTGAAATATCACCTCAAGAGATTGATGAGCTAAATATTTTACAGGCTACTTTAAAAGCAATGAAACAAGTTGCGGATAATCTTCAGAAGCAATTTGATAAAGTATTGGTAGATGGTAATAAATTACCAAATTGGAACTATAACTCAGAAGCTATTGTTAAAGGAGATTCAAAAATAGTAGAAATCTCAGCAGCATCTATACTAGCAAAAGTCCATAGGGATAGGATATGCCTTGAGCATGATAAACTATATCCAAAATATGGTTTTGCAAAACATAAAGGCTATCCTACGAAAGATCATCTTGAAAATATTAAGAAATATGGTGTACTGGAAATCCATAGAAAGAGTTATAAGCCAGTTAAATCTATATTTGAACAGAATTAGAATATTGTAATTATTTTAATCATCTATTTTAGCTAAAATAATCTTCCAATACGTCGCTATACTCATCGAATAGAGGATCTAATTTAGTATTTTTCATATTGTATGATTTTTTCATACTATATGATTGTAATGGTCCCACATACATAAAGTTAGTTTGACATCTTATAGCACCAGCAGAGTTTGCTAGATACTCTTGGGTGCTTAACTTTACCTCAAAAGAAAGATCTCGATCTTTTTTAGCAAAAATAGGTTCAATATTGTAATTATTAAGTATACCAGTTAGATGATCTCTATGCCTACTTTTATTAGTGTGTGCACATACAAAATAATCCTTGTTATCTCTATTTGATTTAAAATGAAAGCCGTTAATTAAATTTGAATAGCGATTATTATTATTATCTAGTTTCTGTTTAGCTTCACTATCATTGTCGAATGCTAAATTCCATAAGCTAAATTGCTCGATATCGTTAGAATAGAAACCGATATATAGCCTTGCTTCGAATCCAAGCATCTGTAAAAAACTCACAATGCTTTCTGCTACTTCTTGTTTTTTTCTTATTATTTTTTTTAGTTCACTACTAATATTAACTTTCGAAGAGTCTATTAAATGTTCATAATTATTTACTAAGAAATGCCCTTTCTTTATATAAGCCATTTGACAATCAAGATGGTATGTAATATTTGGAATATGATAAACATTATCTGTACCAAAAATCTTCTTATATTTTTCTAAATTATATTCAATAGTGCGTTTAAGCTGGGGATTCTTTTTTACTCTTTTCTTATATGCTTTGTCCTGGAGATACTTTAGGTTACCAGCATGTTCATCATAAAAAAGTACTCTCTCACCTATAAAGTAAAAGTCTTCACCTTTTAAGTTTTGTACATGAAAAAGATTACCTCCTTCTAAAAGCTTATTGGTTAAATGCTTGCTATGAAATTCATTTTCTGGATCAATATCCTTCACATCTTTATTTTTTGCTTTAACATCAGCAAAAACATATTCATCATAGTAATCTTTGTTACGTCTTGTTCTTCCTAGCGAATAATCAATAGCGTAATCAGGCTGTTTGAAAATATCAGCGGGAGCAGTATCATCGGTATTAAAGAGTGCAAATTTAGAATTTTTATTTCTAATATAGTTTTTATATTTTGCACTAAAAATATAGTCACGAATCCAAAGATCTACTTTGTATAATTTTCTATGAGGTAAATTATGATTTTCCGCAATCTCAACTAATGCATCATAAAATTTGGAAAATCTAGAAAATATAAGTATACCTTGGCATGAGTCAAAATGATCTTTGAGAGCATTTGATGTAAAAAACTTTTCACATTTAGGACATTTAGGCATAAGTTATAGTCATTTACTATAGGTAATTTCATTGTACTGTGCATTTATGGTTATGTAAAATATATATCGAGTAGAAATGTTAATTTTAAATAAAAGCAGGAGTTTTAGACAGTCATGCAAAGAGTTATAAATCCATACGGAACTTGTTAAAATAGTATGCACTCTTTATATAACTTAGCTATAACATGATATCAAAATGTGAAACTATTCAATTAAAACTTGCAGACCAAAATGATATAAGGTTTATTTTAGATATAGAGAATGATTCAGAAAATTCTTTATATATTGGGAAATGGACTTACAGCCAGCATAGAGAGGCACTAAAAAATGATGATATTATATATTTTATTATTAAAGATTCTTTAGGTAATAAGGTTGGGTTTGTAATAATAACAGAGCTACTAAATAAACATAACTCTATTCATATTAAACGAATTGCTATCAGCTCCTTATATAAAGGCAAAGGTTATGGTAAAGCTGCTTTTGAATTAATATTAAATTGGATTTTTAAGAATACTCAAGCTCATAGAGTCTGGCTTGATGTTAAAGATTTTAATACTCGAGCTATACATATATACAAGTCTCTAGGTTTTGTTATAGAGGGAATGCTACGAGATTATGAGTTTAATAGTTTAAAAAATAAGTATGAATCATTTCATATAATGTCTATTCTTAGAAAAGAGTATGAAATTTTAGAAAGATAAGTATTTGGTGAGTTAATCTAAAGTAAGAACATTATCTGAGTTTGATTGACCAGGCTTTTTAGGATTAGCTGTTTCATCATCTTCTCCTTCATCAATATTGATACCATAGCCAAATTCACGAGCGTACATACCTTGTTCTGTCTCTTTAGAAAATACTTCAAGAACAGCTTCGATGGGTAGATTCACCAACATTGGTTCACCATCAAAAGTAGCATCAAAAGAAATGTGGTTATCATCTATGTTAAGATTTTGTATAGCTTGAGGAGATAAGTCTAATAAGATCTTTTTATCTTCATCTATATAGTTTGTCGGCACGACGACATTCTCATATTCTGTATCGACTAATACATAAGGTGTAAACCCATGATCAACCAACCAGTTGTATGTCGCTTTAGCAACATAAGCTCTTAGCATAGCCATTGTTAAGCTCCTTCTCCTTTAATGGTACGAATAAAGTTTGGTTCACTTAATAGTTCTTTGATTTCAGCAATTACATTTTTATCTTTAGTTGGAATAGAGATCTTTAGTTTAATGAAATAATAAAAAACAAAAGTTATTATAAGAGTTAATACATTAATATTTTGAGCATCTGGATTGCTTTCTGCATTAATTTCTCTTTCACTAACTATAGTTCTATATGTGCTGATTATGTCTTTTTGCATCATCATTTTGATTTGTTCAGCCTCTTTCTCGTCAATATTACCATCTTGAAGTTTGATAATATTCTGTAGGTATGTTTTATTCACGTACTCTAGCAAAATTCTAGCATTAGCACGTTGTTTAGGAAAAACAGGGAACATCGGAGGAAAAGGGTATAAATCTTCGATAGCTTCTATAATAACACCAAGCCTATATACAGCAAACTCATCCGTGCTTAGAGTTGGTATATTACCATTCGGTGTAATAATATTAAGCTCTTCTATATGCTTTGCACTTTCATCTTCAGAAACATCTATAAATTTTGCGTTAGCTCCTTTGATAAGAAGAATCATACGAGCTATATCACTATAGACATCATCCTTTTTTGTATATAAAACCAAGGTTTTATCCTCCTAGTAATAATGAAATAAAAAGAATAATAGAAATAATATAAAAAGATATATTAACGCTTAGAGAATTGTCTTCTTCTACGAGCTTTTCTAAGACCAAATTTCTTACGCTCAACTTTACGTGGATCACGAGTAACAAATCCTGCTTCACGAAGCGCTGATTTAAGATCTTCATCAAACTCAATAAGAGCTCTAGTAACACCAAGACGGATAGCACCTGCTTGACCAGTAGTTCCACCACCTTTTACAGTTACTTTGAAGTCAAAGTTTTCAGTATTATTAGTTAGTTCTAAAGGTTGTTTTACAACCATGCAATCTGTTTCGCGACATAGGTATTGTTCTAATGGAAGACCATTAACGATAAATTGACCAGTACCTTTTTTCATAAACACACGAGCTACAGAACTTTTACGACGACCTGTACCATAATTATATTCTGACATTTTTACCATCCTTTATTAAATATTGTGAGCTTGAGGTTGTTGAGCTGTATGTGGGTGATTTTCACCTGCATAAACTTTCAATTTTTTAAACATTGTACGACCTAGAGGAGTTCTAGGTAACATGCCTTTAACAGCTTTTTCAATAGCTCTTTCTGGATGAGTTGCTATTAGCTTCTCAAAAGAGATTGATTTGATACCGCCAATATATCCAGTATGGTGGTGGTAAATTTTGCCTTTTCTTTTGTTACCAGTTACAGCTACTTTTTCAGCATTAACGATAACAACATAGTCACCAGTATCCATATGTGGAGTGTATTCTGGCTTGTTTTTACCTCTTAGGATCATTGCTACTTCTGTAGCTAGACGACCTAAAGTTTTATCTGTAGCATCAATCAAAAGCCATTCTCTTTTGATGTCTGATGGTTTTGCAGTAAACGTTTTCATCTTTTTTCCTTTATTTATTGTTGTCAATTACTCAGTTTTTGCAAAAAATTCTTAATTTCACAAATCAAATTGATTTGTCATGCATTTAAAAATTTAAGCAGACTATATGATACATTCTTAGATATTAATAATCAAATTATTGATGTGCTTTTTTGAATAATTTTATTTGCTTGGTTATTTGAGCGTCTAATACAGTTTTCTATAGCTAATCGATCAAAGAAGTTACCTGTGATATATAGAGAGCTATCTTTGTTGAGCTCATTATCCAAATCTTTTAAAAAAATACTGTGATTACGATGATAGCAAGGTAAAGAGTTATTTTTAATATAAGTGTGTAAAATATCATTTTTTGAAATTTTTAGAAGCTCAATTATTTTTTTAACTAATTCTTCTTGAGAGATATTATCATGACAATGAAATACTATTGCTCGGAGCTTATCATGTTCTATTACATCCCGAGTAACTGCCGAATAAAAAAATTGCTCTTTTCCTATTAGACCAGCTAAACTTTTGATCTGCTTTAGATCTGCTTTTTCAATAACTACTCCTATACTGGTAAGTTTTGACATGGTAGGGCTAAAATTATGCTTTGCAATATTTGGTTTTATGTCTTTTAGAAGTTCTTCAGTTATATACCAAGGAGTTGCAAGGCATAAGTTATCTGCTGAATAGCTTGTATTATTAGTTTGAATTATCCATTTATTTTCTTTTTGGGCTACTGAGATGACATTCTCATGTATTACTTGCTGTTTATGATTTACAAATAGCTCAGATAATCCATTTTTTAATGTGAAACTTCTTGGTAAAGTTTTATCTCTATCATACTTTTTAAATAGATACTCCATTGGGAAACTTTCACTATTTTGAGATAGTACAGCATTAAAACAGTATTTAAATGTTTTGTTATAATTAGACTTTCCAAAAACTTTTTTAGCATATTCACTTACCGTTTTATTTTCTTTAGAAGTATTTCTATTTTTAATAAAATTAAATACTAAAGTGAAAGGGTTTAAGTTTGTGAAGATGCTTTCAATTTTATTGCTTGGTTGTACAAATAAAAAAGGAAGCTTTTTTCTTGGTTGTATATCTTTTTCAAGAGAGTTGGTTTTAATATACTCTATAGTATCTGAGTAAGAGTTGTATATAGTGTGAGCTCCCATCTCAAACCAAAAATCTTCATAGCTTGTAGAATCAATACATCCCCCAACTTTATTTGGTTCAAAGATAACGTTTTCTATATTCGCTTTTGATAATTTCTGGGCAAAACTAATGCCAGAAATTCCACCACCTATTATTATAGTATTTATATGTTTCATATTAGTTATTTGGTAAAAGTATCCATAATTTGCCACGATTGTTCATGTGACCTGCGTTAAATTCAGCTTGTTTCCCATGCCCCCAGAAAACATCTCCTCGTATAGCTCCTCTAATAGCACCACCAGTATCTTGAGCTATCATTAAACGGTCTAAAGGTTGTGTGTCATTATGATTATCTTTGAAATAATCTGTTTCTAACCAGAGCGGGACTCCGTATGGGTAGAATTCATCATCAACAGCTAAAGAATAACCAGGTGTTAATTCAACATCTTGTGCACCTACTGCATTTTTACGATCTAAATACCTAAAGAAAACAAAAGACGGATCGTAATTAAGAACTTCATCAATTTTATCTTTATTGTTATTTAGCCATGCTTTGATTGATTGCATAGACATTTCTTTGACTGACATGTATCCATGATCAAGTAGGTATTTACCAATAGGTTTGTATGGGTGTCCATTTTGACTATCATAGCCAATAAGAATATCTCCACTATCGGTCTGTATTCTGCCTGAGCCTTGGATTTGTAAAAATGTTCTATCAACTTTTGATTTCACCCAAACAAGTACGTCTTTTTTGGCAAAGAGATTACCTTTGGCTATTTGTTCTCGAGAGTAATAAGGAACAAATTTTCCTCCTTTATACCGACCAAAAGAATATGTATCATCACCGTTAGGTTTTTTTGCCAAATTGTCTGGTGTACGATAAATCGGGACAGTGTATTGTAATGTTTTGACCAGGCTTCCTTTTACAGTAGGTTCATAATAGCCTGTAAATATTCCGGTGTTTTGATCTTTATATATTATTTGATATGGTGTAAATTCATACTCAAAAAAGAGTCTAGCTTCTCCATTAGTTTTTAAGTGTGTGCTAATTGCTTTTTGGCAAACATTTTGCCAATTTGCATATTCTGGTTCATTTTCTTCAATTATTTTCTTACAAGATTTTTTAAATGTATTAAATGATTTTAGCTGATTTGCATTATTCCAATTATTTAGAGAATTAAATTTTACTTTTTTATATTCAACATTATCTGAGTATTTCTTTGTAAGATAGTGTTTAGCAGTGATATTCGTGCAACTTGAAATAAGTATGGCAAGGAAAAAAATACTTATCTTTTTTGAAGTTTTCATATCAATCATAGGCACCAAATTTAAAAAATATAAATAATTATCTTGAAAATACTCAAACAAGCATTATCTAACAAATTGTAGTATCAACAAGATAAAAATAAAAGGTTATATTTATGACAGATTCTAAAAAAGACAATATTCAAGAAAATGATTTAAGTGCAGAAGAGCTTTTATCAGAAGCACAAGAGCAGACACATACTGAACTTAATGAGCTTTCTACCGAAGAGCAATTAGAAAAATCAAAAGATACTATTAAAGAGCTTGAAGAAACATGTGACGCATTCAAAGATGAAGCTTTAAGAGCAAAGGCTGAAATGGAAAATATTCGTAGAAGAGCGGAAAAAGAAGTTTCTAATGCACGTAAGTTTGGTATAGAAAAATTTGCCAAAGAGCTTTTACCTGTTGTTGATAGCATTAATGAAGCATTAAAGCATGAAGTTAAACTTGAAGAAGCTGTAGCAATGAAGGAAGGGATAGAGTTAACTTCTAAAATGCTACTAGACACCCTTAAGAAAAATGGTCTAGAAGAAATTGACCCAAAGGGTGATAAGTTTGATCCTAATGTTCATGAAGCTATGGCAATGGTTCCTAATCCAGGGCTTGAAGATAATATTGTTTTTGATGTGTTTCAGAAGGGATATGTCTTAAATGGTCGTGTGGTTAGAGCAGCTAAAGTGATAGTTGTAAAAAATTAAAAAAAATCTTGAAAAAGTAAAGAATATACCCATCTATTAAGTTAGATGATTTTAAACTAAATCGAATTAAATAATAGAATTTAATAATAGGAGAACAAAATGGGAAAAATAATAGGAATAGACTTAGGTACTACTAACTCATGTCTTGCTATCATGGATGGCAAAAGTGCTAAAGTTATTGAAAATGCAGAAGGTCATAGAACAACACCTTCAGTTGTAGCTTATGCTGACGGTGGTGAGATCTTAGTAGGTCAATCTGCTAAAAGACAAGCAGTAACAAACCCTGATAATACTTTCTTTGCTATCAAAAGACTTATCGGTCGTAAGTATGATGACAAAGCAGTACAAGATGATATTAAAAAGAAAGTACCTTATGCAGTTGTAAAAGCTGATAATGGAGATGCTTGGGTTTCTACTAAAGAAGGCAAGAAAATGGCTCCACCTCAAGTATCTGCTGAGATCTTAAGAAAAATGAAAAAGACAGCAGAGGAGTTTTTAGGTGAGACTGTTTCTGAAGCTGTAATTACAGTTCCTGCATACTTTAATGATAGCCAAAGACAAGCTACAAAAGATGCTGGTAAAATTGCAGGTCTTGATGTTAAAAGAATTATCAACGAGCCAACTGCTGCAGCTCTAGCTTATGGTGTTGACTCTAAAAAAGGCGAACAAACTGTAGCTGTATATGATTTAGGTGGCGGTACATTTGATATCTCTATCATCGAGATTGCTGATGTAGATGGTGATAACCAAATCGAAGTATTATCTACAAATGGTGATACTTTCCTAGGTGGTGAAGACTTTGACTTAGCTTTGATGGATTACTTAATTGATGAGTTCAAAAAAGAACAAGGTATAGATCTACATAACGATAAACTAGCTCTACAAAGAGTTAGAGAGGCAGCAGAAAAAGCTAAAGTTGAATTATCTTCTGCAAGCCAAACAGATGTGAACTTACCATATATTACAGCTGATGCTACAGGACCTAAGCATTTAAATATCAAAATCACTCGAGCTAAATTTGAATCTCTAGTAGGTGATCTAGTTGCTAGATCATTAGAGCCTTGTAGAAAAGCTCTTGAAGATGCAGGTCTAAGTAAGTCAGATATCTCTGAAGTACTATTGGTGGGTGGACAAACGCGTATGCCTCTAGTACAAGAGAAAGTGAAAGAGTTCTTTGGTAAAGAGCCGCGTAAAGATGTGAACCCTGATGAAGCTGTAGCAGTTGGTGCAGCAATTCAAGGTGGTGTTCTTTCTGGAGATGTTAAAGATGTACTTTTATTAGATGTAACACCATTATCAGTAGGTATTGAGACTATGGGTGGAGTTATGACTAAACTTATTGAGAGAAATACGACTATCCCTACTAAGAAGTCACAAGTATTCTCAACAGCTGAAGATAACCAGCCTGCTGTAACTATACATGTACTTCAAGGTGAGCGTGAAATGGCTTCTGCAAACAAATCTTTAGGTAGATTTGATTTAGCAGATATTCCACCAGCACCACGTGGTATGCCACAGATTGAGGTTACATTTGATGTTGATGCAAACGGTATCATGAATGTTTCAGCTAAAGATAAAGCTACAGGTAAAGAGCAAAATATCGTAATCAAATCTTGTGGCGGTATCTCAGAAGAAGAGATTGAAAAAATGGTACAAGATGCAGAGGCAAATGCTGAGTCTGATAAGAAGTTCCAAGAGCTTGTAGCTGCTAGAAATACGGCTGATAACTTAATTCATAGCTCAAGAAAGGCTATTAATGAGCTAGGTGATAAAGTTTCAGCAGAAGAAAAAGAAAAAATCGAAGCAGCTTGCAAGGAGATTGAAGAAGTTCTTAAAGGAGATGATAAAGAAGCAATTGAAGCTAAAACTAAAGCATTAGAAGAAGCTTTCTCTCCAATAGCTCAGAAAGCATATGCTGAGCAGGCTCAAGCAGCAGGTGGAGAGCAAGGCGCTCAAGCTGAAGAAGCTAAAAAAGATGATGATGTCGTTGATGCTGACTTTGAAGATGTAGAAGAAGACAAAAAATAAATATCTAAGTAATCAACAAAGTGTGGTTTATCCACACTTTTCTTTTTGTTATAATTATTCGTTCGAAATTTTTAGGTTAAGTAAAAATGCAACAGAAATGCTATTATGAAATTTTAAGTGTATCTAAGACTGCTTCCGGTACAGAGATTAAAAGAGCTTATAGAAAGCTTGCAATGAAATATCACCCAGATCGTAATCCGGATGATAAAGAAGCTGAGATCAAATTTAAAGAAGTATCTGAGGCTTATGAAGTATTAAGTGATGATCAGAAAAGAGCTCGTTATGACCAGTTTGGCCACGCAGGTGTTAATCAACAAGCAGGTGGCGGAGCAGGAGGAGCAGGAGGCTTCGGTGGTTTTGAAGATATCTTTGATACGTTCTTTGGAGGAGGTGCTTCTCGCAGTGGAGGATCTGGTAGATCTAGAGCCTCTCGCGGTAGCGATTTAGAATATACTCTTGAAATAACTCTTGAAGAAGCTTTCTTTGGTGTCGAAAAAGAAATTACTATTCCTAGAATGGAGTCTTGTGATAGTTGTGATGGTACAGGATCAAAGTCTAAAGCTAAAGCAACTTGTCACGCTTGCCACGGTCAAGGAACTATAAGAAGACAGCAGGGCTTTTTTGCTTTTGAGCAAACTTGCCCAGCTTGTAATGGTACAGGTTCAAATGTCGCTGATCCTTGCGATGCTTGTTATGGTAATGGAAAAGTTAAAAAACAAAAAACTCTTAAGGTCAAGATTCCTGAAGGTGTTGATAATGGTGATAGAATTAGGCTTCAAGGTGAAGGTGATTCTGGAGCTGAAGGAACAATGAGTGGTGACCTATATGTGCAGATTTTAGTAAAAGAGCATAAGATCTTTGAAAGAAGAGAAATGAATCTTTACTGCGAAATGCCTATTAGCTTTACTAAAGCGTGCTTAGGAGGCGAGATTAAGGTTCCCACATTAGATGGAGAAGTTTCATTAAAGGTAATACCTGAAACTCAAACAGGTAAAGTATTCCGCCTGAGAGAAAAAGGTATGAAGTCCTTACGTGGACATAGAAGAGGTGATTTACTTTGTAAAGTTGTGGTAGAAACACCAGTACACTTAAATGCAGAGCAAAAAGAATTATTAGAGAAATTTGCAGAAAGTTTAGGTGAGGACTATCAGAATAAGCATTCTCCAAAGAGTAAAACTTGGTTTGATAATGTTAAAGATTATGCAAAGAAATTTTTTGAATAGTTAATAATTTTTTATTCGTGCTCTACTTGGGTTTTTCCATGATAGATCTTATCATTTGAAAAAACTTTTATTTCTAAACCATGGGTTTCTTTACTTTTTCCTTTACCTGCATATTTACGACAGTCTATACGGACAACATCCCAGTCATTAGCTTGACCTATGAATATTTTGTTTTTTCCTTCATGTCTGATTTTAGCATCGCCATAATCTACAACATCGCAATTCTCAATAGCAGAACCAGATACTCTTACATCATAATATTTTTGATTTTGGATATCTTTAGGAAGGTCACCTGTCTCATTAAAATTTATATCTTGAATATGAGGTGTTCTAATATCAATATATAGTTCTTCTTCGGGTTTATTTGTATCAAAATAAGCACAAGATGATAATGTTGTAAGTGCTGGAATAAGTAAAAATAGTTTTTTCATTTATTAATGTTTTCCTATGTTTTTAAATATATTATCCTAGAAAAGTAATAACAATCAATAGCAAATAATTAAAAATCTGGAGCCTTAGCCATGATTCTTTTATGATGACTACGGTTATGCCAGAATTTTATTTGATTAAGAGCATAATCTGAGACATGTTTACCATCAAGGAAATCATCTATTTCTTGATATGAAACCCCCATCTCTGCTTCATCAGTTTGTCCAAGCCAAAGTCCTGCGGAAGGAGCTTTTGTGAGGATGTTATTGGGTACATTAAGATAGCTACCTAATTCAAAAACTTGTGATTTTTTTAATTTTATAAGAGGCAGTATATCAGCGGCTCCATCTCCAAATTTTGTAAAATAGCCCATATACCATTCACAAGCATTATCTGTACCAATTACCATTCTATTATTTTGCTGAGCGTAAGCATACAAGTATATCATTCTAAAACGAGCTTGTGCATTTCCTTTGATTACATGTTGACGGTCATTAGCACTGTTTTTGATATCTTCAGCTGAATCTAGAAATGTTTCATATACTGGTTGAATGGGTATGAGATGATATTCTATATTTAATTTTTTAGCTAATTCTATAGCATCTAAGGTATCTTTATCATCATTATTTTTTGATGGCATTATTAGCCCTGTAACAGGTAGTCCAGTATTTACTGCTAAAGAGACTGCTACTGCTGAATCTATACCTCCACTAATACCTACCACAAAACCTTCAGCGGGATAATTTAAACAAGAGTCTTTCAGCCATTCAGTAATTTTATTGGCATATTCATTAGGTTTAAAATTTTTTACTACACTCATTTAGTTCAAACCTCTTATTTTTAAGTTGAATATATTATTTATCAAAAGCTGGGTTATTATAATGAGGATCACTGTAATTATCTACATTATAACCACTACCTAATGCTTGATACAGATTTACAATGCTGATTAATGATTTTAGCTTAGCCTGATTAACTTGCATCTGCTGATATAGCACATTAAGAGTAATACCTGTATATTCAGCTTTACTTATAGCACCTGTTTGGTATTTTCTAGAGAAAATACTTTCTTGTCTTTCTGTAGACTGTAAAGAGATTGTTTGTTTTTTGTAATTTTCTTGGTTAGCGGATCTTTCTGATAAGCTATCATCAACATCTTGGAAAGCATGTTGTAGTGTATCTATATAATCATAGTAGCCTTGATAGAACTGAGCCTTGGCTTTATCACTATCTGCAAGAATACTCATGTTAAAAATTGGAACGGCAGCAACAGCTTCAGCAGCCCACGCCCAAGCGTTCATAGTAGCAAGTTCACCTAATGCTAAAGTGGCATTACCAAATGTCCCTGTTAGATCAATACTCGGGAAAAATTGAGATCTTGCTAAACCAATATTAGCATTAGCTGTTTCAAGCTTGTATTCGGCAATACCTACATCTGGACGATTTTCCAATACTTGTGAAGGCATATTTACAGGAACTTTAACATTTGCATTTATATCATTAAGAGTTCTGCTTGTAACAATTTTTCCAGGATTTCTGCCCATTAAGATTTTAAGTGTATTTTGGAAGTGGACTATATCATTTTTAATTAATGCAACTTTGCCTTTTTGTGCTTCAAGTTGTTGTCTTATAACTTCCTCTAACATTGGAGATGTTGCACCAAGCTTATGCTGATTCTTTGCATAGTTAAACATTAGTTCTAACTGATTAACCATTTGAGTTTGAAGCTTTAATTGCTCTTGTGCTGTAATTAGTGAAAAATATGCAGCACTGACTTGGCTAATCACTGATAGGCGAGTAGTATTTTTAAGGTTAGTTTGCATTTTTTTACTAAGCCTAGCAATTTCACCTAGTTTAAATTGTCTAGCAATATTAATAGTGTAACTTGGTATAATTCCTACTAAAGAGCCACCAGCAGTTTGTGTGCCAACATTATTTAGTTGAGGTATACTTAAGTTCGAATTTATATCAAAGGCTTGAGCTACAAAACCTCCACCACCAACACTTGCAGTAGGCAACCAACCATAGTTTGCTTTATTTATTTCAGCATTTGCTTGTAGGATATTACCAATAGAAACCTGTAGTTTATTATTATCTTTTAAAGCGGTTGTTATAAGGTTGTTCAATACAGGATCATCAAAATCGCGCCACCAAGCTACTTTTGTTAAGTTCCAGTCTTTAGTAACTTCAATGTTTTTATCTTGACTGTTCCATAGTGCCGGAGCTTTAACCTCTGGTTTTTCATATTTCGGGTTAAAAAAGCTACAGCTTGATGTTATTAATGCTGTAGTTATAAGTGTTGCAGAAAGTATTTTTTTCTTCATCATATTTGCTGTACCTATAGTGTATCTACTTTAACTTCTGCACTAGCACCAACTCTTAAAGGATATTTTGAACTGTTTTTAAGAGCTATTTTTACAGGGAATCTTTGAGTAACTTTTACCCAGTTTCCTGTTGCATTCTCTGCAGGGAGTAAGGAGAATACCGAGCCTGTTGCATAGCTGATGCTATCAACTTTTCCTGTATATGTATGGTTATACATATCTAGTTCAATCTTAACACTTTGTCCAGGTTTGATTCTATCTAGATCTGTTTCTTTGAAGTTCGCATCAACCCACCATTTTTTATTATCAATAAAGCCAAATAAGGGTTGTCCAGGTGAAACTAACTGACCTTTATAAACTTTTAAGTTTGAAACATACCCGTCATCTGGAGCTACCATCGTAGTATAACTAAGATTTAAGTTGGCATTATCAAGTCCAGCTTTGGCTTCACCAATCTGAGCTTTAGATATTTCAACTTTTACCATAGCTTGTTTCAGTGTAGAAAACGCTTCATCTTTTGCTTTTTCTGCTTGTATCTTTTGATCTATATACTTTTGCGCATCTTGTAAAGAACCAGCATCATCTTTGTATAGTTTGATATATCTATTTGCCATATTTGTAGCTGTTTCCAAAGAAGATTGAGCTTTAGTTAAGTTTGATTTTGCTACAGATACTTGTTCTTGTGCAACAGCAAGTTGTCCTTTAGCTTGTATTACCTTTGAGTTTGATTGAGATACCTGTAGTTGATAGTCTTTAGGATCTATTTGTATCAGCTTATCGCCTTTATGTACAAATTGATTATTTTTTACATAGACCTTTTCAATATAACCGCCGACTTTAGGAGACATATTTATTACATCAGCATTTACATAAGCATTATCTGTATTTGGAAACACCTTGTTATACATATAGTATCCATATATACCCAATGCCGTAGCTGCTATTACACTGCAACCAATAATAATTTTCTTAGGTGAAAACTTTGAAAGTTTTTTAGTTTCTTCAGTCTGTGTTTCTTGTATTTTTTCTTCTGACATTCTAATTTATCCTATAATAATTTTAATGCATTGCTGGAACAGGAGCATCTTTTGGAGGTTCTTTTAATAAAAACGGTACAATAGCTAAAATTAAGCTAAGTATACCAACAACATAAAAAGAGTTTATATAACTTAGTAAGCTACTTTGGTGAAGCACTTGTTGCTTTGCCATAGCTATAGTTTCTGTGTTTGGCATGGGTAGTGAATTAGTCCATGACTGAAAGTTATGATTAAAAGAAGAAACGTTTTGAGATAATTCTTGAAATGTGATTTGTTGATTTCTAGAAATAAATGTAGCTACAAATGCTGTTCCCACAGAGCTACCAAAGTTCCTGAAAAAGTTAAATGATCCAGACATATCTCCCATATCTTCATCTGCCACACCTACTACAAGGACACTCATAAAAGGTACAAAGAACATCATCATTCCCAAACCTTGTATAGCTGTTGTAAGTATAATATCAAACTCATTCGCTGTCGCAGAGAAATTAGCCTGCATTAAGCAAGATACACCAAATGTAATCATGCCTAAACTTATTGTTTTTCTGACCCCTAATTTTGGCACTAAAATCTTTTGTGTTATAACCGCACCAATTATAGCAGCAACTCCTCGCGGAGCTGTTATATATCCAGCAGTATCGACAGGGTAGCCATATACTTGTTGTAACATTGTTGGCAGGTATGCCATTGCAGCAGAAAATAAAAGAACAAACATGAAGCATAAAAAGCATGCTAGGATGAAATTAAAATTTTTGAAAATTCTAAATTTAACTACTGATGAATAAACTAGACCTCTCCAAATAAAAAAACCTAATGAAACTATAGAGATCGATAAAAGTATTATCATTTCAATGGATTCAAACCAGCCATTTGTATTGCCGTTATCTATGAATAATTCAAGGCAGCCGACACCAATAGCCATAAATCCAAAACTTATGTAATCAATTTTGATTTTCTTTATTTCTGTTACTTCCATCATAAAGAATATTATTATGAAAGCTACTATACATAGAGGAACATTAACGTAAAAAATCCATTCCCAAGACATGTTTTCACAAATAGCTCCACCAAGAACTGGTCCAATAATAGGACCTAAAACTATAACCATACTGTATACGGTCATCATCTTATTATACTCTTCGTTTTTAAAACTAGTTGATATATATGTTTGTGCGACAGAAGGAAGGAAAGCTCCACCTAATCCTTGGAATGCTCTGAAAACGATCATTTCAGGTAAAGATGTAGAGAGTCCACACATTATAGAAGAAACTCCGAAGATTACTGATGATATTAGAGCAACTCTTTTGATACCATATTTTTCAATGACTAAACCAGATAATAATATAAAAATAGCTGCGGTAACAATATATACTGTGGTTACATCAGCAATAGTTTCAACGTTTGCTCCAATTGCTCCCATAATTTGAGGTATGGCAACAGCAACAATTGTTAGGTCAACAATTTCGGCTAGAGCAAGTAGACTTATTGCTAAAGCAACTATCGTTCTTTTTTGACCCCAGAAGCCAATACTTGGTGTACTAGTTTGCATATTTTATATCTTTCTTAAAAAAACATATTTCTAGATAACTATAAATAAGATATTACTAGAAATAAAATAATATATAGTGTTTATTTTGTTTTTAAATTATTGCACAATTTAGTTTGTGTATTGTAGCATTATATGGACAATAAATAATGAAAATCGGACAAAAATTTTTAGATGATGATATATCTAATGCTGGTGAATGGCTTGAGGGCCCAACAATAGTGGCAATGAAAGGAGGTAATTCATCATCTGATGAAAATCAGATCAATACACGCGAGTCTGATTGGCATACTCATTCCCGAGGTAAAATATTTTGTGTTGAATCAGGACTAATTCATGTAAGTACACCAAATGGATCTTGGGTACTTCCATCTAACAGGGCTGGTTGGATTCCGCCAGATGTACCACATAAAATACGCATCTGTGGAACTGTAAGAGGATGGGTGATTTTTATATTACCCGAAAGATGTGAGCATTTATCAGAATCATCTCATGTGATACCAATGAGTGAGGTTTTAAGAGCTCTAGCACTTAGAGCAACTGAATGGAGTAAGACTGATTCTCTAACTGTTGAACAGGAGCATATTGCCAATATTATTTGCAATGAAGTTCGTTCTGCCCCAGAAGAATCTTTGCATCTACCTATGCCGAAATCACAAAAGTTATTAAAAGTTGCTAATGCAATAATTGATAATCCATCAATTGATAAGACTCTTGAAGAGTGGTCATCTTTTGGTGCAATGTCACCAAGAACATTAAGAAGAATATTTTTAGCAGAAACCGGATTAAGCTTTTCTCGATGGCGCCAGCAAGCCCAACTTGCAAGAGGGTTAGATATGCTTGCACAGGGTATTTCTGTAACACAGGTTTCAGATTCATTAGGATATGCATCACCAAGTAACTTTATTGCAATGTTTCGTAAAGCTTTTGGTAAAACACCTAAGCAGTATTTTTTGAATACAAGTGATAGGGATAAAACTTATAAGAATTGATTTTTCAGCTTTTTAATATCAATTTTTCCAGTATTATTTTTGGGTAAAGTGCTTACAAAAATACATGACTTTGGAACTTTATAGCTTGCTAGCTTATCTTTACAATGTTTAATTATATCTTCTTCAGTTATCTTAGAATCTTTTTCTACTGAAACAAAAGCAATTGCTCTTTCTCCAGAAGTTTTAGAAGCTATGCCAGTCACAGCAACCTCTCTAATCTCATTTAATTTAAGAATGCAAATCTCTATTTCTCTTGGGTATACATTGAACCCAGATACTATAATCATATTTTTGATTCTGTCAGAAATAGTCAATCGTCCTTTTTTATCAATATAACCAATATCACCTGTTTTTAACCAGCCATCTTCAGTAAAGTGTAGATCATTGTTTTCTTTATCATTCCAGAATCCTTGGCACTTTTGGGGACCATTTAGCCAAACTTCTCCTTCTTTAAAACACTCATGGATTTCCTCATGAGTTTCTAAATCTCGAATACTAAGCTCTGTGCCTGGAATAGGGTAGCCACAGGTGCCAAAATAATCATCTTCAGACTCATTAAACTTATTTAGAGCGATAGCTGGAGACATTTCTGTCATACCGTATCCTTCTTTGAGTTCGATACCTGTTCTATCTAACCATTGGAGGTATACTTTACGAGAAATGGGCATGCCACCACTTAGAGAGAATAGATACTTAGTTTTGTTGATTTTTTCAAAATCTGGATGTTCTAACATTGCCATATACAATGTATTGAGACCGTTAAAAATTGTGAACTCATTTTTTGACATGGTTTTTATTAAATCTTTAATATCTCGCGCATTTGGGATAAGTACATTCTTACCACCGCCAAAAAAGAAACATAGCAAGTTAGCACTTAGTGAGAATATATGATAAAGGGGTAGAGCCGTTATTATTACTTGGTTCTCTATCTTTAAGTCATGTTTTATCCATGCCCAAACTTGCTGAATATTAGAAGCAAGGTTATCATGTGTAAGTATTGCACCTTTAGGCTTACCTGTTGTGCCACTTGAATATTGTAGACACAATATATTTTCTCTTTTAATGTTTGGCTTTGTATAAAGCTTTTTATCCGCTTTCAGTACCTTAGAAAACTGAATAAAAGTATTTTTATTATACTGAGGTTTGTCTTTTATTAAATGTTTTGAAACGAATCCAATAACTTGTTTTTTTGGAAAAGTATATAAATCTGCAATATTTGTAACAATGACATTCTCTAATGACTGTATATTTATTCTAGCTTTTTGCATGTTATGGGCAAACATATCCATAACAATGGCTGCTTTAACATTACAGTTATTGAAAATGGCTTCTATTTCATCAGCTTTATAAAGAGGGTTGACATTAACAAATACAGCACCAATCTTTATACAAGCAAATAAGCTAACTGTAAACTGTAAACAGTTCGGTAGAACTATCGCAAACCTATCACCTTTTTGAATTCCTAACTCATGCTGTAAAAAGCTAGCCATTTTAGTAGCAAGATCATCAAGTTGAAGAAATGTTAAGTTTACGTCATGGCATGATACTGCATCTTTATATGGAAACTGTACGATTGTTTTTTCGTACATGTCTAGAATGGTATGTTGGTTTTCTTCAATATTCTTTGGAGCATATTCAGGATAGTTAGATAACCATGTTTTTTTAGAAAATGTGCTCATAATTAAAAAAGTTGCTAAATATTAGAGTTATTCTAGCAAAAAAAGAGCTTTTGAAATAGATAGAAATTATGTTTCTGGATGATAAGTCACATTATCAATATCGGCTTTATGGTCTTCCACAACTTTTATCTTATTTGTATATTTATTTAATATTGGTGTAAGAGCAATCATTATGATCGTTATTATTAAAATACCAACTGCTATATAGCCGAATACCGATGTATATGTTTCTAGACTTTGTTGTTTAGATATGATTTCACTATTGTGAGGTAGTGCTATAAAAGATCCTATATATGATGCAATATATGATGCAATCATTGTAGCTAAAAACCAGAAGCCCATTACAAAACCTGAAATAAAAGCAGGACATAATTCTGCAACCATGGCAAGACCTAATCCTGATATTAATAGTTCACCTAAAGATGAACTAGCATAGGATAAAACTAACCAGTTTCCAGATACAATAGACTCAGTAGCAAAATATTTTGTACAGTATAAAGTAGCATAAGAAACACACATTAATGCAGTACCGATACAGAATTTAGTGGCATGAGTAAGTTTACTTTTTTTATATACTACAGCTAATATTGGCGAAAATATCAATATCCAAAGAGGGTTTAAAAATTGATATTGTGCTGCAGGGACATGCCAGCCAAATATTGAAAGCTCAACGTTATGTTTTGCGAAAAAAGTAAGAGTTGTAGGCATCTGGAAGTATAAAGAATAGAAAAATATTGCTTCAATAATTAAGACAAAAGCAACTAGCATTCTATTTCTTTCGTATGATTCTAGATTAAGAGCAATGTATAAGAAATATACAGTAGCAATAGTAACTACAACAGCAGTTAGTTCTATACATAAAGTAGTGTTAGGTAATATATTGGCTATTATAAGAAAAGCAGCAATTCCACCAGCTAAAGTATAAATTGCATGAGTCTTATTAACAGGGTGTCTACCTGCTTCAGTGTCTAGACCATCCATCTTCTTATAGAATAAGATAAAGCCAATTATACCTACAATTAATCCAACACCGCAAAGAACAAATGCTTGCGTATATCCGTAGGCTTCTGATATTACTGGAGTTAGAGCCATACATACTAATCCACCAATATTAATGGCTAAGTAGTAAAGAGTCATAGCACTATTTAAGCGACCATCGCCTTTTTCAAACATTTTTGAAATTAGTGAAGAAGGATTAGCTTTGAATATTGCATTACCAATAATAATTCCTGCAAAAATATAGTAAATAGTCTCGCTGTTAGCAAAGATAAAGCCTAAATAGGATAAACAAAGTACTGTAGCACCAATTAAGATTGTTCGCTTAGCTCCAAAAACTTTGTCACCTATAAGTCCACCAACCCAAATAAAGCCAAATGTAAAAGCAAAAAAAGATCCCATAAGATAGATAGTTTCTTTTTCACTTAGACCAAGCTTCTGGGTGAAGTAAAGAGCAATAATTGCTTGGAATCCATAGAAACCAAATCTTTCCCAAAATTCTATTCCCCACACTATCCAGAATGGGGCAGAAAGCGTTTTATTATTATTTTGCATAAGCATCTCCTGATATTAAAAATATTAAAAGGACTAAAATATTTATTAAAGCACTAGGCTAAGCCTTTTGCAATAAAGATTTAATGCTTATTTGAGAAAATTTATTATAGAGAATATATTTATAGGAGCAGTTTCAGCTTTTAGTATTCTTTTTCCTAGATTTATCATTTTAAAATCCACTTGCTTAAATAGTGACATTTCATTATCACTAAAGCCACCTTCCGGGCCTATAAAAATATTTATGTTAGAGTGGTTTTGTACTTTAGTTTTAAAGTCATCAGTTGTTTTTGAATAAGGGCAAAGTGTTAGGTTAAGATCCTCCAATGAATATTTGATATTTGTTAGTTCTATAGGAGTGTGAATTGTTGGAATAAATACTCGCCCACATTGCTCTGTGGCTGATATAGCAATTTTATTCCATCTTTCTATTTTTTTACTAAATCCTTTTTTATCAAATTTATGATTTGTATATTCAGTAATAATTGGATAAATATTATTTACTCCAAGCTCCGTAGCCTTTTGGATAACCAGTTCAAAATTTTCATTTTTTATTAAAGATTGATAAAGGTTTGTTGTATATGGGTTTTCATTTTCTACTATTCTTGAGTCAATCACTTCAAGGTTGATAGCTTTATTATCTATAGATATGATTTTTGTTTTGTATTGGAGACCGTCTTTGTTATTAAAAAGCTCAATAGTGTCAGATTTTTTTAATCTAAGGACATTTTTGAAGTAATTATAGTATTCTCCAGAAATTGCTAAATTTCTATTTTCTTGTGAAATTTCAGCAAAAAATCCTCTAATAGTTCTCATAAAAATTTTATTTGATAAAATACTTAGCTCTTATTATAAGTTTTAAAGTTAACAAAAAGTAGGTAATTATGAATGTATTTAATAAAAGTTTTATGACTAACTTAATAGCTCTAGTTTTAGCTGGGGTTGGTTGGTATTTTGTTGAACCACATATCAAAAATATAGGGTTTTATGCTTTATCAGGAGCATTAACCAATTGGATAGCTATCTATATGCTTTTTGAAAAAATTCCATTTCTATATGGTTCAGGAATTATTCCTAATAAATTTGAAAGCTTTAAAAGAGCAATAAAAAAAATGATTATGGAACAGTTTTTCTCACAAGAGAATCTAAATAAATTTCTTGCTAGTGAAGATATTAAAAAGTATCTCAGTAATACACTAGCATCAAAGATCGATTACAATAAAATATTTGATAGTTTTGTTGAGATGTTAATGAGTAGTAAATATGGTTCAATGATAGATATGTTTTTAGGTGGTAGGGATGCTCTTGAAGGGCTGAGAGAGCCATTTATCAAAAAATTGGATTCTAAGGTTTTAGAACTAATTTCCGAGTTAGATATAAATAGTGATTCAATTTCCCAAAAAGCTTCAGAAAAAATAGAGAAAGTTATAGATAATAGATTAGAGGAGCTAACACCTATTATGGTAAAAGAGATGATTCAAAAAATTATTCGTGAACATCTTGGATGGTTAGTTGTATGGGGAGGTGTTTTTGGAGGCTTAATAGGTTTAGGAGCTAGCTTTATTGCTTAGTCGCTATTTTGAAAAGCGATTCCGCATTATTTGCAGGAGTCGCTTTATTTTTTGCTTTTTGTTTTTGTAGATTTTCTATTAGCCATGGCTCTAATCTAGATAGTATACTAGTAAGACCTGTACTAGTTAGTTCTGCATATTTACTTGGGTTAACATCTTCATCTTTTATCTGATGGTGATATTTGAAAGTTTTTATTATAGTTTCTCCAGTTGCTTCATTTTTTAGATAAAAAGTTATATAAAAGAAAAATTCATTATTATCTAAATCTAATATTGGTCCATATGGAGTAGTGCCAGATAGTGTGAAATCTTGACGAATGTTTATATCTTGAAATGCTAAACTACTAACTAAGTTATGGTCTAAAATATATTCGAAAGTAGCAACTGTTAGCATTTTTGATACAGGGATTGCCCATGAACTATTTTTGAAAGGAAGTAGTTCATGATTTTTAATATAAAACATCTGAGTTGCTTTGGATACTTGGGTTTGGATGTTATATATTAATAATGTTGTATCAATATCAGCATTTTCAACATTAGGCAATGATTCGGTCTCTATCTGCTTGCTATATATGATGTATTCTTTTTGAGATGGGACAGCAACAGGGTCACCAACCAGTGAAAAAGCAAATATTTCAAAAGGTAATAATATAGTAATAAAAAGTAGTAAATATTTTTTCATAGTTTTAATCCTTATGTTCTACACCTCTAACAACAATTGATGGGTCATATTGAACCATTTTCATTACATCATTTAGGCGGGTAATAGTTTCTTGTCCTTCAGACATGGTTTCATTAAAATTCATGAGTGTTTTATTTAAGTAAATTGAAGAGTTGCTTAGGTTGTAAAGTAATATATTTATACTGTCAGTAAATTCATTGAATCTATCTAAATTTTGAGGGGACATCATTTTATTAAATTTATTAGAAATTTTTTCTAGAGAATCTGCTATTCCACTGACTTTATTTAGAATGCTTTCAAATTGTGAAGGTTTGGATTTTATTTCAGGTGTTTTACCTTTTTGTTTTGTTATAAGATCAAGACCTATATCATTTTTCCCAATATCGAGAGCAAGTTCTATCTTAGATTGACCAGTTATGCCTATGGTTTGCAATGTTGCTACAGTTTGCTTATATATTGGTATTTGACTGTTTATTTTCATATATACGCTAACAAGTTTAGGGTTATGTTTATTTATCGAAATATCAGAGACTTTACCTACATTAAATCCTTTATAAGATACATCTGATCCGACGTTTAGCCCCGAAATACTTTTGAAATTTGAAACAAATTCAGTTGTATCTTGATTTTTAAAGCCACCTGATAAAAAGAAGCCGATAAATATCATCACAAATACCATAAAAATCACGAATAGTCCCGCAATAAGGTTTTTTATACTATTTTCATTCATTATATAAGCTCCTACTATTTACCTTCATTATGTGAGTCAAAAAACTTTCTTATACTATCGTATTGTATTTGTTTGGATACAATATCAACTGTATCATGTAGCATAATTTTTTTCTCATCCATGTATATAATATCATCAACAATGTTCCAGATAGTGCTCAAGTCATGTGTAATCATAACAACAGACATTTTAAGTTCCTCTTTTAAGTATAGGATAAGTTCATCCATAGCTCTTGCTGAATAAGGATCAAGACCTGCATTTGGCTCATCCAGAAATACAACTTTAGGGTCTAATACTATTGTTCTAGCTAAAGCAACCCTCTTTAACATACCTCCACTAATCTCAGAAGGGTATTTGTTAAATGCTTCTTCTTTTAGTCCTACCATTTTTAGTTTTACTATTGCTATATCAATAAGAATATCTACCGGTAGTTTTGTATGTTGCTTAAGCGGGAATATAACATTTTCAAGGTTTGTTAAAGATGAAAATAAAGCACAGTGTTGAAACATCATACTCATGCTGCTAGATATTTGTTTACGTTTGATTGGATTATCAGCTAGTTTAGATATTTCTTGTCCAAGCAGAAATATTTTTCCAGAATAAATAGGCTGTAGCATAAGAATCTCACGCATAAGAGTTGTTTTGCCGCAGCCGCTAGCGCCAATTATGCAACTGATTTTTTCTGGAGGAATATCTAAGTTTAGATCTCTATGAATCCATTCTTTACCAAATTTTGTGCTTAGATCTCTTACTTGAATAATGCTTTCACTCATTCATTTTCTCCTCTAAGCTACACCGTTAAGTGCTACTGCAAAAATAGCATCTACTACTATTATTAAAAATATCGAATATACAACACTTGTTGTAGTTGCCTTACCAACACTTTGTGAGTCTCGTTTAACAGACATGCCTTGATGACACCCAATCCCCGCTATTACTAGAGCAAAAAATGGTGTTTTTAAAAGGCCTATATAAAAGTGATTAACACTTACATGAGAAAATAGTCTTTCAATAAATTGCAAAGGAGTGATTCCTGCTATTACATCTGCTATTATCATACCACCAAGGATATTTGCTATCATGGCAACAGCTGCAAGCACAGGTAAGCTAATTATTAGCGCAGTAATTCTAGGCAAAACAAGCCTTTGCATAGGATCTTCACCTATAGTTTGAAGAGCATCAATCTCTTCATTAACTTTCATGATTCCTATTTCTGAAGTAAATGCAGAACCACTTCTACCAGCAATAATAATCGCGGTAAATAAGGGAGCAAACTCTCTAAAAGACGAAATGCCAAGCATATCTACAACAAAGATTTGCGTACCATATTGCATCATTAAATTAAGAGGCAGGTATGTTAGAACTAACCCAATAATTAATGATAAAAGCATTACGATGCCCAGAGCTTTAATCGTTGAATCATAGGCTATATTTAATACTATTGAGAAAAAAGATTTGTAAGGCTTACGAATTAGGACTAAATATCCTAAAAATACAGCGCCAAGGAAACCTATACTTGTCTTTATTTCTGAAAGAAGATTATTTGTATTTCTTCCTAAAGTATAAATACTATTAAAAACGACATTTGATTTATTTATAAATTTTTCATCATCTTTTGTTGGATAGTTCTTGGTGACAAGCTCTATCATCTTTCTATTTTTATCATTATTTATAATGATTTGTTCTTTGTTTATATTTAAGCTGGCAGCTGTTCTAATAATAAAATAAGCCCCTGCAGTATCTAAAGCATTTATTTGGCTAATATCGACTTTTGTTATTTGCTTTTTTGAATGGTTAATCTTTTTTTCTACTTGTTTGGGATTAATCTCTTTTAGGGTCATTAAACCTTGAAAATAAATAGTATCTTCTTTGACTTGTATTTCCATTTATTTCAACTAGTAAGGATAATGTTAATATCTAATATACTAAAAAAGTATATTAATTACCAATGTATAAGTTTGAAGTATTAGCAATACTTATCAGAATCGTATTGAGTGAGGTTATTGTGTTTAATTACAGAAATAAGCCTATTTTTATATTCACCATCTTGAAGCTCTGAATAATTTTCGAGAGTATCTAGCAATCTTTTTTTTGATTTTTTATTATTGTCTACTTCCGCTCTAGTTATTCTAAATTCTTTAAAACTTGAGCCAGTGTTAAGTCTGCGATAGTAACCTAATACACTTTCTGCAGCATCACTGAAAGTCTCTAAATATACATCTGCATTTTTAGCTTTTACACCACAGCCTTTATAAGCGCAGTGTAAACCAAAGTAATTATTATAGTTTTTAGCAAACCGTGAAGTTCCCCAACCACTTTCTAATATGGCCTGAGCAAGTACAAAGCTAGTTGGCACCATACCAGCTTTTAGCTTAAGTAGTTCTATTTCGTCATGTGTAGTATGAGACGATTCTACTTTATAGTATTGTAAGTAAACATTAAGTTTTTTAATTTGTCTTTTATTAAGTCGTTTACCTTTATCTAGAACTTTTTCTAGTTGGGCCATTTGTTTTTTTTGTAAACAGATTTCTTTATTAGCTTGCTTGATATTTTCAAGCATATATTTAATAAAAGCTTTTTTCTTAGCTTTGAAATCTTCTATTGATGAAAAATCAGGTTTATCAGCCTCTTTAGGAAATGTTGATTCCAAAGAGTAGTCTCCAGGCGTATATTGGATTTCTTCTTCATAACTTAGTATACCTGCAAGAATTATTAGGAAAATAGGTATACAGATATATTTGATTATATTTTTTTTCTTAAACATATTCATATTCACATAAATCTTCAAAATCATCATCTTCATAATCATCATAAAGATGCTCAACAGTTTGTTCGAGTTGATTTTTTAAAACTAACATATCATCAGGGAGTTTATTTTTAAATTTTGCTAATCTGCCTGTGATAGGGTGAGTGAATGATAGTTTATAAGCATGTAATGCTTGGCGTTCGGGATTATCTATATCTAACTTTTGTAATCTTACAGATGATTTGTTATATGTTTGATCACCTACAAGAGGGTGCTTTATACTTTTCATATGAACTCTAATTTGGTGAGTTCGTCCTGTTTCAAGTTGACATTCAATAAGTGTAAAACCATTATAAACATCGATAGGCTTGTAATGTGTTATAGCATCCTTACCTTTATAATTAATGGCCATTTTTGTACGGTTGTTAGGATCTCTTCCTATAGGTTCATTGATAGTACCTTCACTATAAATCTCTCCTTCAACTATAGCTAGATACTTTCTAGAAACATTTCTATCAGATAGTTGTTGTACTAAGCTGTGATAAGCAATACTACTTTTTGCAGCTACCATTAGTCCAGAGGTGTCTTTATCTAAACGATGTACAATTCCTGCACGAGGAAGTTTGTCTTGGTTGGCATAGCGATATAATAGAGCGTTTGATATTGTACCAGTCATATTGCCAGCTCCTGGATGGACAACCATATTTATGGGTTTGTTGATAACAACAATATCATCATCTTCGTAGACTATATCTAATGTAATATTTTCAGCAATCCATTCATTGGTTGGGAGTAACTCGATATTTATTTCAATTTCTTCATCACCTAATATTATATATTTTGCCTTTATCGTATTACCGTTTACTTTGATTAGACCTTCTTTAATCCATTTTTGAATTTGAGAGCGAGAAAATTGTTCAAATAGTTCATTAATAGCCACATCAATTCTTTTACCAGCATGTTCAGGTTGCATAAGAATATTTTGATGAAAACTATCTGATAGTGTATTATTTGCCATATTAATATACGCTTGATGCGTTTTTTTATAAAAAGTATTCTGTTTTATAGAGAATTATATAAGAAATTTCTGAGGATAGTTAATCAAATGACTAGGTTTTTATATTTAATTGGCGCTATATTGCTAGTTTTATCTTTAAGTTCTTGTGGACCTAAAAAAGATAGTGAATTGCCACAAGTTTATACTGGCTATACAGCGAGCTTTATTTATGCAAAAGCGCATCAGCAGATGCAGAATGAAAAATATTTTGATTCTATTAGATCTTATAAATCTTTGGTAGCTCAATATCCATTTACTCCTTTAGCCGAGAAAGGAATGGTAGATTTAGTATATGTTTACTATATGGATGATGAATCTACTATGGCATTAGCTCTTGGACAGCAGTTTATAAAAATGTATCCCTATAGTAAATATAAAGGATATGTGTACTATATGATTGGGGTTGTTGGTTTTGAGGATGGTCGAGGTCTTTTACAAACCTATGCTCCGTATGATATGAATTTCCATGATCCAACAGGATATAAGGATGCTTATACAAACTTTGAAAAAGCTTTGCAATTAGATCCAAAAGGGGGTTTTGTACCGGATGCTAAACGTAGAATGGTTTATATAAATAATGTAGTTGCAGAATATTATAATGATATAGCCCATTTTTATTTTAAAAGAGGTGCTTATAACGCAGCTATAGATAGGGCTTCTCAGGTTGTAAGGAATTACCCTCAAAGTACATCGACAGAGGATGCTTTGATCTTAACAATAAGAGCTTATAATAAGTTAAAATTATTTGATCAAGCTAAAGCAAATATTCGAGTTCTTAAGAAAAACTATCCAAAGAGTAAGTTCCTGAAAAATTTACGACCAGATGGTACGGAAGAACCAAGTTGGTATGAGACATGGTTTGGTTGGTTATAAGGTTAAGCACTTAATAAACTTAATGTTTTTTTCTAGATAATAATTTAATATATTTCTATACGATAATTTTTGAATTTGTAGAAATATGTATAAAAAAATTTCAATAGCGTGCATTTTAGCTTCAACTTTTTCTTTAGGTCATAGCATGGGTGTGCTGGGTGTAAACTTAGATTCAAAACCTACGTGCCGTTGTTTGCCTTCACAATCTTGTTGGCCTAGTCAGAAAGAGTGGGATAGCTTAGCAAAATCTTTGAATGGTAACCTAATAAAGCCATCAACACCACTTTCTTTGTGCAAAGATGTTAATAGTGATAGCTGTAAAGGTGTTTTGGATAATATAAAAAACCCTTTTTATATGCAATCTAAGCCTGGTAGAAATGAGTCTCAAGGTTGGTTTGATGCTTGGCATAATCAAGCAAGTAGCTATGCTGTAGAGGCTAAAAATACAGATGATATTGTAAAAGCAGTAGACTTTGCAAGAAAACATAATTTACGTTTAGTCATTAAAGGAGCTGGTCATGATTACTTGGGTCGCTCTTCTGCTCCAGATGCACTACTAATATGGACTCATAATATGCGAGATGTTTCATATGATAAGCATTTTCATCCCCAAAAGTGTCCAGCGAATAAAGAATATTCAGCAGTTACTGTAGGAGCAGGGACTCGTTGGTTAGAAGCATATGATGTTGTTACAAATAAACATCATGAGTATGTCCAAGGAGGAGGGTGTACTACAGTAGGTGCAGCTGGAGGCTTTCCTCAGGGGGGAGGTTTTGGTAGCTGGACAAAAGAGTATGGGACTGGTGCTGGTGGAATCCTTCAAGCAGAAGTTGTAACTGCAAATGGTAGAGTTGTGATTGCGAATGAGTGTCAAAATAAGGATTTATTTTGGGCTATAAAAGGAGGTGGTGGGGGCACCTATGGAGTTGTATCAAAACTAACATTAAGAACACATAAACTTCCTGAATATTTTGGTCTGATAAGTGGTGAAATAACAGCCGATAGTGATGCAGAATATAAGATCTTAATTAAGAAGTTCTTGAGTTTTTATCATTCAAAACTGAATAATGAAAATTGGGGAGAGCAGTTTGCTTTTCGACCAAATAACAAGTTAACAATAGCAATGGTTACACAAGGGCTGACAGAAAAGCAAGCTTTAGATATTTGGAAGCCTTTTAAAGAGTGGGTACATAAGCAGCGAGGGTTGTACTATAATACTAAATATATAGACATTCCACCAACAAAAGTTTGGAATTATGATTTTTGGCATAAAAATTATCCAGATATGGTTACTAAGAATACTGGACCAGATGCAAGGGATGGAGAGTTTTGGTGGAGTTCTAATACTGGAGAAGTATCTGCATATTGGTATACATATCAGTCATGGTATTTACCAGAAAGCTTATTTGACTCGAAAGATATTAATAAAACAGCAGAAACTTTCTATAAGGTTTCTAGGTTAGCGCCAGTATCTATACAGATAAACAAGGGGTTAGCAGGAGCATCTGAACAAGCTATAAAACTTACAAAACAGACATCTATGCATCCAGGTGTTTTTGACGCTGGAGCTCTAGCTATTATGAGTTATAGTAGTGATAAGCCTCAGCTAGGCAAACCTAAAATGACTCCCGAAATTAAAAAAAGAGTTGATAATATATATAAAGCTATGGGTATGATAATGGCTTTGGTTCCAAAAGCTGGTACTTATGCAAATGAGGCTGATTACTTTCAAAAAGATTGGCAAAAAGTCTTTTGGGGAAATAATTATAACCAATTATTAAAAATTAAAAATAAATATGACCCTAGTGGACTTTTTTATTGTCATCATTGTGTAGGTAGAGAATACTGGCAAGAAGGTGGTATGTGTAAAAAGTAACTTATAATAAACAGAGATCAAGCAATATTTTTCTATCTGATAATAGTCACATTATCTAAAATCTTAAAGTTATTAAAGAACTCTTTGATATTATCTTAATATGATTATTTACTTTCACAGTTTGGTATTTTTTCTGAACCTTCAAGTTTGCTCAGTTCTTCCCATGCTTTATCCGAGCACTGTGCTGGTTTGTTATTTGGCATGCAGTAGAATGAAGCAGAACCTTTAGTTTGTGTATTCAAACAGTCTTTGAAACCATCGATGCTTAAATATTTCGGAGGAAGAACTTGATTAACTTGAGTCTTTTCGACAGGAATATCTTTTTTAGAAACTTTTGGGTTCTTAGTAATACTCATACAGCCTCCTAGAACTAAAAAAGCAAAAATAATAGCTATTATTTGTTTATACATATTAAATTTCCTTAAGAGTTGAAATTAACTATTCCAAGTTTAACAGAACTGGCATTAAGTATAAAAGGAATTATTGTGAATGTTAAAAAATAGATATAAAAAAAGCCCTAAAGGGCTCTGAATGATTATTATAGTTTAGTTGATTTATTAGTTTATAGAAGTATCAATTTTATTGTATAAAATTGCTTCTAGAGCTAATAATACTTTTTCTTTTGTTGCATTATCAACTGGTAAGCCTGTTTCTTTCGCATATTCATTAGCATAATGGTTTACAGCTGCTTGAAGAGCTTGAGCTACTTTATTACCATTACTTGCATCAGTATTAACTGCATCAAAGCTACAAGTGTTATTGCCAATTAGTAAATCTTGAGATTTTAATACTTCAGTATAAATCTTGTTATCTGCAACAGCTTTACTAATTTGAGGAGCAGCTATGCCAGCGATATCTACTCTTAAGTTATATGATGAGTCTACAGTAATTACTCCTTGATCACCAATTATAGTCTTAAGAATTTCTGCTGTTGTTTTACCTACTTGATCTTTAAGGTTGATAAGAGGGTAATTGTTGTCAATCTTCAAGCTTTCTAGAACACTATGAATTACACCAGAAATTTCTTGTTCATTTTGTAATGCTTTTATTGTGTACATAACATCTGCAACATTTTGATTATTAGCAACATTTTGAGCGCTATTAGTACAAGCCATGTATAAGTTAGTGCCTTGATTCTTGTTAATAAAGCTTGTAAGTTCTGCTTCTGAGTTACCTAACGTTGTTACTAAGAAAGCAAGTCTATTTGCTTTAGCATATTCTTCTACAGAATCTTTAGCTGTTTTATTAGTAACTTGAGAAATTGCTTCAATAGTTACAGTATTTAAGAATTCATTGAACTTTTGGCCATTCTCATCTAAGTTAGAATCATTATTCCAAATAGAAAGGTTTAAGTTCCAGAATGCATTAATATTAGTTTTATAGTCTGTGTAATTAAGAGCTTTTGCAGCATTAAAAGCACTTGTTATATCTTTCTGTGCAGGAGTGATATATCCACTATTAAAGTCTTTATAGCCTAATACGTATGTATTTTTAAGAGTTTTACCTTCTGCTTGTTTAGCTTTATAGTATCCGTCATTATTAAAGTTATTAAATACTTCTACTGCTTTTGCAGCAGCTCTAACTCTACCTCTTTGTTTTTCAACTTCAATTTTTGAACTTAAAACATTTTTCCATGCTTTAGCTTTTTTTAATCCCTTTGCTTCTTTAGCAATCTTTTCTCTTTCACTCAATTTGTTTTTCTTAGCAACTAGCTTTTCATCTGCATATTTTTTGTAGTCTACAGCTTTAGTTTTTAAACCAACTGTTTTGTAGCCAACATAACTTTTAGCAAGATGATCTCTGTTAGTAGATACATCATTGTAGAAGTTTCCAGTTTGATTTATTAAAGAGTTTTCATTATCAAGACTTGCTTGAGAGTAAGATGCGGCTGCGTCTTTAATATCACCAGCAGTTGTTGCATAAACAGAAGTGACTGCGATAGAACTTAAAAGTGCAATAGTAAGAGTCTTTTTCATTTTTTTCTCCTTTATTAAGAATAATATATGGTTTAACATTATGATACCTTAATAAGTATCTTGCGGTAAATTATATTGATAATTAATTTTATGTCAATATATTTATTAATAAAATATTTTAATTTTTTTGACAAAATTAATGTATATATATTTTCTATGAACGCTAAGCCTTTTACAGAAAGGTTTTTAGTTATGGAGAATAATTTAATGAAAGATTAAGGTGAATAGAAAAATAACTTTTTACTTAAATTTATAGATATTTTATTAATTATAGACAGGGAAATTGTTGCAAAGTTTAAGTATTTCAGTTGCTATTTTATTTTCAATATTAGAATCTCCACAGTTAAAAACCACATCCGCTAGTAAATTTGCAACTTGCTCACATTCTTTCTCTTTGAAACCTCTAGTTGTAATAGCTGGACTACCTATTCTTAGGCCACTAGTTACAAAAGGAGAGCGAGGATCATTAGGTATAGAATTTTTATTTACAGTAATATTTGCTCTACCTAAAGCAGCTTCAGCTTCTTTACCAGAAAAACCAGTGTTTGTAATGTCTAAAAGAAGTAGGTGATTATTTGTGCCACCTGAAATGATATTAATATTTCTTTCTTTTAATACTTTTTCCATTGCTTTAGCATTTTTTAATACTTGTTTTTGATATTCTGTAAAGCTAGGCTCAAGAGCTTCTTTGAACGCTACGGCTTTAGCAGCAATTACATGCATTAGTGGACCACCTTGGATACCTGGGAAAATAGCAGATTGAAATTTCTTAGCAAGATCTGGATTGTTGTTACAAAGTATCAATCCTCCACGAGGGCCTCTAAGCGTTTTATGTGTGGTGGTTGTAGCAACATCTACATATGGGAATGGGTTTGGATAGACACCTGCTGCTACTAATCCTGCTACGTGAGCTATATCAGCCATTAGCACAGCATCAATAGAATCTGCGATTTCTCTGAACTTTTCCCATTTTATTATCCCTGAAAATGCAGAGAAGCCCGCAATTATCATTTTAGGCTTATGCTCTTTAGCTAATTTAGCAACTTGATTATAATCAATGTCTCCATTTTCATCTAAACCATATTGGATCGAATTATATATTTTACCAGAAAAGTTTACTTTACTACCATGAGTTAGATGGCCACCTGCACCTAGATCCATACCTAGTACAGTATCTCCTGGTTTTAAAACAGCATTATAAACAGCAGCATTGGCTTGAGATCCTGAATGGGGTTGAACATTGGCATAGTCCACACCAAATAATTCCTGAGCTCTTTCAACAGCTAATTTTTCTACTATATCGACAAATTCACAACCGCCATAATATCTTTTGCCATGATATCCTTCAGCATATTTATTTGTAAGTTGAGATCCTTGAGCTTCCATAACGGCTGGACTTGCATAGTTTTCAGAAGCAATAAGCTCAACATGTTCGTGTTGTCTTTTAACTTCCAGCTCTATAGCATCAAAAACTTCTTTGTCTGTGTTTTTTAGGCTATTTTTTTCAAAACTAAACATATTTGGTAGTCTCCTAGTATTTTTTAGGTGAATAAAGTTGATTAAACGTTTAAAATTATATCTTATATTATATTTATATAGAAACAAATTAAAGAAAAGCTATGAGCAAAGTTATTGATCTTGATGAAATTGAGCGCTTAGAGCGTGAAGAAGAGAACTCTCACTATAAAGATGTTAAAAGCAAAACAACTATAAAAAAGGATGTGTTAGAGGTTACAGAATTTGGTAAAGCTCTTGTAGAATTAAATAATGAGCAGTTAAATAAGTTACCAATATCAGACAGTCTTCGTGAAAATATAATTACTGCAAAAAATATGCAGAAAATAGCTCTTAAAAGACAGCTACAATTTATTGGAAAACTTTTAAGAAAAACAGATAACTTAGAAGAAATTCAAAAAAGTTATGATGCTATTGTAAGTAAGGATAAGGAATCAAATTTACATTTACAAAGATTGGAGAATATTCGAAATAATCTTTTGGATCTGGAAAAATCTCAAGAAGCTTTAGATAAATTGATATCTGAGCTCCCTAGTTTAGATATACAGAAATTAAGGCAGCTTATTAGGAATCATCATAAGGAAGTTGAAAAAAATAAGCCAAGAAAGTCTTTTAAAGAGATTTTTCAATTTTTGAAATCTGAACTGGTATTAAAGTAACTATGTATTAGTACTTTGTATGTAAACATATAATATTTTCCAAGCTAGTAAAATAATCTCTGTATAATTATAATTTATTCGATTAATTATACTTGAAAATAGTTTTATCTTATTTGAAACAAGAGGTGAAACAAGAGGTGAAACAAGAGGTGAAACAAGAGGTGAAACAAGAGGTGAAACAAGAGGTGAAACAAGATATTATTCCTAAGATTGTATTTGTTTTGCTTATTATAAATTTTATTAGTATCTTTTTTTTCTTAAGAGCATTTATATCTATTTCTTTTATTTTAACTATTGCCCTTTTGTTTTTTGATAGAAATGCTATTAAGCTATTGAAAAAAACAAAATCGCTAATATGTCTTTTTGCTAGTGGCATGATTATTAGTTTAGGTATAGTGTATGCTTCAGTAATTAATGGGCACTTGTATATAAGAGAGCTATTAAGTTTTTCAAATCCTATGTTGATTGCATTATATATTGCTTCTACAGCATATTTTTTATCAAAAAAAGAAAGTTATTCTGAATATCTTTTAAGAATCTTTGTTGGGATTGTAACTATATTTTCAATTGTAGTTTTAGTTTTTTTTATAAATAATAAGCTTCAGGGTAATAACTTTATAGTTAGCCAGCTATATGCCCATATCAATGGTGGACTTGCTATACAATCAATAGTTGCTTTAACATTCCCATTATCAGCAGTTATTTTGTTTAATAAGTCATTTAGCTTAAATTCTATATCCCAAAGAATCATCATAATATTCTTTGGGATATTAATTATATTTGTAGATTTATTTATTAATAGAAGTAAAGCAGGCTATATCATAGAGTTTGTAGTCTTTATATACTACACGTTTATTATAATAAAGAGGTTTAGCATTCAAAACGATCAACTTAGATTAAAGAAATTATTGTTTAGTTTGTTACTAGGGTGTATTTTACTTGTAACTATATTTGGTACTGTCTATAAAAGCTCTGCAATATTTAATACACGAGTTTCAGAGTCAGTATCTAATATAAAAACACTTTTTTCAGATGATTATACGACTCAAACTAACCAGGAGCTATCTAAAACATCTACCGGCTTGAGAGCACTTTATTATATTTCTTCTATTAAGGTTTTTTATAATTATCCTGAAGTTTTATTTGGAGGATGTTTCTTTTTTAAAGGTAATGTAAATGTTATAGGCTGTACTAAAAAAATTATTAATGAAAACCCTAAGCTGAATAATAGTGTAAAAATAGTTCATGATGGAATTAGTCCCCATAATGAATTCATTAATTATACGTTTAAAGGTGGAATTTTTGCAGGAGTGTTTTTATTATTTTTCTTTGTTTTCCTTATAAAGAATTCAAAATTATTAAACTCTAATTCTGCACTATATTTAAAAGTTCTTACTATTTCAATGTTTATTGGTTGTAGTGTTGATTATTGGATTACAATACAAATTATAGTAATTTTATTTTCATCTCTAGCTGCTATTGTTATGGCATTTAGAAGGTAATTTGTTATATTTATTCTTGTGTTTTAAATTAAGTTTTACTAAAAATTCTTTTTCTAATATCTCTAAATGTGTATTTTTTTAGCTCTTTTGGAACCTTCTCTATATATTCTTTATAATTAGGGTATGGCTTTTTCATTCGCCATGGTTTACCAGGCTTACCAGCATAATGAATTATAGCCGGATTATTTTTAGCATCTATTAATTCTTCATCAGAATAGACATCTTTTAAGTATATGTACTCTGTTGCTTGATTAAGTTCTTTTAAATAAAAAATGCTTTGAAGGGTGCAGTACTTAAACGGCAAAGATTTTATTTTATTAGATGTAATGTTTATAGTATCTAGGTCAAAGAATTTTAATCTTTGGTTAAAGTTTTTAACCGTAGCAAAACATCTGTCTATAAAGTTGAGCTCACGCATCAGCTCTGTATTCATAAGTAAGAATCCAGACCAGTAAATATATTCATTTTTATTTTCTTCAAAGTACTTATGCCCAACACTCTCAAGAGAGTTTTTCTCAGCTGCAACTGCTCCAAGCTCATATCCATTAAGAGAAGTTTTGTATATGTCAGACATATCTTCAGTAAATAATACATCTACATCAGAATAGATAACCTTGTCATATTGAGGTAAAAGCTCAGGAATCAATAATCTATAATATACTATTTCAGTCCAACTCCCTCCTTTATTTATTGGAGCATCCTTGAATTTTGATTTATCAATATATTCAAATTTAATACTATGATTTGTTTTAGATATCATTTGTTCAAATAATTTAATATACTTTTGACTGATATCTGGATGATATACATATATGTCATAAGAAGTAGTTGCCTTTGCAGTATCAATAAGACTTTTAATCGCGGTAGCAGCTCCAAGTATAATTCTTTTATCAAACGTAAAAACTATAGGTATTTTCTTCATCGTTTAACGCTCTTTTCCTTTTGTTTTTTATGAAATTTATTTTAGACTTGTTCAAATTTATTGCTATATGGGATAATAGAGTACGGAAGCTTAGTTGTTTTTGAACAGTTATAAATACTCAAACCTTGTTCATTAAATAATTTCTTACTTATTTCCATAAAGGGTAAAATTCTTGAATCAAAGCAATTTTCAAGTCCCGACTTTAGTTTATTTTTATTGTTTTCATAAAACCTAGGTTCATTTGAATTACTTATATCTAGTCCCAATAAGTAAGTGTTTTTGGTTGATAGCATATAGCTATATTGTATAGCGTAAGACATTACAGAGCCTCCATCGTAAAAATTTTTATTACAGTTTTTAGAAAAACCTTGTTTTTTATTAAAAACAAGCCAGTCAAATTTTTCATAATTTTTATAATTATAGTATTTGCTAATGGGTATTTCTTTTACTAAGAAAATATTATTTTTTAGTAGAGTCTTTATATTTAATTCTGCAATAAAGCGTATCACTCCTAAGGTCAGAAAAAGATTTGTACCGTCTGGAATATTTTTCAATAAATCAGATCTTTTAATAATAAAATTCACATCAATTATAAAATATGCAAAAGGTTTTATGTTTAAATCTTTTGATAAAATAATTGATCCATTTAGAAATATACAGTCATATTGTTTAAGTTTTTTTAAATTCAAAGAATTTATTGATGGCCCTGATCCAACTATCACTAAATCTTTTTGTTCTTTTATTTTGATATTATTTATGTTCAAGAAATATCTTTTAAAGAAGAATTTTCTGATAACTAACTGTTTAGAGTTTTTTTTTATTTTTATTGTTGGCCAATAGAGTGCTACATGCCTATACTTTTTTGGCAATATGGCTCTTATAACTCTATATCTTATTTTGAGATATTGATTTTTATTCATGCTTTAATGAATTTTTTATATTCAATTTTAAATTTGTTAAAGAACAGTTATATAGTTCAGAAGAGTATTTTTCTAAAGAGTTTCTTACTTCTAAATATTCATTTGAACTCATATTAATTGCCTTAATTATTGCTTTAGCATAATCATTGTCTTTCTTATATAGTATCGCATTGTTTTCTGTAAAGCCATTAATTGGCGCAAAGTTTTCTTTAATTATTATAGGCTTTAGAAAACCGTACACTAGTTGAAAGGTTCCACTAGTTTTACAAGTGATGTACTTTATATGCTCTGGGATGTTTTCATATGCAGAAAGAATAAAGTCAGCTTTTTCAATTTCGTCATACATATCCTTAAAATCTAAACGTCCTTTAAGTTCAAAGTATGGATGTAAACTATTTGGAAGATCATGTATACTGCCTTTTCCAATAATTACTATTTTAAAGTTTGTTATACCTTGCATTATAAGATCTTCCGCAGCATTAATAAGTAGTTTTGTGCTTTTCCTTTTGTCAGATATTGCGCCAACCGATACAAACCTTGTTATATTATTTTTGTCTGTGAGTTCATAACTACCAAAATAGTGGGGGTTTATAGCAATTACTTCAGCATTTTTATAGTTCATTTTTCTTAGAGTAATAATCTCTTTTCTAGGTGCTGGATTATTATCGATATAACTATCAATTTCATGCTCTACAAAGAATAATTTGTTTTTATCAATCTTTTTGTTGAAGTGTTTGTATGCTTGCTCTAAATTCTTGCCATTATATAATTTGCCAATAGTCGTTACTAAAACTCCTTGAATATCCTCTAATGAGTCTTTTTTAAAAAACTTTTGTATTTGCCTTTTAGACATTTTATTATAAGAGATATTTTGGTGTTCAAATCTGCAAAAGAGACCTTCTTCATACTTTTTGGGATTTACAAGTACAGAAACATGGTAGCCAAGATCTAGTAAGTATTTAGCAAATCCAGGAATTATTTCAGCATGACTCTGAGAGCATGGCTCCCATATAATAAAAGTATTATTTTTTATTATGGGTTTCTTTGTGAAAAACATATTTAGAAAACTTGTGACAAAAGTATGTGATATTATAGATAGCATTATTTATAGAGTCAAAGTTAATATTTGTTTTGATGTTTAAATATAGGGACTTAATTTTTTAAAGAAATTTTTATTTTATTAATGAATAGTTTAAAATAAAGGTTTACTATGCTGATATAGACAATGGGTTTCTTGTTTATTCCTAAATATCTAACAAAATATTTCTTTATGAAAATGCTGTCCTTTAAATTAGAATTTTTATTTTCTAATGATTTTTTATAACTAAAAGATATGCCAGTATTGGTGCGATACTCAACTAATATTTCTGTAGAAACTTTAATTTTTTCACCTTTTACACCTGTTAGAAAAAGCCATGTTGGATAGTCTTCCATATTTCTTCCTTTAGGAGAATTAATAATATGATGAAGTAAATTTCTTTTAAAAAATAATGTAGGAGCAGGTAAAATATAATTATTATTTTTAAATGTTATCTCTTTTTTTCTTAAAAAAATTCTCTCAAACTGTAACTTTGCAGAAAGTAGATTAAAAGATTTTATATTTTCATTTGAGTTAGGACATATAGAATGTATAATTTTTTTTTCATTACTATAAGAAAAAGCTTCTACTTTTGAAAAGATAATGTTAGATTTAGCTTTTTTAATAAAGTTTATATATGATTCTATTGCTTGTGTTTTTAAAATGTCATCGCCAGCTATGGTTTTTATATATTCAGCGGTAGATAGTGATAAAGTAACTTCAAAATTTTTAGAAATTCCAAGATTTTCTTTGTTAATATTAAAAACCACATCAAAAAAAGCAGCTTTATGATTGCGTAACCAAGTTTCTATAACCTGAACAGTACTGTCTTGAGATTTATCATCAGAAATAACCAATTCAATATTTTCTGCTCCATAGCTTTGATATAAAATACTGTTTAGAAGTTCTATAATAGTATTTGAGGAATTATATGTGATTATACATATAGATACGATGGTCTTATTTATATTCATAACAGCCTATAAAAGAATGTATTTTAAAAAAAACTTCATTTTATAAACATAAAGTTTATAGTATAGGTTTGCAATACTTATATATACCTTTATTCTTTTTTTTGATTCTAAATACTTAACAAAATATTTTTTTATAAAAATAATATCGTTCAAAATATCGATCTTATTTTTTAATGATTTCTTATAGTTAAAAGATATTCCTTCTCCATGGTTATATTCAACAAGTATATCCTTCAATATTTTAATCTGTTTATTCTTGACGCCTAGTAAAAAAAGCCATGTTGGATAGTCTTCTAAATTTCTGCATTTTGGCGCATCTAGTATGTCTTTAAGAATACTTCTTTTGAAAAAAAGTGATGATGCACATAAGAAAAGTTCTTGACGTGATACTTCTTTTCTTTTTAAGAAAAGTCTATCAAACTGAGTTTTTGCATTTAAATTATTAAATGAATTAATGTTCTGTAGTGAGGATGGTACAATATCTAATATGATTTTTTTACCATCTTTATAAGAAAATCTTTCAACTCTTGAGAAAATAATACCTGATGATGTTACAGAAATTGATTCCATATAGATTTCTAAGGCTTTTATTTTTAAAACATCGTCCGCAGCAATACTTTTAATGTAATTAGATGTTGATAACAGTAACACTTTTTCAAAGTTTTTAGATATTCCAAGATTCTCGTCATTAATATTAAGAATAACATTAGAGAATTTAGCTTTATGATTATTTAGCCAACTCTCTATAACCTTGATAGTACTATCTGTAGATGTATCATCAGAAATAACTAACTCTATGTTTTCTGGACCATAGCTTTGAAGTAAAATACTATTTAATAGTTCGACTACGGTATCTGAAGAATTATAAGTAATTATACATACAGAGACCTTAGGTTTTTCATTTGCCATAAGTATTTATTTCCTTAACTATTTTTTCAATATCTATCATCGATAAATGCTGTCCTATAGGTAAACTTAACACTTGATTATGTATCTGCTCTGATATTGGATAATTATCATTATTCCATTCTTTATAAGCATCTTGATGATGTGGAGCTATAGGGTAATGAATAACTGTCTGAATACCTTTTTCTAATAGATATTTTTGTAACCTATCTCTATTTTCTGTTCTAATTACAAATACGTGCCATACGTGGCTATCTTTATTTCTAATCTTAGGAAGTATAATTTCTTGGTTATTTATATTACTTAAATAATATTTTGCTATATTCCTACGGTATTCTATATCTTTATCTAAGTATCTTAATTTGACACCAAGCATAGCTGCTTGTATCTCATCAAGACGACTATTAGTACCTTTATAGAGGTTTTTGTACTTTTTATGACTACCATAATTTGCTAAAGCAGATATTGTATCTGCTAAAACCTTATCATTAGTAGTTACTGCTCCAGCATCTCCTAAAGCCCCTAAATTTTTACCTGGATAAAAACTAAAGCCACTAGCATCTCCAAGGTTACCAGAGCGCTTATCAGAAAAGTATGCTCCATGAGACTGTGCAGAATCTTCTATAACTTTTAAGTTATATTTTTTAGCTATGTTATTTATTTTATCCATCTGACAAGTTTGACCGTAGAGGTGTACGGGCATAATAGCAATTGTCTTATCTGAAACTGCTTGCTCAATCTTATTTGGATCTATTAAATAATCATCTATACTAGGCTCTACTAAAACAGGAACCAGGTCATTAGCAGATATAGCTAATATACTCGCAATATATGTATTTGCGGGAACAATTATTTCATCACCAGACTTGAAAATTCCTAACTCCTTATATGCTCGTATAATTAAAATAAGTGCATCTAGACCATTAGCAACACCTATTGCATATTTAGTACCACAATATTCAGCAAACTCTCTATCAAATGCTTCACACTCATCACCACGAATATACCAACCACTGTCTATAACTTTGGCACAAGCTTTTTTTAGTTCTTGTTGGTACTGATTATTTATTTTTTGCAAGTCTAAAAACTTAATCATTCTACTAAACCTTTTTATAAAAATTTGCTGGGTTTCCAAGCCATATTTCATTTGCTGGGATACTTTTAGTTACAACGGAGCCAGCACCAACTATAGCATTTTCACCAATAATAATACCTGGTAAAATTGTAGCATTTGCACCGATTGACGCACCTTTTTTAATTACTGTTTGCGGGTACTCAGTCAAGAACTGTTTTGATCTTGGCATTCTATCATTTGTAAAAGTTACATTAGGGCCTATAAATACATTATCTTCTAGGTTTACTCCATCCCAGATATGTACTCCTGATTTAACGGTTACATTATCACCAATAACTACTTTATTTTCTATAAGGCAATGAGAGCATATATTACAATTTTCACCGATAGTTGCATTTTCTAAAACAACAACAAATTGCCATATTTTAGTATCTTTTCCAATGTTCTTACTTTGAACCTCTGAAAGCTTATGACAAAAATAATTAGGCATTCTTCACCTCTTGTAAAAAATCATCATAATCTCTAATATAGTCAGCTTCATCATAATAATCACTAGCTAAGACCATAAGCACACAATCTGAAGAAAAATCATACATTTCATGCCAATACATTGTTGGAATGGTTAAACCTTTATTAGGTGAATCCATAATGATATTTTCTTTGTTTATTCCATCATCCATAAGGACTTTACAACTTCCAGATACACATATTAAAACCTGCTGTAACTGCTTATGTGCATGAAAACCTCTACGGATATTTTCTTTTGTACCATATATATAATAAACCCTCTTTATTTCAAAAGGGATATTTCTATTTTGTTCTAATGAAATAAGAGAACCTCTATTATCACCTTTAATATCAAAATTTAGTATTTTTATCATAAATAAAACTCTATAGTTTGCCTAAACATCTTATCAAAATCTTTAGATGGCTTCCATCCTAACTCATTTTGAATTTTACTATTATCAATGGCATAACGCCAGTCATGTCCTTTTCTATCTTCAACAAATTGGATTAAATTCTCATGTGGAGCATTTTCTGGTCTATACTCATCCATAAGTTTACAAATATTCTTTACTAAAGTTAGATTATCAACTTCATTAATACCACCAATATTATAAACCTCTCCAACAACTCCTTTTTCAATAATTGTTTGAATAGCATCACAGTGATCTTCTACATATAACCAATCACGGATATTTGATCCATCTCCGTATACTGGAATTGGATTTTGATTTACACAGCTATTAATTACAACAGGGATCAGTTTTTCAGGATGTTGGTATGGTCCGTAGTTATTTGAACAATTTGAGATTGTTACTGGTAGTTTATAAGTATGGTAATATGCTCTGGTAATATGATCAGAACCCGCCTTAGATGCTGAATAAGGCGAGTTTGGCTCATATGCTTTAGTTTCTGTAAAAGCAGGATCATCTTTAGATAATGTGCCATATACTTCATCAGTAGATACATGATGAAATCTACAGCTAGTGTCATCTGAATTTAACTCATCTAGCCAATATTTCTTAGCACAATTTAATAAAGTAAACGTTCCTATCACATTTGTTTCCAAAAACACTTTAGGGTTAGCTATTGAATTATCTACATGTGATTCTGCTGCAAAATGTACTATTGTATCAATTTTATGAGCTTTTAAAGTTTTATTCACTAAAGCCTCATCACAAATATCACCTTTTATAAAGACATGGTTTTGCCCGTTTTTTAAATTGTTTAGATTGTCTAAGCTACCTGCATAGGTAAGCTTATCATAAGATACTATCTTTACATCATCATATCTTGAAAGTATCATACGCACATAATTACTACCAATAAAACCTGCAGCACCGGTTACTAGTATGTTTTTAGGATTATAATTCATGTTTTATTTCCTTATAATTTCATAAAATTATAAACTTCTAATAGACTTTTTGTCACAGCTTATTTTAAGTAGCCTTATACTACATGACCTCTGATAAATATAAAACTTTCTACAAATCATCCATAATTAATCTTTTTAAATATTGACCATACTCTGTCTTAGAAAGTTTATCAGCTTGACTTAAAACTTGTTCTGTTGAAATGAAGCCTTTGCGCCATGCGATTTCTTCTAAGCAAGCGACTTTAAGTCCTTGCCTTTTCTCTATAGTTGCCACATATTGTCCTGACTCTAATAATGAGTCATGTGTGCCGGCATCTAGCCAAGCAAAACCACGACCAAGAAGCTCTACATTTAACTTACCTTGTTTAAGATATAGATCATTTAGAGAAGTAATCTCAAGTTCACCACGTTGTGATGGTTTAACTTGCTTAGCCATTTCAACAACACTATTATCATAAAAGTATAGTCCTGTAATAGCATAGTGTGATTTTGGGCTTCGTGGTTTTTCTTCTACAGAAACCACATTTTTTTGTTTATCAAACTCAACTATTCCATATCTATGGGGATCATTGACATAATAACCAAAGACACAAGCACCGCCATTTACGGTTTCACACTTAGATCTTGCAGATTTTAATATATCTGTCATACCTTGGCCATAGTAAATATTATCGCCTAATATCAAACAAGCCGAGTCGCCATTTAGGAACTTTTCACCAAGAATAAAAGCCTGGGCAAGCCCGTCTGGAGATGGCTGAATCTTATAACTTAGTTCTATGCCAAATTGTGATCCATTGCCGAGTAACTCTTTGATAAGAGGTAAGTCTCTTTGAGTAGATATAATAAGAATTTCTCTGATGCCTGCTAGCATAAGCACAGATAATGGATAGTATAACAATGGTTTATCATATACTGGCAGTAATTGTTTACTAACCCCCAAGGTAAGAGGGTATAGTCTTGTACCATTGCCACCTGCTAAAATTATTCCTTTCATTAAAATATCAAAAATACCTCATACCAAATGGATATAATTGTATCATATTAAGATTTATCTTTAATACAGTTTTTTATTACTTATATTAAGTTGTGAGTATCTAGTTTACAAAATATCTTGTAAAACGGATATGTTTAATTTAGTATGAGTTTTAGCTTCTATACATATGTTATTAAATATTTTATGAAAAAAAACAGTCTAAAAAGTATTGATGTAATATCACCATCTTTAGGTAGACGTTTTTCAGGTATTAATGCAAGTATGCATACAGTTATACCAGAGCAAACTAAGCTAACAAATATTGCGGGATTAGGCTTCAATCTTCACAAAGATAAGATTCCTGTAATCAGTTTTAATAATTTTTTATTTGGATGTTGGCGCGATAAGTGGCGTATTTGGCATGCTAGAAGAAATGTTGATATGGTGGTAGGTATTATTTTTAGGTATGTATTTAGATATAAGATTAAGCTATTATTTACATCTGCCTCTCAACGCCAACACTCATGGTTTACAAAGTTTTGTTATCATAAAATGGATGCTGTTATCGCCACCACTAAAAGTGGAGGAGAGTTTCTAGAGTGTGAATATGATGTTGTATATCATGGAGTTAACACAGATAAGTTTTTTCCACGAGTTAAAAATATTAAACAGAAAAAAATAGGTTTTATAAATAGAATTAGAAAGCAAAAAGGTGCGGAGGATTTTGTTGAGGCAATGATTAAAGTTTTCTCTTCAAACCCTAATAGTGATTGGATAGCTGAACTGTATGGAGAGACTACTCCTAAACATAAAGAGTTTGAAGAGAAGCTTAAGTCCAAAATCAAAGCAGCAAACCTAGAAGATAAAATAGTTTTTAAAGGATTTGTGGAATTTAACTCTATTCCTGATATTTATAGAACATGTGATGTAGTTGTTTGTTTAAGTCATGTAGAAGGTTTTGGACTGCCTTGCCTAGAAGCTATGGCATCTAGAGCTGCTGTTGTAGCTACACGTACAGGTGTTTGGAAAGAGATTATAAAACAAGGTGAAAATGGTTATTTAGTTGATGCAGAATCTCCAGATCAGGTAGCAGAAAAATTGGAAACATTAATAACTAATGATTCTTTAAGAGAAAAGATTGCACAAAATGGTTATGAACTTGTTACTTCTAAATATAAGATTGAAAATGAAGCTCAAGGCATTCAGAAAGTTTATGATAGGTTATTAAATCAAAAAAACGCTAAATAATAAAATTACTTATTCATTTTTACTAATGTATTAGATATATCATTATTTGGAAATGGTAACTTTTCTAGTACTATATCAAATCCTTTTGTATTATCTTTATCTAAAGTATTTAAGTCTACTACAACAGGGTTATTAGGATGATTATATGTTGAGATATAAAGTTTATTGTCATTTAGATCTTTAATTACAACATAAGCAGTGTGGTCAAACATTTTCTTACCCTGTAACTCATCAGCGACGACACCTTTAGGAATATCTACATTATGTAGTATATGTGTGACTTTGGAAATAAGATTGTCATCATTTTCAGGAGCTTTGTTATTTGCATAATAAGCTATTGCTGCAGTTCTTACAAATCTTGAAGGCGGAGAGTAGTCACCAGGAATTCCAAGCAGACCTCCTCCTAAGAAACCACTTATATCCTGAATAGTTTTCTCATGTTTTTCCGTATTTATAACATCGCTTATTTTAAGGTTTGTAGGAGTATGATTATCTAGAGACATATAGTTTTTCAAATTAAGTAGTTGCCAGTCATACGTCGGAGCGTTAGTCATTACTTTAACATTTGAGTTAACGTTGTAGAATTTAACCTTACCTTTGATGTATTCAACAACTAGTCCAGCACCAGATTTATCAGTGATTAAGAAATGAACTTCTGGGGCAATGCCATCGATCATAATATTTTTATCAGACCAGATTTTATATTCTTTTAGTGCATTTTTAGCTTGTTTAACATTGGCAGATTGGCTAAGTATAAATGTTGTAGATTCGATTATAGATGCGTATTTAATATCGTTTTTATTAACATTTTGGTATTTAGTGAAGCCAGGTAAATAATTTGCACTTATACTTAATCCCTGACTATTCTGACCATCAATTATAAGGGTTTGACCATGTTTTGATAATCCTGTTCCTAAGATTGAGTATTTTGATTTATATTCTTGTTTTGGTAGGTTGAGATTATTAGGAGCTGTCAAAAAATGAGAAGTATTTTTGGGAATGTAAATGAGTTGCCAATCCCAATTAAGAGCCCATTCCATAGTTCTTCCAGATACTGTTTCACCTTTTTTATTTACAAGAGTGACAGCTGTACAAGCTAGTGATTGTGAAGCCAAAGTTACTAAGATAATTCCTGCTGTAATAATCTTTTTCGATAAGGATTTCATGTTAGATACCTTTAATCAGTTCATATACTAAAGAAATACTAGCATATTTTTTCTAGTTAAGAACTAGAGATATTTTAATACCACTAGATAATATTCCATAAGTATTTATAAATGTTGGAATATAGCTTTTCTTACAATACTTTTTTCCGATATAATTTGTAAATTAATTAATATTTTTAGTTTAGAAATGGAAGATACATATACAAGTAAACACCCCAAGGCACTTTGGTATATTATTTCAATATATATATGGGAATACTTTAGCTTTTATGGAATGAGAGCTTTACTTATCCTATACTTAATAGATTATCTTAAGTTAGGAGATGCTACATCGTATGCGACTGCTGGTGCGTATGTTACTTTAGTTTATTTATCGCCAGTTGTTGGTGGTGTTGTCGCAGATAAGATTTTAGGATATAAAAGAGCTGTAATCTATGGTGCAAGCCTTATGTCTGTAGGGCATCTTATTTTAGGGTTTGGTGGCGATAGTATGCTTTTTTATGGTATGGCATTTATTGTTTGTGGTTATGGTTTTTTTAAAAGTAATGTTTCATGTTTGCTTGGTCAGCAATATTCTGCAGAGGATCCGAAAAAAGATTCAGCATTTACACTGTTATACTTAGGTGGAAACCTTGGAGGTATAGTGGCACCTGCACTTTGTGGTTTAGCAGCACATTACTATGGTTGGCATTATGGATTTGGTATTGCTGGTATTGGAATGATTCTAGGCTTAATTATATTTATATCAGGATCTAAACATATTCCAGGCGTTATTCCTAAAAATTCTACATCAAAGACATTACAATCATCTCTAATAATTTTGAGTATTTTAGTTGTACTATGTGCTAGCTATTTTGCTTTGGATTTATTGTGGGACGGTTATTTGCTGTCTATTGTTACAGCTATTACTGTAGTATATTTTATTATCGTTTTATTTAAAGTAGATTCTTCTACAAGAAAGTCGTTATTTATCTTAATACCATTTTTTATTTTTGGGATAGTATTTTGGATGTTTGATGAGCAACTTTATACTTCAGTAGAAGTGTTTATCCACAGAAATGTTGATACATACTTACTTGGTATAGATATACCAGCAAGTATGTTTACTTCAATGAATTCATTATCTATCTTATTTGGAGGTTTGGTTGTTGCATGGATATGGAAGAGAGTGAAGTCTTTAGATAATGATTTTGGCAGAATGATTAAGTTTTCTTTTGGTTTTGTTTTCCAGTTATTGTGTTTTATTTTATTCTTTATTGCTGCAAAAAATGCAAGTATAGATGGTACAACCTCAGCATTGCTTGTCATAATTGCATTAGCTTGCTTAGGGGTGTCAGAATTATTTATTGATCCTATAGCATTATCTGAAATCACATCAATTAAAGATAAGAAATATACGGGATTCTTAGCAGCTTCATATATGCTTTTCACAGGAAGTATTGCTGGATTTATTGGAGCTAAAGTAGCTGATTTTGCTTCATTGGGTAATAGTAGTTCAAAAAATCTTGATTTAATTAGTCAAGCACAATTATTCCAAAGCTTATTTATGCATATTATATCTGTAATACTTGTAACTGTATTATTGTGGTTTGTTGTGGCATTTTTTGTTAAAAAATTAAAGTAGGTGGTTTTTATAATAAATAGTAATTGTCCGTGTAATTTATTTAACCAAGTACTTTATATTTCTAACTTTTAGTAGGTTTGATATTAAAAAAGTGTAATTATTAAGTTATCGGTAGGTTTTCTACGGATAAACTTTCTTTAAGTTAAGATAACGATGAACTATTGGTAAAGTCACTATATGAGATTGTTCTATATAGGTTGGATGTAACAATTTCATCATTTTTTATTTTAGGTCTAAAACATAGCGTACCATCATGATTTGCTATAGTTAAACTTGGCTTGTACTGATCCCAGTCGAAATCTGGAGTTGGACCTATTAAGTAATTTTTTATTGCGATAGATTCTTCGTTTGTTGTTCCTTCAACAAATGTAAGGTTATCAAAACAGATCTCGTCTTGATTTTGTTGATTATTATAAACTTTCTCTTTATAAGATAGTTTATACCAATTCGATACGGGTTGTTTTTTAATCCAATCTCTAGATGAACAAGTATATGACTTATAACCATTTGTATCTGTTATATACTCAAGATCTGAAACTTTACAAAAACCTAATGCATTGTGTCTTTGTTCATTTTCATGAGAACTGTCAGAGGCTCCTAGAACGCCAAAAGCTGTACCTTCTTCTCCACGATCTTCTAACTCAAATATAGTATAATTATCAAAAGTAGCTGAGTCATCGTATCTTGGTATAAGTAAGAATTGGATTTTTGTATTTGCAGTTGGAGTTGATGCATCTGGATGGTATGCTTCAAATACAAACCTAGCTCCAGGAGCATTAGGGTGTCCATATCTAAAACGATCATATTGTTCTGGTGTCAATCTTGATTTTAAATCTTCAGCCTCATACTTAATCTCAATATAGTCTATATCATGGATTAATCTTTGTTGGGCAAGTCTGTCTTGAGAAAGAATAGTAGTAAGATATCCATCATAAATATAATTATTTATTTTATGAAGCCACGTATCAAAGCTTTGTTCTTTAGCAGAGTATAAATGTTTATTTTTAATGTTTTTTATAGTGTTATTATATTTATAAAGTAATTCAAAAGATGAGTCGCTGTTATTTTCTTGATAAAACTTTATTTGTTCATTTAAAAGTTTAACTAGCTCATTGTTCATATCAGTTAAGATGTTTTTTTCCATTTCAATAATTTTAGGAAGTTCTAATCTAATACTATAATTTTTAGATTCGCTTATTAAGTATTCTGGTAATCCTAATACAAATTCTGCTTTTTTAATAAGATTCATTTGTTCAAATAGTAGTCTATATGCATCAGTTAACTGTCTATTATTAAATTCACCACTGCCATTAAAATTTATATGTTCAAAGCCTTTAATCTTATACCATGGTGTTAATACTATATATGTTGGAACGTAGCCTTTCATTAACTCACTCGGACTAACACTTGATCTTAAATTGATGTTATCTCGTTGAATTAAGTTTCTAATATAACTATCTGTAGAGTAAATAGCCTGTTGTTTATTTTGACGAGTAGTATCAATATTACGATTAGTGTTTTCACCATCAGCGGCTTCTTTCATAGCTAAACCAGTGTTTGATGATTGATTTTTAAAATCAGTTAAGAAGTTTTGAATATCTGATTTACTAGTTCCAGTGGGGATGGTTTTATAATCATTAGCTATCTTTTGTAGGTCAGTCAATTCTTCTTTTACTGTTGATTTATTATCTGCGGGAATAGTTTCAAAATTAAAATTAACATTCAAATCTGAATTATTCGTTGCTAATGCTGTTTCTAAACCACCTGCAAATTTAGCCGAGGCAAAAGGAGTACCTCCGGAACCCCATGTTTCTATAGCCAGTGATGAAGATGATGAAGAATCTGAAAAAAATAAATCTAAATATGCTCTAGCTACAGCTTTTCCAGTTACTCTTGTTACAATAAAATTACCGTATCTATTTATGAAATCTAGCACAGATGCTTCATTATTTTTAACTTTATCAGCATAATCCTTAACCTCTTGTTTAATATATTTATCAATAGTTATATCACTAATTTTATAAGTATTACCGTAAGCCATTTCATTTACAGATATTCTAATTCCTTGGTTTAATTCAGAATTCTCAAATGCTGATGATGCAGCCATACCAACAGAAGCACCAGCACCAGGCATAGATGTTGAGCTTTCTCCAGCTGCATGTATAGCTAGCATATTGGATGAACTAGTCATTGATGAGTTCATATTAGCTTTTTGTTCTAACCTACTACTTGACTGATCAACTGAAATATCATCATCAAGATACATTTCACTAAAGTTGACTACTGCGTCAGGGTTGTAAGTGCCTTTTATCATATTGTAGGTGCCACCAAGTACTACACCATTTGCATTTGGGTCAATTAAATCACTCCATGCTTCACTAATTTTAAAATTTGTTGTAGGTGATGTTTTGTTAATTTCTAGCGATGTTGCATAGCAAAATCCAGATCCCAGAACTATAATCAATATTTGATATAATTTCATAATGATTCTCCTCTATGAAAGTTTTTTAAGTTTTATATGTTCTCCTCGTTGTATTGGTTATAATTCTCATTTTAGTAAATTACAACGCTGGAAATAGGTTTCAAATATGTAACAGTATGTAACATTTTTGTTACAAACATCGGTTCTATATAAAAGAATCTGTTTTGAAATTGGCTAAACTAATAGAAGATCGACGCAGTGAAAAGGTAATTTGTATGAATTAAAAAGAGTATTTTAGGCTTAGACCTATATCAGGGTTATTTGGATAATAGTTTAAGTAAAGATATGTAAGCAATATTATTCACAAACAAAAAAAGGATAAATAGCTATAATTTGTCTATTAAGCTCAATTATTCTCGCTTTAGAACGTTCTGATGCTGGTATTTTTAGCTCTTGAAAAATAATTTTTAGTTTATTAGCTTTGTTTCTACTTGGATACTTACATTTATCGTTGGATTGTCTTTCGCGTATTATTATCTTATTTAAATCAATTTCGTAACTTAGATTGTTGCTAAGCCATTCTATAATATCTTTGGTAGGTGTTGTAGTGTAACTATCAATTGTTTTTTTTATAAGCAACAAATTATATTCAATATATACTTGATAGATCTTATTTATATCTAATTTCCATCCTGTAGAGTTATTTTTATTTTTTATACCAAAGTATATGTCTTCTATTTGTTTGCTTTTTAAACTTTGTAGAGTATTTTTTTTAAACCAAAAATGTAAAATGTTTTTTTGAATATCTTCATCAAGTTCTATAAATTTAGATATATTGATATTTATGCCATCAGAAATATTTTCTAGTTTTTCAGCCAATAGTTTATCTAAGACTATTTTGCTCTGGGCACAAATATTAGCACTACGAGAAAGAGTTTCATTAACGCTAGGGTTTACTTGTTGTAGAATAGGTATTATCTTATTACGAATTAAGTTTCTGCGATACTTTATATCTTCATTACTATCATCATATATATGAGAAATACTATTCTGTTTAGCAAATGTTTCAATTTCTTGTTTCTTATAGTCAAGAAGAGGGCGAAGAACAGCACCATGTTTTAATTGTTTATAGTAAGGAATACTTGCAAGACCAGCTAATCCAGCACCTCTAACTGCTTGAATAAGGAATGTTTCTGCCTGATCATCTTGGTGGTGACCTAAAATCAGGAGAGGCTGGTGATATTTTTTCATTATACTTTGAAAGAAAGTCATTCTTTGTTTACTAGCCCAAGCCTCAAAGCTTTCTCCTTTAGGGCATTGTTCTAAAGAATGGCTGATAAATCTAATATCATGATTATTACAAGTTTGCTGACAATGTTCCTGCCATTTTAAAGATTGTTTATGGATATTATGATTGATATATATTGCTATGATTGGGATATTTATATCTTTGCAAATATTTAATAAAACACTTGAGTCAACACCACCGCTATAACCAATAATTATATGTGATGGGTTATATTTATATATTTCATTTAAAATATGTAATTTATCAATAGGCATTTATACTAAATAGCGTGCTCTGATTGTGGCATTTATTTTTTTAAATTCAGTAACTAAATCTTTAGCTTGTTCTGGTGTAGATTTAATATCCATTACAACATAACCAATATTTTCTAAGGTTCTTAAATATTGACCTTCAACATTAAGTCCTTTAATAGCGAGTATGTTGTTGAGCTTATTCATAATCCCAGGAATATTTTGGTGGATATGTAATATCCTATGAGTACTGGTATTAGTTGGTAATGATAGTTCTGGGAAGTTTACAGCATTTAATGTTGAACCATTATCAGAATATTTGATGAGTTTTGCACTAACTTCATTTGCAATATTTTCTTGAGCTTCAATAGTGCTACCACCGATATGAGGAGTCAAGAAAACGTTGTCAAAGTTTCTTAATGGACTTTCAAAAGTTTCACCTTTAGATGATGGTTCTTTGGGGAAAACATCAATTGCTGCACCTTTTAATTTACCGTTTTCTAGAACTTTTGTTAAAGCTGGTATATCGACAACATTACCTCTAGAAGCATTTATGAGTACAGCATTTTCTTTCATAAGACTAAGCTCTTTTGTTGAAATCATATTTGCTGTAGTAGGTAGTTGAGGTACGTGTAGAGAAACAACATCAGATTGTTTTAGTAAAGTCTCCAGACTATCGACCTGATTTGCATTACCAAGAGGGAGTTTTTCTTCAACATCATGAAATATTACATTTAGTCCAACGGCTTCTGCAAGTATACCAAGTTGCATACCTATATGACCATAGCCGATTATACCAAGAGTCTTTCCTCTAACTTCGTTGGCATTTTCAGCTGACTTTAACCACTCACCACGATGAGCTTTAGCATTTTTATCAATAACATTTCTGATAAGTAAAATAGCCTCAGCTAATACAAGTTCTGCAACACTTCTTGTATTTGAAAATGGTGCGTTGAATACGGGAATACCCAAGTTTTGAGCTGTTTTGAGATCTACTTGATTTGTTCCTATACAAAAACAACCTATCGCTGCAAGGTGTGGGGACTGTTCTAATACTTCTTTTGTTAGCTGGGTACGTGAACGTAAACCAACAACTTTAAAGTCTTTAAGTTTGTTTATAAGATCTTGACCTTCAAGCGCTGTATTTAGCAGCTCAATATTGTCATATCCAGCAGCTTTAAATGATTCTAAAGCATTTAAGTGTATTCCTTCTAAAAGAAGAATAGGGATTTTTTTCTTGCTAAGAGATAGCTGAGTCACTTGAACTCTCCTTAAATAGAGATTTTTGCTTTAATAGCAGGGTGATAATTGTAGTTTTTAAACTCAAAATCTTCATATTTGTAATCAAAAATAGATTCTGGTTTTTTAAGAATTTTTAAAGTTGGTAATTCTAAAGGTTGACGACTTAGTTGTTCATTTACTTGATCAATATGATTATTATAAATGTGACAATCTCCACCGGACCATATAAATTCTCCAACATCTAAATCACATTGTTGTGCGATCATGTGTGTTAGTAGTGAATAACTAGCAATATTAAATGGTACGCCTAAAAAAGCATCAGCACTTCTTTGTGTTAACATACATGATAGTTTATTGTCAGCTACATAAAATTGAAACATTGCGTGACATGGAGGTAGGGCAGAATTCCCTATTTCAATATTTTCTTGAGGAGATATTTTTTCAGATGGTACGACACAAGGGTTCCATGCTGAAACTAAAATTCTGCGAGAATTTGGATTAGTTTTTAGCATTTCGATCACTTCAGTAATTTGATCAACACCTTCACCGTTAAAATCACGCCATTGCTTACCATAAATAGGACCTAACTCGCCATCTTTGGTAGCCCATTCATTCCATATACGGACCTTGTTTTCATTTAGGTATTTTACATTTGTGCTACCACTTAGAAACCAGAGTAGTTCATGGACAACACTTGGTAGATGGATTTTTTTTGTAGTTACTAAAGGGAAACCTTTTTGAAGATCAAAACGCATTTGATAACCAAATACACTTTTTGTACCTGTACCTGTTCGATCTCCTTTAGAAACACCTTTGTTTTTAATATATTCTAGAAAGTTTAAATATTCTCGCACTTATTTTTTCCTCTAGTTTTTATGAATACTATAAGTAGTATAATTGCACCAAGAATAATCATTGGAAGAGAAAGGATTTGCCCCATAGTCATCCAGTTGAAGAATATGTAGCCATATTGAGGATCAGGCTGTCTAAAGAATTCACAGATAAATCTAGCACAACCATAGATTAGCATAAATAGTCCTAGCACTAAATAACGAGGTCTTTTCTTGATTGTGACAACCCATAATACCGTAAATAGTACAACACCTTCAAAGAAGAACTCAAACAGTTGAGAAGGGTATCTAGGTAGTGGACCACCTGTTGGGAAAATCATACCTATTGGTGAATCTGTAACTTTACCCCATAGTTCGCCATTGATAAAGTTACCTATTCTTCCGGCACCAAGACCTATTGGAACGACAGGAGCAACAAATTCGCCAAGATCAAAAAAGTTTGCTCCTATTTTCCTAGCAAATAAAGCAAAGGCTATAAGTACACCTATAAAACCACCGTGGAATGACATTCCACCATCCCATAAGAAAAACATTTGTGATGGATTATGGAAGTAGTAAGGAAGATTATAAAAAATTATATAACCTATTCTACCGCCAAGGATAACACCTAGCGCCACATAAAATGTTAAATCACCAGCTTGCTCAGGTTTGATAGGTGACCATGGTTTAGTTTTTGCTCTTAGTCTAATTAAAAACCATCCTGCAAAAATACCAAGCAGATACATCAGCCCATACCAATGTATTTGAATCGGACCAAGATGTAGAGCAACTGGATCAATATGAGGATATTTAAGCATTATTCTACCTTATACTAGTGCTTGAGATTCAAAATCAACAGCTGGAGAATAGTTTATATACTCAGCTTGAGTTTTAGTATCTTTTGCTGGAGCTTCTTTTTTATCACTTTTAGCTGTTGAAGTTTGCTTATCCTTTTTAGGCTTGCTTTTAACAGAATCTTTTTTAGTATCCTTATCTTTAGCAGGTTTTTTATTCTCTTTTTGTTTAGGAGCTTTTTCTGCTTCTTGATTAGCTTTAGGCGTTTTAGCTTCCTCTTTAACAGCAGAGGCAACTTCCTCCACTTTTTTAGGCTTACTAGCTTCTTGAGCTGAAGTTATAGCAGTATCAACAGATACTGTTTCAAACCTAAGATATTTATGAGTTTTTGCCTTCTCTTCAGTCGCTACTTTTTTAGCACCATCGTCCTTTAAGCTATCATAATTTTCTAAAACATCTTTAACCATTACAGAAACAAATTCTTCTGGGTTTTTAGAGATAACTTTTTTAATGTTATCTACTGTAGTAGCAGTGTTTTGATTCTGATATTTTACTTTTGTAATATCTACAACTTCCTCAGCATTATTTAAATTTAAGTTGTTGCTTCTGCCGTTACGATTATTTGATTTTTTATCAAATTTGTCATTACTTCTTTTATTCTTATTACGATCGCCTCTGTCATTGTTATTTCTATCATTATTGTTGCGATCATTGCGTTGATTATTATTCTCTCTATTTTGTTTGTTATGTTGAGGTCTTTGGGAGTTTTGCCCTTTGTTATTACGATCGCCTCTGTCATTGTTATTTCTATCGTTATTGTTGCGATCATTGCGTTGATTATTGTTCTCTCTGTTCTGCTTGTTATGCTGAGGTTTTTGAGAGTTATTATTTTTATTGTTATGCTGTTTAGGTTGCTGTTTTACAGGAGCTTCTTCAACTTTTTCTTCTGCTTTAGCGGAGAACACACCAGCTAGTTTAGCAAAGAAACCTTTTTTCTTAGGTTCTGCTAACTTAGGTTGTTGATCTTTTGTTGTATTATTTACAGGCTTATTTGTTTTTTGCTCCTGTTTTTGTTCTGCTGGTTTAGAATCTTTGTTAGAATTTTGCTTTTTTTCAGTGTTTTTTACTAAATCAACAGCAGCTACCTTTTTCTTACCTGCTTTTGGAACTTCAACATTGTATACATCTTCAATTAAATCAGTACTTGTACGATTTGATTTATAGCTAGTACCCCAGATTCTTTGCATTTGGAATTTTGGAGATTCCATATTGAAATTAGGGATAAGCATTACTTTAACATTAGTGATTTTTTCAATATCAACAATATTATCTCTTTTTTCATTTAGTATATATGCAGCTATATCCACAGGAACTTGAACTCTGATTTCATTAGTATCATCTTTCATAGCTTCGGCTCTAATTTTACGTAGTATAGTAAGAGCTGTAGCTTGAGTTGTTTTAATGAAACCATGACCTTCACAACGAGGACATTTCTGCATGACACTTTCGTTTATTGATGAGCTTAGACGCTGTCTAGAAATCTCAACTAAACCAAGTTTAGAGATGCGAGACATTTGGATACGAGCTTTGTCTTGTTGAAGAGCGTCCATTAATTTTTCTTCAACTTGTTTTCTATTTGGATAGAAAGACATGTCGATAAAGTCAACAATAACAAGACCACCTAAGTCTCTAATTCTAAGTTGGCGAGCTACTTCTTCAGCAGCTTCTAAGTTCGTTTTGAAAGCTGTAGTTTCAACATCTTCTGCTTTATTTGCACGAGATGAGTTTACATCAACAGCGACTAATGCTTCTGTAGTGTCGATTACTATAGAGCCACCAGATGGTAGACGAATTTCTCTTTTATAAGCATTTTCGATCTGTTGATCAATACCAAATTGTGCAAAGATTGGTAAATCTTCACTGTAAAGTTTAACCTTGTTGATGTCAAAGCTCTGTCTTAATAAACCAAGTTGTCTTTTCACATCATCAAAGCACTCTTTTGAATCTACAATGATTTCTTTGACATCTTCTCTTAAGTGGTCTCTTACTGTTCTGATTATAATATCGCTTTCTTTATGTAATAGAGCAGGTTTTTTGATTTTGTGATAAGTTTGAGAAATTGATTTCCATAATTCAACAAGATTATCAAAGTCATGCTTTAGTTCTTCAAAAGAACACTCAACACAAGCTGTTCTAGCAATTACGCTCATATTTTTAGGGATGTTTAGATCTTTAAGATATTTTTTAAGTCTATCTCTATCTTCACCTTCAACACGACGAGAAATACCGCCACCATCAGGATTGTTTGGTAATAGAACCATGTAAGAGCCAGCTAGAGTAATAAATGTAGTAAGAGCGGCTCCTTTGTCACCGCGTTCTTCTTTGTCTATTTGAACGATTAACTCTTGTCCTTCGGAAAGCAAAGGGGCAATATTGTCTCCATTTGGTACATCTTTTAGGTAATATTCAGATACTTCTTTAAAAGGTAAGAAACCATTTTTTTCTTCACCATAGTTTACAAATATTGCATTTAAACTAGGCTCAATTCTTGAAATATATCCTTTGTATATATTAGCTTTTTTTTGCTCTCTATCGACATTTTCAATATCTAAATCTATTAGTTTTCCATTATCAAGCGTAGCAATTCTAGTTTCTTCGCTACTGTTACTATTGATTAGTATTTTTTTCATTCTTAAATTCCTTTAATAAATATAAATTCATAGCTGACTGTTTAACGAGCCAACTTGCTTTTGACCTTTAGGTAAATTAATCCGATAGGTCTTTCTTAAAATAAGTCGCTGTTTGATTAAGCTAAATTTCTTATACGAAACTGGATAGATTTACCATCTCTAACCATACGCTTAATATCATTGCGGCTTTGTTAAAGTACTATGTACGCAATTATTTGTTATAATAACAATATTAGCTATTAAATAAAAGAATTATTAAACTTTAATGGGCCTTATTTACCTTGATTATGCTGCAACAACACCGCTTAGCGAATTTGTAAAAAACACATTGATAAGTTCAATTAATAGTGATGATGAGTTTTTTAATTCAGGATCATCAACTTATGAGCAAGCAGAGTTTGTTAGTCACAAAATTGAACAAGTAAGAGAGAATATAGCTAAGACATTAGGTATTTTACCTAGAGAAATTGTTTTTACATCCGGAGCAACAGAATCTAATAATCTTGCAATAAAGGGAGTCGCATTAGCATATCAAAATAAAGGTAAACATATAATTACATCCAAGGCAGAACATAAGGCTGTTTTAGATGTATGTCAATCTTTAGAAACACAAGGATTTAATGTGACATACCTTGATGTTGATAAATTTGGTCAAGTTGATATTGCTGAATTGGAAGATGCAATTACAAGTGATACTGTACTTATTAGTTTGATGGCGGTGAATAATGAGCTAGGAACAAAAAATAATCTACAGAAAATAGGATCTATAGCTAAAAAAAATAATGTTTTATTTCACGTTGATGCTGCTCAAGGTTATGGGAAAGTTGATATTGATATTAAACAGATGAACATTGATTTATTATCGGTATCCGGACATAAGCTATATGCACCTAAAGGAGTTGGGTTTTTATATGTAAAATCTAAGCGACCTAAAGTAAAACTTATAAAGCAAATACATGGTGGGACACAAGAGTTTAATTTAAGAGCTGGCACTTTAGCAAACCACCAAATATTTGCACTTGGTGTGGCTTGTGAAGATATGGCTGCTAAGAAACAGCAAAATCTAGAACATGTAACAAAGATGCGAGATAGTTTTTTAGATATTATTCAGCAAATTGATAATATAAGTATAAATACAAATCTTGACTATAGTTACCCAGGTATTTTGAATATTACATTTGATATGATTAAAGGTGAAACTCTTTTGGCAATGTTAGATAATATTTGTGTATCAATGGGGTCAGCTTGCAACTCTCAAGCTATTGAACCATCACATGTTTTGAGTGCTATAGGATTAACTGCAGAACAGGCTGCTGCAACTATTAGAGTTTCTTTTGGTTTACAAACTACTTACCAAAAAGTTATAGAAGCAGCTAATACGATAAAAGAAAAAGTCGAGCTTTTACGTGCAATATCTCCTAAAGGAGGTAAGTATGTATAATAATTTAGTTAAAGAGTTGTTAGCAGAAGTTAAAAAAGAAGACTCTAATGTATTTTCTGAGCAGCAAAAGTATAGTGTTTGGGATAAATTTTCTACTATAGAAATATATATTTCTGAAAGTATGGTTTCATACCGAGTTTTTGGAGATGCATATATCGTAGCTATGGCTAAGTGGATACAGAATAAAATTCAAAAAAAAGAAGACCTTAGAAAGATTAATATTGAAAGTATTATCTTGGATTTTGAGTTACCTGAAGTTAAATATAGAAACGCTTTACAGTTGATAGAGTTGATAGAGAAAGTTAATGAAGGAACAACTATATAATTTCTACATATTGCATCAGCGTAAATATAAAGAAAATTCTCTTTTATTAAGTGTATTTACTCGTGAACTTGGCAAGGTGTCTGTAATTGTTAGAACTAATAAAAAAACAGTTAATTTGTACCAACCTCTAGTTGAACTAAGGGGGCAGATTAGTGTTGCAAAAAAAGCAGATAGTTTGAGTAAATTATATAATGTTGAGTTTGTAGCATCTTGCTATCAAAAGTCATATATCAATTTACTTTCTTTACAATATGCTAATGAGTTGCTGTATATGCTTCTAAGTCATTCTCATGAAGAAGATATTTTGTTTAGTAAGTATGACTTTTTACTTAAAAATATAGATGAGAATAATTATAAGTATTTACTTAGAATGTTTGAGTTAGAGTTGTTAGAGAGCCTAGGTCAGGGTATTTATGTTGATTGTGATGTGGATGGAGTGCCAATAGATAGTGGCTTTAGATATGTTGTGTTAAATAATGATTTTAAAAAGTGTTTAAATGCTGAGTTAAATACTATTTCAGGAGCTAGTCTTTTAAAGATAAATCAATCTATAAGCGCTTGGTCTGAGACTGATTTAAAAGAAATTTCAAAAGTTGTGCGTGCTTTTGTAGATTATGTTTTAGCTGGTAAGCAGTTAAAAAGCCGCAAACTTTTAATTGATTATTTAAGCTTAAAGAAATAATTAGTCTTTATTTAAGAAGTCTATTTTTTAATGCTTTTATAAAAGATAGGGTAGCAGGCACTAGTGAAACAACTATTATTAGAATAATAAATACACCGAAGTATTTTTTAACAAAAGCATTATTGCTAAAGAAAAATGCTAAGTAAACAATCGAGTAAACCCAGATGAATGCGCCAATAACACCCATTATCACAAATTTAGGGTATCTCATTCGTGCCATGCCGGCTGTAAAAGGCATAAATGTCCTAACGATTGGGGTGAATCTGGCAAGGATAATTGCTGCAGCACCATACTTATTAAAAAACTCTTGAGCCTTTAGAAGGTGTGCAGTTTTAAGTACTCTTGCATTATCTTTAAAAATTCTTTTTCCAATCATTCGACCTAGGAAGTAATTACAAGAATCGCCACATACAGCAGCAAGCACTAGTATAGGGGCGATAACATGAATGTTGAGTGTAGTTGCAGCGCATGTAAGCCCTAACGCAAAAAGAAGAGAGTCTCCTGGTAAAAATGGAGTGACAACAAGTCCAGTTTCGCAGAAAATAATTACAAAAAGTAATAAGTATGTCCAGTCTCCTAAGATATTAATATAGGTGCTAAGAAACTGATCTAAGTGTAATATGATATGTAGGATTGCTGAAATAGTATCCATAATTCAATGTTGTCTATAAACTATCACTAGATTATAAGAAAATAAAACTTAAAGGTTAAGTTCTTTTTGCTTTTATTTTATTCCGAATAGCTTTTAGAACCATCTGTGTAATAACGACTATAACAATTATTGCTATAATCAGACTAAGATTTTGTTTAACAAAAGGGTTGTCACTAAAAAAATACACTGTATAAGTAATAGAGAATGACCATATTACAGCAGATATTGCTCCTAAAACTACAAATTTAGCATAATTCATTCTACTTATACCAGCTACAAAAGGTGTAAGGGTTCTTACAAAGGCAATAAAACGCGAAAATATAATAGCTTTTGTACCATATTGTTCTAGAAACTCTTTGGTTTTAATCAGGTAAGCGGACTTGAGGATTCGACCGTGGGTGCTAAATAATTTCTCTCCAATAAATTTACCTGTAATATAATTACATGAGTCTCCAATTATTGCACCTAGGCAGATTGAGAGTACTGCTAGATGTATATTTATACTAGTTGCAGCAGCTGTTAAACCTATTGTGAAAAGTAGTGAGTCGCCAGGAAAAAATATTCCTAAGACAATACCAGTTTCACAAAAAATGATGAAAAATAATAAAATATAAAACCATATCCCAAGAGTGTTGATGAAATAGTTTATATACTCATTAAAATGTAAAATAAAATCAAACATCACTTACTCCGGTTTTATCTTTATTGATAAAGCGTGGATATAAGGCATAAGATCATTTACAGCATTAAAAATCTCTTTATGTGCTGAGATCTTTCTCATTGAGTTAAGCTTGTGTGACTTTATACTTAGGGTAAAATGGTATTTACCTGCAGTGTAGCCTTTATGCCTTATATGCTTATGTGTTTCATCTATTGTTTCAATACTTGCTTGAGGATCTACTTGTGATAGTATTTGTGTTTTAATTTGAGTTGCTACAGTAGTACTATCCATGGTCTTATAATATCCTTGTAGGTGTAATAATTAAATCAAGCTTAATATCGTAACTGTCTATGATAATATCATTATTTTGCTGCTCATCAAAGGCTATACCGATAGTTAGTGGGGATTTATGGGCTTTTTTAAAGCTTAATGTATAATCATAAAAGCCTCCACCCATTCCCATTCTGTATTTTTCTTTATTAAAGCCGACTATGGGAACAATAATAATATCAAGTTCCCAAGGAGCTCTAATATCTTTAGAGGTGTGCAGCGGTTCCTTAATTTTATATTTATTTAAATAATATTTTTTTGAGTCTTTAGCAAACCAAAGTCCATGTTTTAAGAAAGGGTGTACTATTGGTAAATAAATATTATTTTTAAAGTAGTTATTGATCTGATCTGTATTTATTTCATGCTTAATTGATAAAAAACTTGCTATCTTGGGATTGTTAAAAGTATTAGTTATATATTTGATTACTTGAGAGTTTATTTTTTGTGATAATTCAGCTTTATCTTTTAGATTATTGCGGATATCTAATAGCTGTTTACGAACTTGATTTTTTTCCATAGCGAATATATAAAAAATTAGTTGTCCAGATTACCGTTTTAGCTCAATGTTCTTGATCCCATTTGGTATCAAGTGGGTGTCATAGTTTTGATATTGGGCTTCTTTGTAGCATAAACCAAAGCTTGCACTCCAATCAAAACACCAAGACTCCCTTTTCTAAGTAGTATCGGCTCAAGATTGTAGCTAAACCACTTGTAACCCAGACAACTAAACCTTGATTACGCTTTATATTATAAATCACATAAATATATGATTGAATGATTTATAGTGAAAAGTTTGTAGATATATTTCTTGACTTTTAGAACTTGTTACCACTTATAATACTTATTTGTTATTTTAGTTTCTGTGTTTGTAAAGGATCTAGGAATTGTTTAAATTTTTATCTATAAATTAAGTTTAATAACTTTTATAATCAAACTAATAAGATTATAAAGTTTTGTGGTATTTCTATGGCCAAAGTATTTAACACTCGTCCGGATGATTGGGCTGATAAAGATAAATCTGGAGCGAAGAGCCAAAGTAGCGTATCAGAATATAAAAGTGGTAAAGTCCAAAAGAATATAGTTAGCGATGATAGTATAGTTCAAGAGGAGTTAGCAGAAGGTAAAAAGAAGAAGCTAATATCCTCATCTAAGGTAGAAGAGATAAGTAAGGGAAATATCTATAACACTTACGAAGATGATACTAAGATTTATCAGCAATCTAAATCAGCCAAAGAAACATTTCATGCAAAAGATTATAAGAGCGAAACTAAGCAAGAAACGACAACTATACAAGCAAAGAGTAGAGTTGAAACGATCATGGCTGATAGTACAACCATAAGTGATAATATACTGACAGAAACTGGCTCAGGCAAGCATACAATCACAGCTACAAAGAATATCAATCTTAAATCAAACAAAGCCACGATAAGCACAGACAAGCTAAATGTAAAAAGTGCTGGTTTTCGAGTAACTGCAAAAAATCAAACAGAAAAAGCGCCATTTAAAAATATTAATGCAGGTAGTATTAAGTATAATATTGGCTCTAAGATGGTTATAGATGGTGATATGACTAAATCATCATTTAGACTCCAAGAGTATCAAGTTAAACAAGCAGAATATAAACATCCTGATGATAATGCAGATGATATTTACTATATTGGTGATGTGATATATAGCCCTAAACAAGCTAAGCTATATTTTGTACCGACAAACTTAGTTAGAGATATATTTAATTCACAAGCTAAATATTTGAATAAGTCAAAGACAAATTCTATATATAGAAATAACTTTGCTAAACGTCAAGTGGCAAATAGATTTGACACTACAGCTGACCTTGAACAAACATTATTAGCTAATAAAGAATATATCCATATAAGCTTTGTAAGATCTGGTATCTGTATGCTAGACCAGTCTGTACTAGATAGTATGAGTATTGCAGATATAGATTTTGATAAAGATAAACATCTTGATGGAGATACATACTTGATTAACTGGGGTGCTATAGGTGGAGATTTAGAATCTAAAGTTAAAGGATTAGGTTTTAAAGGAGGCTATCAGTTTGCTAACCAACAAGCAGTAAATAATGGCATAGAGCATTTACAAAACTTATCTGAGACAAATATCAACAGATGGTTAGATATCGGCAAGACTACACAGTCAAGTATGCTATATATGGGCTTGATGTTAGCAGGTAGGTACAACTTCAAGCAGTTAGCAGAGACTTATGCTAGGTTACCATACAAGCCTGATCTAATAGCAGATATTGATTATGATAATGAAAAAGCAATAACACATAAATCATATCAACATCAAGTAGATGAAGAGTATGGAGTATTTGAGTTGGTAGCTACAGAAGAATATGTAGATAGTCAGGTATTATTATCGCAAAAAGTTAAAGTAGCAGTCAAAGATAATAAATATGTCTTAGAAGGTGAAAATCACGATCAGTACCCTACAGCTAAAGATAATCAAATAGTTGATGGGATATTGCATTGGAGTAGGGCAGCTAATACTAAGAATAATAAGAAAATAGAAAAACTAAATCTAGGTAGGTTAAAAATCAAAGACCTACAATCAAAACAACTAACAAAACCATATCAGATAGATTATAAAGATGATAAGTGGTTGATTTATGCAGATAGTAAATATCTATTCTCTACACATAACAAAGATCAAGACTATCCAGAGGGAGATGCTTTGATATTTGATGCTACAGTAGGTGAGCGTTACTCATTGGAGAAGTTTTATTATTATCAAGAGGCAAGACAAGAGTTTGAGCTAGATGAAACAATCATAGCTAAAATAGTAAAACAAATGTTAGGCAGAAGAGGTAACTATCAAGCATTAGTAGATACTTATGCTGTGCCAAATGATGAAGAGATTAAGAAGTACTTAGAAAATTTACAAGAGAATGGTAAGACAGTAAGTATACAAGTAGTTTTAGAAGAGCTAGAAAAAGCCCCTGATGAGCTAATACTAGCGTTAGTACCTCAGTCAGTAGGTCAACTACTCTATCTACTCAATAACCCAAGTAAAGCTAGTCAAGAAGCTATAGAAAACAGTATAGAACTATCTGAAAGAGTGCTTAAAATGTGTATTAAGCTACTATCTACATTTAGGACTAGAAAAGGTTATCTAACAGCATTAAAACACTATCAACCGTTAAATGAATATGATGAGGTAGATCCTGTTAAAAGTGTAGAGCATTTGTGGAATAGAGAAGAAGACATGCTAAGCATTGAAGATAGCAGTCTACAGAGGAAGATAAACGGCTTATACAACAAGATAAATAGTGAAGAAATGACCTTGAAGCTTAGAAAGGATAGAGATCTTTTCTACAAGCATGAATACTTAGAGATAACGCCTGCTACGACTATGTTTACAAGGGATGCTGAAGACATAGTTCATGATCTTAAAGAAGAAGACCAAGAAGACACAAGCCAACCGCTAACAGACCTGCCTGATAAAGATGCCTCTGTGCTGTGTGAGTTGGTGTATGAGAAGAGATTTTTGGAGACTGCTAGTAAATCTAAAAATGTTCCTTTAGCTAATTTGATTTATAATTCTGATAAGAAAACTTTGTCGCCACTAGCCAAAGAAAAGTTTATTTTTTCTGATGATATGCTATTTGCTTTAGAAACTTTCCCAAGCTATTATCAACCAATTTTAAAGAAATACAAACTTGTAACTACAAGTAATCAGTATGCTAGTATTATAGATAGCCAATATGGTTTGAATCCTAATACAGTTGATTATTACGGTATAGCTATTGCTAATGCAAAAGATAAAAGTAATAAAGGTATATATGTAGTTACACGCGGAACTGATACAGTTGAAAATTGGGGCAGTGATGCAAGAATGGCTTTACAGCATGCAGTACCATTAAATACTACAGTATTTTGTATGAAAGCAGGTATCTACTTTGCTGATTGCTTACTTAGAAATCTCAATTTACAAATTGAGAACATAGGTTTTACAGGTCATAGTTTAGGCGGTGCTATTGTGCAAGCCCAAGCAATGTATTTTGTAAGCTATCCTAAGTACTCAAAACTAAAACTAAGCCCTTGTAAAACATTTGAAGGTTACGGAATTAAATCAAGTGTTGATGGTGTATTTAACTTTGATTGTTATCAAGATAGTTACGGTGTGAACTTTGTGCTTACTTGTCCAGCAGAAGCTGTATCTGATACTGTAAAAGTTGTAACTACTCCAATAACTATTTTTACAGATAATAAAATGGAAAAGCAAATTAAAGATAACTATGTAACTTATCAGGCTCAACTAGATCATGGTTTATTAACTAACTTCATTAGGCGAGGTGATTTAGTAGCAAATATAGCAACACTAGTTGGCGAACCTAAAATGATAGAAACAGATAGGTATGTAGCTGCTTCAACTAATTATGATTTTGCTTTTCATCTTATGAAAAACTATAAGTATCAAGGATACAGTCCTGATGGTTCATTACAATTAACAGAGTTCAGTCATGCTAATGTAGATAGTCTTTTAAAAGCTAATCCTTCTAATGAAAAACAAGCTGAAATAGAAAGATATAACAAAGTATTTAGTGGTATGAATGGTTTTAAGGTTTTATCATGAAAAAAGGAATAATAACATCTTTAGTGGCACTGTCTTTACTAAGCAGTTGTAGTTTAATAGGAGTAGGTTCAGTAGCAACACAAGCTACATATAATAATGTATTTCCTGAAAAGTGGAGTGAAAAAGCAACTAAAGAGCAACAAGAAGAAGTAAAAAATCAAGTAATGAAATTACTTGAAGAAGAGTATAAACAACCTTTCAAATTAGAAAGCTTTGAATATAAATATGAAAAACATCATGAAACAGGTGGCTCAATAAATGTTAGGGAGTATGGGACTTATTATTTTAAAATACAAGCTATTGATAACCCTATTATTGAATTAGATTTTGTAATAAAAGATAAAGAAACTTTAAAAGACTCTATTAAAAGTTTAATAGAGTCTTTTAAAAAGAAAGACCTTAAAAGACTTTATTGTAGTTCTTTAGGTGAATACTATTCAAAAAATCATGCTAATGCTAGTTTTGATAAAAATGCTTTTGATAAAAATGCAAAATATTGTGATGAACGAGGAGATAGTGAAGACTATCAATTTTATATAAAATATATGTCTAATTGATTATGAGACTCTTTAAAATAGTATTTTTATTATCATTCTTGATTTCTCTAAATAGTTGTAGTACTTTAGCATTTGCTCCTATGATGGGAGCTGAAACTGTTAAGTCAACTTTTCCAAAGAAGTTGAGTGAAGAAGCAACTAAAGAGCAACAAGAAGAAGTTAAAGCTCAAGTAATGAAATTACTTGAAGAAGAATATAAACAACCTTTTAAATTAGAAAGTTTTGATTATAAATATGAAACTCATGTTTCATCTAACAGTATACCTGCTAATTACTATAAATACGGTACTTATTACTTTAAAGTACAAGCTGTAGATAATCCAATCATCATTATGGATTTTATTATTGATGATGATTCGACTACAAAAGAAACAATTAAACCTTTAATTACTTCTTTTAAAAAGAAACAATTAAATACGATATATTGCAGTTCATTTGGCACTTATTGGAAAGAACATAAGAATGATAAAAATAACATTGCCTTAGAAAAAACTAAAAAATATTGTGATGCGAGAGGGCAAACTGAAGATTATGATAACTTCTGGACGCAGTAAAAACATTGGTTTTACAGAACATGGTTTAGGTGGTTCTATTGTATAGGCAGCTATGTATTTGGTTAATTATCCTAAATATTTAGTTTGAAGTTAAAGCCAATAAATATTGTGATGTGAGAGATCAAACACAAAACTATAATAATGTTTATACAAGATATTAATTATAGATGTTTAAATGGTATCATTAACTTATGAAAACAGATTTAAGTAATTTACCAGCATCTAAGCAAAATCACCTATCTCAGATAGTCGCTGTTATACGCGATGAGTTTGAGCAGGCTATTGGCTTTTCTAATGGTAAAAGAAAAAATAGTAAGATTTTAAAGATTATCCTATTCGGTAGCTTTGCTACAGGTAAATGGGTTAATGATCCTGCACATGGTTATATAAGTGACTATGATATTTTAGTTATACTAGATCGCCAAGAGCTTGTAGAAGAGTATAAGATTTGGGATAGTGTCGAATCTCGTATGTCTGCTAGGATTCGTCCAGAAGTAAATATTATTGTACATTCTCTTAAAGAGGTTAATGAAGCTCTTGTAAAAGGACAGTATTTTTTCTCTGATATAAAACGAGATGGAATAGTGCTATATGAGTCAGATCGTAGAGAGTTAGCATTAGCTGGTAATCTAACTAAAACAGAGTCAAAAGAAATCGCTGAAAAGCATTATGAACAATGGTTTGAGAGTGCTTTTCAGTTCCATGAATATTTTCAAATGGTGTTGGAAAAAGGTCATCTTAAGAATGCTGCATTTTTATTACATCAAGCTACAGAGCGTTTTTATGCTTGTTTACTTTTAGTTTTTACAAACTATAAACCCAATACTCATAATTTGGTTAAACTCAACTCATTAGCCATTGAATTAGATGAGCAGGTTGCTGAGATATTTCCACAAACTAGTAAGGTTGAGCGTCGCAGATTTCAACTTTTAAAGAAAGCATATATTGAAGCTCGCTATTCAAAACATTACAAGATAACTGAAGAAGAGCTAACTTGGCTGGGTGAGAGAGTTAAACAGTTACAGCTTCTGACAGAGAAACTTTGTAAAGATAAGATTGCAGAGTTTGATAATTAAGTTTTAAGCGTGGTCTGTACATAATGAATTATTTCTAGGTAGTGCTGAATTCAAAAAGTATTACAGATGATTAATCTGTAAAGGTCTGGCTATGGTCTAAACTAACACTCTAGGATGATTTCTTTTTAAAAAAATCCCTATAACTAATCTCCCATATACAGTAAAATATTGAGTAATAATATATAAAATAAAATCTATCTATGAAAAATGAAAAACCTAATTTTGAAGATGTTGTAGAAGCATTGAAAGTAATGCAAGCTTTAACTTCAGCATCTGAGGCACATGGCTTGCTTTGTGCATTATTTAGTTTTGGTGCTGAGGTTAAGTTTACAGCTTGGTCAGATTCTTTGATGACGAAGTCTATTGAAGAGGGTGATTTAGTAGCAACTTCAGCTTTGAAAACAATGAAGAAGCTTTATGATTACACAAAAGCACAATTTGATGAAAAAGGTCTAACTTTTGATCTATTTATTCCAGAGGATGATGAGTCTTTAACTTATAGGGCAGAGGCTCTTACATATTGGATAAAAGGTTTTTTATCTGGTGTTGGACTATTTGGTTTGGACTTTGAAAATTCAAAAGATAAGGAAGTCAAAGAAGCGATTCATGATCTAATGCAAATATCATATATGGATTATGATTCTTTAGGTCAAGATGAGAGCTGTGAGGATGACTTCATGGAATTACTCGAATATACAAAAGTTGCGGTTCTACTTATTGATAGCGAAAAAGTTTAGGTATTAGAAAATGGATGCTAGATACGATGTAGCAATAGTTGGAGGAGGTATAGTAGGATTACTAACTTCTTTAGCTCTTGCAAAAACAGGTTGTAAAATTATTCATATTGAAAAAGATCAACTACAAGTCAAAAATGATAATAGGAGCATAGCTGTTTCTTATTCATCAATAGCATTTCTAAATACCCTTGGGTTGTGGGATAAAGTTACTTCTAAAACTCAAGCAATAAAAAAAGTCCATGTTTCTGATAAAGGTAGATATGGTAGAGCTGAAATATTTGCAAAAGATGAAAATCTACCATTTTTAGGAGCTATTGCACCAATGCAAGAGCTTCTGAGTGTTGCACTGAAAAGCGTTGCCGATAATTCAAATATTGAAAAAGCTTTTGAAACTAATGTCATAGATCTACAAAAAAATCAAGATAAATACTCTTTAGTAGTTGAGCAAAAACAACAACAGAAAATTATAGAAGCAGATTTGATAATAGCTTGTGATGGAGCAAATTCGAGTCTGAGAAAAATGCTAAGTGTTGGTGCAGAAACTCGTGATTATAAACAAGATGCAGTTGTTTTTGATATTCAAACTGATCTTGATAATGATAATACAGCTTTTGAAAGATTTATGACAGATGGAGTGCTAGCAATGCTTCCTAAGTCAAGAACTACTATGGGGTGTGTTTGGACAGTCGATAGAGATAATTCAAAAGAAAAACTAGCTTTGGCTACGAGTGAATTTGAAGAACTTTTACAAGATAGGTTTGGTTATAGACTAGGTCAGATTAAACTTGATTCAAAACCAGCTGTTTTTCCTCTATATCTTGTTCAATCAAATGAAGTTTATAAAGATAATGTTTTATTTTTTGGTAATGCTTTACATTTCTTACATCCAGTATCTGGTCAAGGTATGAATCTAAGCATTAGAGATATTGGATTTTTGTATGATTTAATTGATAAACGGGTCACTGAGCGGACTCGAAGTGCCTCTGATATATTTAATTCTTTTGAGCTAAAAAATATCTTACAAGCGTTTGAAAAAGTCAGAAAACCAGATCATGATAGAACAATTAACGTTACACATGGCTTTGTAAAGTGGTTTGTATCAAATGATCGTAAGCTTGTAACAAGTAGAAATGTAGGATTACATCTGTTGCAAAGAAGTAAATTGGCCAAAAAAGCTCTATCGAGAGTAATGATGGGTAAGCTTACAAAAGGTTCAACTCTGATGAGAAAGGTGGTTGAAGGTGAGTAGCTTTTTTAAGGATTAGTAAAGATCCCTGTGTTTATGAGAACTATTAGTAAAAGAGAAGTATAATTAAAGTCATCCTACGACTTGATCGTAGGATCCAGAAATAAGGCTTAATATGGCTTTTGTATATATAATGGCGAGTAAGGTTAACGGAACGCTTTATATAGGTGTGACTTCAAATCTCGTGAAGAGGGTATATGAACATAAAAAAGACTTTGTTGATGGTTTTACAAAAAAATATGATGTTAAGATGCTTGTTTACTATAAGCAGTTTGAAAATATTAAAGATGCCATTTATCGAGAAAAGAGGTTGAAAACTTGGCAAAGAAAATGGAAGCTAGATTTGATAAATAAGTTCAATCCTCTATGGTTGGATTTGTATGATAACATACTCAAATAAATGGATACTACGGTCAAGCCGTAGTATGACAAACTGGACTGAGAATAACAAAATGAAAAAATATGATGTTGTAATTGTTGGTGGTGGTATGGTGGGCTTAAGCCTTGCCTTGGCGTTGCACCATAATGGTTTACAAGTTGCTGTTATCGAAGCAAAAGATGTTAAAAACAAGCCTTTAGACTCAGGTAGAATAGAGACGAGAGTTAGTGCGATTAATCACACTTCAAAAAGATTGCTACAAGAACTTGGTGTCTGGAATAATATCAAAAATAATCGTATATCTCCGTATTATCAAATGCGAGTATGGGATGATGAACCTGGCGAAACTATTAGTATCACAGCAGAAGAAATAGCCGAACATAGCTTAGGTTGCATTGTTGAGAATGATGTTATCACTCAAGCGTTAATTGAAAAAATAAGTGATACTGGTATCGAGATTTTTGCTAATCAAAAAATTGAGAAAATCCAAAAAAATGGTAATACTGAGAAAATTATTTTAGCTGATAAAATCATCGAAACTAGCCTAATAGTTGGAGCTGATGGCGCTAACTCATTTATTCGTGATTATTTTAATTTTGAAACTAAGGTTAAACCATATAAACATACAGCTATAGTTGCAACTCTTGAGTTAGAAAAAGAGCATCATTTGACAGCATATCAGCGATTTTATGATAAGGGCGTGTTAGCATTTTTACCACTAGAAAAGTCAAGTAAAGCCTCTATAGTTTGGTCTGTAAAAACTGACTATGCTAAGTTTTTGATGAGCTTATCGGATGATAAGTTTGAGCAAGAGTTAGCAACAGCAATTGGTAATACTCTTGGAAGTGTGAAGCTTCTATCAAAAAGATTTAGTTTTGAGCTAATTCAGCGTCATGCTACAAGCTATGCAAAAGATAATGTTGTATTGATTGGTGATGCGGCACATACAATTCATCCGTTGGCTGGGCAGGGTGTGAATATCGGTTTTAAAGATGTGATTGCTCTAACTAAAGTAGTAAGTGAAGCTTTTGCAAAAGGGCGTTTAATTGGTCATATTTCAACTCTTGATAAGTATCAACGTGAAAGAAGGCTTGATAATAAAAAAATGATAGCTCTAATGAAAGCATTTAAAGAAGTCTTTGCTAGCGAAAATGATTATATTAAAAAAGCTCGTAGAGCTGGATTTGAGTTCGTTGATAAAAATAGTATTGTTAAAAGTCTAGTGGTGAAGCAGGCTTTGTAAATAGAAAGAGATCCCTGAGCGGAGTCGAAGGGTCGTTCTTTAAAAAAATCTGTAATCATAGTGAGAATATAAGCATGAGTAATGATTTAGAAGTTAAACATCAAAAAACTAAATTTGATGTTTTAAAAGAAGAAATAAAATACCTAGAGCAAGGTATACAAGATAATCATATTAATTTTGATGAAGAGTTTAAGAGAATAACTTATGTATTTCAAAATAAATCAAGAAATATAGATAATCCAGAAGAAAGAGTTCAGGCAGATACCTTTTTAAAACTTGTATATGACTATGATTATAGCCCAGAGTATATAAATCAATTTGAAAGTGTACAAGACGGTTCTACTAGAAAAGAAGTAGATATGGTCGTCTATGATGACAAGGCACATGAAACTCCTAAGCTAATTGTAGAGTGTAAAAAACAAGAAGTTTCAGAGTCAGAATATCGTCAGGCAGTAGAGCAGGGTTTTAGCTATGCGAGATTTATCTCTCGAACTATCAAGTATATTTGGGTGACATCTGGTATTTTAAATGAGTATTTTAGGTTTGATAAAGATAAAAATCTAAAAGAGACATTACCAGATATTCCTAAGTTTGGTGAAGATCGAGTGCCACCATTTAAGTATGCTAAAGGTGGAGTTTGTAAAGAAGCCAAATATAAAGCCTATAAAGATAAAAAGTTTAAAGATATCCAAACAGTGTCAGAAGGTGAGTTAACTAGGATTTTTAAACAAGCGCATAATGCACTTTGGGCAGGAGGTCAGCTAAATCCTTCGGAAGCTTTTGACGAGCTAGATAAGTTGATTTTTTGTAAGATTTGGGATGAGAGATATAACCTTGAGGGTAATAATAAAAAAGCCCGTAAAAAAGGTGAAGTATATCATTTTCAAGTAATACAAGAAGATTTAACAAAAGAAGATAAAGAAAAAAATAGGGATGAAGATTATCGTACTAATAAAGCTTTAGCTGAGCGAGTAAGATATATTTATAATCGCGGTAAAGAGTTTGATAAAGAGGTCTTTAAAGATGATATTAGGCTCTCAGACTATAGAATTAGAACAATTGTAAATTATCTACAAGGGGTAAACCTTAATAAGACAGATTTAGATAGCAAAGGTCGAGCTTTTGAAACTTTTATGGGAAGTTTTTTTAGGGGTGATTTTGGGCAATATTTTACGCCACGACCTATAGTTAAGTTTGTTGTAGATGTTTTAAATATTAAAAACACGAATAGAGTATTAGACACATCTTGTGGTAGTGGTGGATTTCTGTTGCATGCTTTGGATAAGGTTAGAAGTCAAGCGGATGAAGAGTATCCTGACTACGAGGAAGATAGAGAGCAAGATAGAGCTCACCATAACTATTGGCATGATTTTGCAGAGAAGAATCTCTTTGGTATAGAGATAAACGAGCAAATAGCTAGAACTGCTAAGATGAATATGATTATTCATGATGATGGTCATACAAATGTAATAGCTAGTGATGGATTAGTTAGCTTTGATGAAATGCAAAAGACAAATAAAGAGTTTAAAGCTAGCTCTATGGATTTTATTATTACAAATCCACCGTTTGGGAGTAAAATTAAGCAAACAGAAAAAGCATATTTACATCAGTATAATTTAGGTGTATCAGATATTGATTGGCTAGACTTAAAAACTAAGAAAATCAAAGGTAAAGACTCCCAGAGTACAGAGGTTCTATTTATAGAGCAATGTTATAGATTTTTAAAAGAAAATGGCTTTCTTGCGATAGTTATACCTGATGGGATACTTACAAATAGCTCATTACAATATGTAAGAGATCAAATAGAAGATTGGTTTAGGCTCGTGGCTGTAGTGTCTATGCCGCAGACAGCATTTGCTGCAAATGGTGCAGGTGTCAAAAGTTCGGTGCTTTTCTTGAGAAAGTGGCCAGCTATAAAAAGCCAAGCTTATAAGCAATTAAAAGTAGATTTACAGAATAATATAAAAGATTCGCAAGGCTATGAAAATACTTCTAAAGCTATAGAAGCTGAGAAAAAAAGTGTTATAAAAAATCATACTGGATTTATAAACACTACAGCAGAAACTGACAAAAAAACTATAGAAAAAACACAAGAGTTTAAAGATTGGAAAACAGAAATCTCAGCAGAATATAATCAAAAGTTAGCAGATTTCAAAGAAAAGCTAACAGATTTATATCAGGAGCAGAGAAAAGAGCAAATAAAAGCTCAAAATCTTGATTATCCTATATTCATGGCAATAGCTGAAAATATTGGCTACGATGCAACAGGTAAAGAAACTGGTAATAATGAGCTAGATGAAATACAGCAGCATCTAACAAAATTTATCAAGGATATTGAAGATGACAGAATATAAACTTGATAGTTCTGTAGATAATAATAAAGTCTTTTTAGTGGATTATTCTGAAGTATTTGGCAAAAGACTTAACCCACAGGCTTATAGAAATATTTTTAATTTTGATAAAGTAAATTCTGTTAAGCTCAAAAAAATAGCATATATTGATCCAATAACTTCTTTTTCATCTTTAAAAAAGAGTGAAAAAATTACATTTATACCTATGGATGCTGTTTCTGATAAAAATGGGATAGTTTTTAAAAATTACACAAAAGAAGTTAGTGAGTCTAAGGGCTATACTAGATTTAAGCAAGGTGATTTAATCTGGGCAAAAATTACACCTTGCATGCAAAATGGAAAATCAGCAGTTGTAGAAAAAACTTTAAATGGTTATGCGTGTGGTTCTACAGAATTTTTTGTAATTAGAGCTAAGGCTAATGATATAAATATTAAATATTTACATTTTTTGTTAAGACATAAAAGTGTTTTGGCGGAAGCACAAAATTATTTTGGTGGATCAGCAGGCCATCAAAGAGTATCAAAAGATTTCTTAGAAAATTTTGATGTTCCATTACTTCCTATAGAAATCCAAAAGCAAATAGTTAAAAAATATGAACAAGCCTATCAACAAAAGCAGCAAAAAGAACAAAAAGCAAAAGAATTACTAGCTAGTATAGATAGTTATCTATTAGATAAGCTTGGAATAGAATTACCAGAAAAAGACAATTCACTACAAGCTAGAATTTTTACTACAGATTTTAGTGACGTTAGTGGTAGTAGATGGGATTGTGATTATAATAATAAATATTTTAATGAGATTGAAAATATAGTTTTAAAATCATCTAAAAACAAATATGAAATGTGTGCTCTAACAAATATAGCAGATGATATTTTTCAAGGAGTTGGTAGAAATTTAATAGATGATTCGAAAAATATATTATTAAAAGTAAAAAACATAAGATTTGACAATAATATTGATTATGAAAATGTAGAAAATTTAAATATAGATTCTGAAGTAAAAAAACTTAAGAAAGGTGATATTATTTCGCCGTTTATAGGTGAAGCGGTAAGACTATATAAATTTGCTGTATTTGAAAATGAAGCTGTAGATAATAATTACTTTGTAGATAATAATACAGGAGTAATAAGATTAGGTAGCAAAGCTAATCCATTTTATATTCAAGCATTACTATCATCAGCTTTAGGAAGAATACTTATTGATAAGCTTATTGGTGGTGGTGGAGTACCATTTATAGGCTCTAGTAATATGAAAAATATAAAAATACCACTACCACCACTTACACCGGCACAAGCAAAAGATGGTGAAATATCGCAACAAGAGATAGTAGAACATATCTCAGCTATTCGAGCAGAAGCTAAGCAGTTACAAGAGGAAGCTATAGCAGATCTAGAAACTACAAAAGCAGAGATAGAAAAGATGATTTTGGGATAATTCTCCTCTTGAGAGGAGTACCTTGCGGAGCAAGGGGAGGTGTGGCCGATAAGAGTTAAGCTAAATGATAAAGTTAGCTTTTAAAACACACCCCACCAACAAGTTGGCACCCCTCTCAAGAGGGGAATTTAGAAAAATAGTCATACTACGGCACTGACCGTAGTATCCATAGATAAAGTATAGTTTAGCTATAAAAATAGATTCTATAGTTAAGCCATAGAATGACATACAATAAGAAATTCCCCTTCGATTGGAAGGGGTGGCAGTCGCAGACTGACGGGGTAGTTTGGAAAAGTATAAAGATAGCAAGAGACTATAATTTTAGAAATGAAAAGAATATTGCCATATAATCCAAAACTAAAAGGTAGAGCAAAAGAGCTTAGAAAAGCTGGCGTTTTATCAGAAGTTTTATTATGGCAAGAGCTAAAAGCTCGTAAATTTTTAGACCTAGATTTTGATAGGCAGAAGATCGTTGGTAACTATATTGTTGACTTCTATTGTGATGCTTTGCAGTTAGTTATAGAGATAGATGGATTAAGTCATAATGATAAATATGAATATGATAGAATTAGAGATTCATATTTATTAGGCTTAGGTTTAAAAGTTTTACATATACAAGATATAGATGTTAAAAATAATCTAGATGGCGTGATGAAATATCTAAAAGATTATTGTGAAAAGTTAGGTGTTAATAACACACCTCCCTCTGCATAGCAGAGTACTCCTCTCAAGAGGAGAATTGTTAAAAAGGAAGTTTGAAAATGAAAACAGACGATTTTGATTATAAATTACCAGAAGAACTAATAGCTAGTTATCCATTAGAGAATCGTGATGCTAGTAGATTATTAAAATTGAGTAAGCAAACAGGTGAAATAGTAGATCATAAATTTACTGATTTTATAGATTTTATAAATGAAGGGGATTTGCTTGTTTTTAATAATAGTAAAGTAATGCTTGCTAGGTTATATGGTGAGAAAATAACAGGTGCAAAACTTGAGTATTTAATAGAAAAAGTTAAGACACCAAAGCTTTTTGAAACGCATATTAAAGCAAACCGTGCACCAGCCGTTGGAAGTGAGATATATGTTCAAGATACGCCAGCTATAGTGCTAGAAAAAGATGGTGGAATGTATCTACTTGAACTACAGGGTGAAAAAGATATTTATCAGCTTATGGAAGAGTTTGGACATATTCCATTACCTCCATATATGAAGCGTGATGATGAAGAGTTTGATGCTGAGAGATACCAAACTGTATATGCAAAAGATCTTGGCTCAGTTGCTGCTCCTACAGCAGGCCTGCACTTCTCAGATGAGTTGATGCAACAGATAAAAGCTAAAGGTGTTGATACAGCTTATATAACGTTACATGTTGGATCTGGGACTTTTAAACCAGTACAAGTTGATGATGTAAATAATCACAAAATGCACTCAGAAGTTATATCTGTACCTGAAGATGTATGTGAAAAAATTCGTCAAACTAAAGCAAATGATGGCAGAGTAATTGCTATTGGTACAACTTCTGTACGCTCACTTGAGACAGCGGGGCAAAGTGGTGAAATTCAACCTTATCAAGGTGAAACAGATATTTTCTTATATCCAGGTAAAAAGTTTAATGTAGTTGATGCTATGATTACTAATTTCCATTTGCCAAAATCTACACTTATAATGCTAGTGAGCGCATTTGCAGATAAAGAAAAAATTATGAAAGCATACGAGCATGCCATAGCGTCAAAATATAGATTTTTTAGCTATGGCGATGCTATGTTTATTTATTAAAAGAATAGATCCCTGAGCGGAGTTGAAGGGTCGAAATAGGAAATATAATGAAAAATAAGGCATTCTTTTTTGATATTGATGGAACTTTGGTACATGAAAAAAAAGGTCAACTTTTTGTTTCTGATAAAAATATTCAGGCTATAAAAGCTTTGAGAAAACAAGGGTATAAAACTTTTATCGCAACAGGTAGAACACAAGGCTTTGTACCCCAAGCTGTTTTGGATCTTCCTATGGATGGTTTTATAACAGCAAATGGTTCTGTTGTAAGAGTTAAGGATGAGCTTATTTATGAGAAGCTTTTTCCACAGCATGCTATAGATAAAGTTTTAGAATTCTGTGAGAAGCATAACCATGATTGGCTTTTTGAAGGAAAGTTCGCTTATGTAAATAATCTTGAGTCAGAAGATCTTAATTATTTTTATAATAATGTAATTGTTAATAAGGATAAGATTATTACAACCCATAACTTGTATAACGTTACGATTTATAATGCTTTAGTGCTTGGTAAAAAAGTTGACTCTATTGCATTACAGCATGCTTTAGGTGATGAGTATGTGGTAGCTCCACATGATGAAAATGGTTATGTGGATTGTTATCTTGCAGGTCATACCAAAGCAAATGGCATAGATAAAGTGGTAGAAAATCTTGGTTTAGAAGATTATGAAACTTATGCTTTTGGTGATGGTAATAATGATCTAGAGATGTTTGATCGAGTAGATGTTGCAGTGGCAATGGAAAATGCTTCTGAGCGATTAAAAGAAAAAGCTAATTTGATAACTAAAGCAAACTATCATGACGGTGTTTATTATGGTTTGAATAAGTTAGGTTTACTATAAATTACTAAGATCATATAGTAAGGGATTCGTTATGAGACAACAGATTTTGTTAACTTGGGGTATATTAGTATCAACTTTATCTCTATCGTATGCAAAAGAAGATGTGTTTAAAGGTAGTGATTTGATTTCAACAGATGTAGGAGCTGTTTATACTTATACTTCACCAAATACAAAATATCCTGAAGCAAGAAAATATGATAGGTTTGTAAAAAGCTGTAATGAAAATAAAACACAATGTACTTATCAGCTAAGAAATTATGACTCTGAAGGTAAACCAAGTGGTTATAGTGAATACACTTATGTTATTAAAGATGGGGCGGTTTATCAAACAAACTCTATGAAAGTCAAAGATAGTGATGGTAAGATTCGTACGATGAAGCTTGGAGATTCAGAGCTTCAAGAGCCGCCTTTATTTCCTAAAAAAATAGAGCTAAATAAAGTTGAAAGTAGTTCAAATAGTTATGATGGCTATACTGTTAATGAAAAATCAAAGTATACAAAATTAATTCCAAAAATTGATATAAATGGAAATACATATAATAGCTGTGTTCAGTTTGAATTAGAAAATAATGTAGATTATAAAGATCAGCCTGATAGAAATACTAAATATAATTCTATATCTATTTATTGTAAAGGTATTGGTGAGGTTTATACTAAATACAGTATGCTTAATAACAAGGATGAATATCTTAATGGTCAAAAAGATATTGTTTCATCCTTATATTCAATAACAAGTAAATAATAAACTTTAATCCTTATAAACTTCAGTTATTAAGAGGCTTTGTAAATGCCAAAACATAAAAAAGCGGAGCATTTATTAAGGCAATAATATATTTGATAACTAAAGTAGATATGATGATTTCTATAGTATATTCTTTTGGTATTATTCCAGCTAATGCAAATCCACATGTGATAAGAGTAGTGTCTAATATTTGAGATATTAAAGTTGAGCCAGTATTTCTTAGCCAAAGCCATTTAATATCTGAGCTATAGCTTTTTAGCTTAGAATAGATAAGTACATCAAATAATTGTGATATTAGATATACGAGGTTACCTATAATTACTGCTTTTAAAGCTCCCCCACCGATTGAGAAGAAAAGATCTAAAGAATGGTTAACATCATTATAAAAATTATCTTGTAAGCTGATAAATAGTGTTGAGATAAACATTAACAATACAAAGGAAAGACCAAAGAAAACAGATTTTAATACTGCTGCTTTAGCCTCTTGTCTTCCATATTTTTCGTTTAGTAAATCATTGGCAGTAAATATGCCACCAAACATTACATTACCAAGAGTTGCAACTATATGAAATCCAGCAATATCATAAGCAACGCCTTTATTTACTTGGATATTAGCAGCTATTACACTTACAACAATAAATACATGTAAGCCTTTTTTACCAAATAATTTGAATGATAAAAATAGAATAAGAAAGTCTATAAAAGTAAATAATATTAATAGTTCAAAGTTTGTCATTTGTTTTCCTATAGTTTTGCTAACCCTGGATAGTTACGAACAGGGGATTAAAAAATCTGTTATAATATAGCAAAACCAATGGTTAATAACAAATAAAGTTTAGAGAGGTGTATATGCGTTTTGCCCATGTGATGCTGCGAGTTAAAAACCTAGAAGAGTCTATAGAATTTTATACAAATGTATTAGGTATGACAGTTCAAAAAAAAATGGAAAACTCAGAATATAAATATACTTTGGTATTTCTTGGCTATGGAGATATTTCTAATCATACAGTATTAGAGTTGACATATAACTGGGGTGATCATGAATATGACCATGGTAACGCTTTTGGACATCTATGTATGCAGGTTGATGATGTATATAAAGCCTGTGAAGATGTTAAAGCAAAAGGTGGTATTGTATCTCGTGAGGCAGGGCCTCTAAAAGGTGGAACACAAGTCATAGCTTTTATCAAAGATCCTGATGGATATTCTATCGAGCTTATTGAAAAAGCTTAATAATAAAAATATGCTAAATATAATAATTATACGTGGCTATTATAGTAAAGGTGATAGCGTTGAATGTGTGAATGTTGATGGTGTTAAGGTTAAAGTAACTACTGTTGCTTTAGGGCGTCCTGTTTTTGTCAAAAGAAAGCTAAAAAGAATTATTCATAAATATAATATAAACTCAGGTAAGTATGACTTGATTTATGCAATATCAATGTCAGCAGGAATATCTTCGCTAATAGATGAAGCCTTATATGAGAAACTTCATTTAATAACACCTTTCTTTATTCATCATAAGACAATGCGCGTTCTAAGAAAAGTTAGGCTTAGAAAAATGCTGGGAGCGTATTTTTTATTACTTATGAATGGAAAGCTTGGAAAGTTTAATGAAGCTATAAGAGTAACACTTGCAGAGCATGATAATATAGTCGATAACGGGTTCTTTGAAAGTACATGGGGAAGCGTTGAGCTTCTTGAAGGTATTGATCATACGCTTAGTAAAGAGGTTGTTGAAGATGTTATTAGAAAAGATATCCTAAATCTAAGAAATGAAGTATTAGATGACAAGGTAGATTGAAATTAATCCAAAATTTTTCAGCTCTATCCTCTAGAAATTGTAGAGTGATGTATTAGCCAATAAATAAAAAGTCCCCAAATGCCAAAAACTAAACCAACTAAAATCCATATATTTTTTGGTAAAAGTATCGTAGTTAGTCTTCTATCTAAAACTTTAGGAATATCTTTTGCTATTCCTAGCCCACAGAATATATGAATTAGAACTGTAAATGCTGTAATAATAGGTAGAGAATTATTGATCAATGTAGCTGACATTGTATTGATATCCATACTCGTAGCCTTAAAATACTATTTTTGAATGAGCTTCGGAGCTGTAGGTATTATTATAATGATCTCGAATTATTTCAATCACCTCATCTACAGTATCAACTAAATGTAATATTTTAAGATCATCTCTATCAATTACACCATTCTCTATCATAGTTGTTTTTATCCAGTTCATTAAGCCACCCCAAAAATCTTTTCCGAAAAGAATAATAGGCATAAATGCTTTTTTACCAGTTTGAATAAGAGTTGATATATCAAATAACTCATCCATAGTGCCAAAGCCTCCTGGCATAACTACATAAGCCATAGAGTGTTTAATAAACATTGCTTTACGAGTAAAGAAATATCTATAAAGCAAGCTAATATCTTGGAAAATATTTGGTTTTTGCTCATGTGGTAGTGTTATATTAAGTCCAACACTGTGAGAGCAACCTTTAGATGCACCTTTATTTCCGGCTTCCATCATTCCCGGACCACCACCAGTAATTATCGTGAAACCATGATTTGATAATTTCTCAGCAATGTTAACAGCTTCTTTATAATATCTATTATCTTCTTTAATTCTTGCAGAGCCAAATATGCTTACAGCAGGGGTTAAGTTATCTAAGCGTTCATACCCTTCGACAAGTTCAGAAGTGATTTTCATGATATTCCAAGTCTCTTTAGCTCTATCAAAAGTTATTTCACCATTATGAGAAGGTACTATTTTTTTATTTTTACATTCCATCAGACAGCCTTATATAAATTAAGCTAGTGTTTTATTGTGTGATTAACTATAATTATATCTATTAGTTTGGAATATTTGTACTATATAGTCATTAAGTTTATATAGTAGATATTGAGTTTAAATAAAAAATCCAAAAAGGAGAATACGAATGGGTTTTCTAGCAGGTAAGAAAATACTAGTAACAGGTCTTTTAAGTAATAAATCTATCGCTTATGGTATAGCAACGGCTTTACATAGAGAAGGTGCGGAGCTTGCATTTACTTATGTAGGTCAGTTCAAAGATAGAGTTGAAAAATTAGCAGCAGAATTTAATCCAGCAGCGGTTTTGCCATGTGATGTAACTTCAGATCAAGAGATGAAAGATCTTTTTGTTGATCTTGGTAAAGTTTGGGATGGTCTTGATGGTATTATCCACTCTATTGCTTTTGCTCCTCGTGATCAGTTAGGCGGTGATTTTGTTGATACTGTAACTCGTGAAGGTTTTGCAGTTGCTCATGATATCAGTGCTTACTCTTTTGCTGCATTAGCTAGAGAAGGTCGTGCAATGATGAAAGGTAGAAAAGGATCTATTGTTGGTCTTACTTATATTGGTGCTGAAAAAGCTATGCCTAGCTATAACACTATGGGTGTTGCAAAAGCATCTCTAGAGGCTACTATGAAATATACTGCTCTTGCTCTAGGTCCAGATGGAATCAATGTAAACTGTGTATCAGCTGGTCCAATCAAGACTCTAGCGGCATCAGGTATTTCTAATTTCAAAAAGATGCTTGATTACAATGCTTCAGTTTCTCCACTTAAAAAGAATGTTGATATTATGGAAGTTGGTAATACAGTTGCTTTTCTTTGCTCTGATATGGCTTCTGGTATTACAGGTGAAAATATCCACGTAGACGCTGGTTACCACAGTGTTCTTATGGGTAATGTTCTTTAATTTTTCAAATCTAAAAATCAATAAATTTTCTTAGTTTACTTTAAAGTGTCATGTTCTGATAATTCTTTACTATTGGGGCTTATTTTCAGTATTGCTGTTCTTTTAGAAACTTTATTATATTTGCATATTTTCACATCAATTAATTGTTATTTGTCCTTTAATATCAGAAAAAATTATAAATGATATCAAAACTATTCATTTTACTAATTTAGGTCATGTGTTCATAATTCATGTATCAAAGTTAGCTAGATTTGTAATGGAGTCAAATAATGAAAAAAGCTATTGGAAATTTAATGTTAGCCTCGTTGTGTGTAGCAGGCTTTACACAAGGTGTTGCAAAGACAGGACCTCAATGTTTAGATAAATCTTTTACATTGCAGTTACTTGGTTCTGGTGGACCTATTACAGATGATGCTAGAGCATCTGCTGGTGAATTAATTTGGTTAGATGGCAAGTCTAAGATTTTAATCGATGCTGGTGGTGGTACTTACCTTAGATTTGGTCAATCAGGTGCTAGACTAGAAGATCTAAAATCAATCAATATGACACACTTTCATGCTGATCATTCAGCAGATTTACCAGCAATTTTAAAAGGTGCATATTTCTCTGATAGAAAAGAGAATTTACCATTCTCAGGGCCTACAGGCTCTGGTTTGTTCCCTAGTGCCACTGATTTCTTACAAAGAGTTTTCAGTGAAAAGAGTGGTTCTTTTGCATATTTGCATGGAATACTTACAGCTACAGATGGCTTTCCTTTTAAGCTTGATCCTGTGAAAGATATTGACTACACAAAACTAGAACCTACAAAAGTTCTCTCTAATGATGAGTTCACAGTTTGGGCGTTAGGTATCCCTAAGGGTGATGTCCCAACTTTAGCATATAAGATTGTATCTAAGAAAGGAACAATCGTAGTAACAGGTGCTGGTGGTAGTAATAAGCATGACAAGTTTAGAGATGCTTTTGTTAAGTTCGCAAAAAATGCAGATATTTTAATGATGCCAATGCCAATTGATGAAAGTGCAGATGCCGCTGGTAGTTTCCTACATGCTAAACCATCTGTAATTGGTCAAGTTGCTGCTGCAGTGAATCCAAAAGCTTTAGTTTTAAGTCACTTCTTAGGTAAAGGTCTAAAACTTAAAGATGAATCTACCAAGATCGTACAGAAGTACTATAAGGGCCCTGTATATGAAGGTAGGGATTTAGCATGTTTCCCAGTTAATGGAGTTAAATAAGGAGAATTAGAAATGAAAAAAATACCTTTAACAATTGCTTTAACAGCTTCTATGTCATTTGGTGTTGCTTTAGCAGAAGAAGCAAAAGCACCAGTCACGCAAGCTCAAGATTCATCTGAAAGCAGTCCAATTGCTCAAGGTGAAGGTAAATGTGCCAGTGGTAAATGTGGTTCACTTAAAAAGTTTGGTGTAGTAGATGTTAACTCTGATGAGCAAGATGGCAAGCTTGTAAGAGCTAGAGATGGCAAGTGCGGTACTACAGTCGAAAAAAATTATGGTAAGCAAAACAAAAAAGAAATAGCACAATTAGGTAAGTGCTCAAATGGAGTTTGTGGACAATGATTGGTAAGTGTCAAGGTATAGGCTTAAGATCTGAACATCAGTCGATATTATCAGCTCAAAAAGTTGATGGAATTGACTTCCTAGAACTTTCTCCAGAGAATTGGATGGGTTTAGGTGGTTTTAAGCGAGATTATCTTGACAAGGTTGCCGATATTTATCCTATCATAGCCCATGGTTTGAGTTTATCAATAGGTGGATTTCAACCGCTTAATAAGAAATTCTTGAGTGAAGTTAGAACATTCTTAGATGATTACAATATTAAGATATACAGTGATCATCTATGTTTTTCTGATGATGAGAAAGGATACTTATATGATCTTTTGCCAGTACCAAGAGAGAAAGAAAGTATCTCGTATATCTGTAATAGGATAGATCAGGTACAGGAGATTATAAAAAGACCTCTTACATTAGAAAATATTTCATACTATTACCAATATGATAATGATATGAATGAGCTTGATTTCATTAATGAAATTCTAAAGAGAAGTGGTGCGAAAATGCTTCTTGATATAAATAATGTTTATGTAAATGGACATAACCATAATTATGATGCTTATGAGTTTATCAAAGGAATAAATAAAGAAAGCGTCAATTATTACCATATTGCTGGACACTATAAGAAAGATGATTTTATCTTAGATACTCATGGTAAAGATGTAATACAAGAAGTAAAAGAGCTTGCTAAGTTTGCAGTCGAGCAACATGGTTGGCACCCAATGCTACTTGAGCGAGATCATTTTGTACCTAAACTTGATGAATTGGTGAATGAGTTAAATAGCATAACAAATACTATAGAGGGAAAAATATGAATATATCAGAATCTCTAAAAACTAAAATGCAAAACTTTACTCATGCAATTCGTTATGGCAACTCAAATAATGAAAAGATACAAATGTATCGTGAGTTTATAACTGGCAATGTATCGAGTGTTTTAGATAATACTTTTCCTTTCTTTAGTATCCATGCTTCAGAAGAATTAAAACAAAGTATTTTAAAGATTTTTTTTGAAGATAATGTTGCATCTGAGCCAGCATTTCATCAGATTGCTACAGAAATCTTAAAATCTTCGAGATCTGTAGAGATGAGTGAGGAGTTATCCAAGCTAATAGAGTTTGAATGGTTACTTTTTTCTATAGAAATAGAAGAGTCTAAAGTTAATGAGAATGATGAAATCACTAAGTCTATAGATTTTGAAAATCTAAAAAGTATAAAAGCAAATCCAACACTAACTTTTATATCATTACCTTTTGATATAAATGATTTAGATGAAAATAAATTAAGTGCAGATAAAGATATCTTATATGCACTTTACCGTAACATAAACCATAGAACTTCATATCAAAGATTATCACCGTTAGAGTTTGCTGTATTAAGCTCAGCTCTAGAAAAAGGTGTAGAGGTTTTTGATTCTGAAGATTTTAAACAAATAAATAATGATCAACGAGAGTACTTAATAAATCGCTTAGTCTCTTGGCATAACCAAAATATGATTAGTTTATCAATATAAGGAGCAATTTATGATAAATAGAGTATATGATGTATATTATAAAATTATCCAAAAGTTTCAGTCTATCGATTTTTTACTTTTATTAGGGATAAGATTGTATTTAGTACCAACAATGTTTGTAGGTGCTAGATCAAAGATTGAGGGTTTTAGCACGACTGTAGCATGGTTTGGAGCGCCAGCTTCTCAAGGCGGTTTGGGTATGCCTATGCCAGAGGTTATGGCATTTTTAGCAACATCTGCAGAGGTGATTGGTTGTATAGGAATTGCTTTTGGTTTATTTACGAGACTTGTCTCAATTCCAATGATGTTTGTGATGGGTGTTGCTGGTGCAGCGGTTCATTGGGTTCATGGTTGGCCAGCTATTGCAGATAAAACAGCAGAGTCTACACAAAGATTAAATGATCTATTTGTATGGTTATCTCAAAATTTCCCAGACAGGTATAACTATGTAACTGCTTTAGGTGATCCTGTTATGCTAAATGGCGGTATGGAGTTTTCTGTTACATACTTCATTATGCTGTTTACATTATTCTTATATGGTGGTGGCAGATATGTAAGTGCAGACCATTGGTTGAAAAAAATATTTATTGGAAAGTAGAATAGCTTTTACTTAAGTCCTAGCTTGATTAAATCATGCATTGTAACAACACCGAGAATATTGTTATCTTTATCAGTTACAGCCAAACTCATGATTTCAAAATCTTCCATCTTTTCTAGAGCTACGATAGCCATATCATCTTTTGAAATAGCTTTTGGAGATTTGCTCATTACCTCACTAATTGGAGTTTGTGAATTAAAACTATTTGCTTCGAACATTCTTCTTAAGTCACCATCTGTGAAGATTCCAAGTAGTTTATTATCTTTAACTATTAAAGTACTTCCTAATCCTTTTTTACTAATTTCAAGAATGGCACTACGAATATTATCTGTAGGAGTTATTATAGGGAGTTCTTCTCCTTTACGCATAATATTTTCGACTTTTAAAATCAGTTTTTTACCAAGAGCACCACTTGGGTGAGAGAAAGCAAAATCTTGAGCAGAAAAGTTCTTTGCTTTTAGTAGAGCAATAGCTAAAGCATCTCCTAGAACCAGTGTCGCTGTTGTACTAGATGTTGGAGCAAGGTTTAGTGGGCATGCTTCTTTCTCAACGCCAAGGTTTAAAATTACATCGCTATTTTTTGCCATCAAAGAATTATTATTGCTCGTGATAGAGATTACAGGAATTCCAAGGTGCTTAATCATAGGCATTAATCCCATAATTTCACTAGAGTTTCCAGAGTTTGATATAGCTATAAGAACATCTTTATTAGTAATCATACCAAAATCACCATGCCCAGCTTCACCAGGATGTACAAAAAAAGCAGGAGTCCCTGTGCTTGCAAGAGTTGCTGCTATTTTTTTACCTATTTGCCCTGATTTTCCCATACCAGTGATAATTACTCTGCCTTGGTTATTATTCATAATAATGTCACAAGCTTTTGTAAAGCTTTCATCAATTGTATTTTTTAGACTTTCAAGAGCTTGTATTTCAAGTTCAAAAGTTTTTTTAGCATTTTGAATATGTTCCACTTTATTTACCTTCATTAATTATAAAAAGTTATACAAACACAATTATTATAGTTTTTGTTATCTGCTAGCTCAAATATTTTGTGTCATTATGCTAAAATTAAATTTAATTATTTTATGAGATTTAGAGAGCTATGAAACAATTTCAAATAAACCCCTCAATTTTATCTGCTGATTTAGCAAGGCTAGGAGATGACGTTAAAGATGTATTAGCAGCAGGTGCTGATAATATTCATTTTGATGTTATGGATAATCATTATGTACCGAACTTAACTTTTGGCCCTATGGTTCTTAAAGCTCTTAGAGATTATGGCATAACTGTTGGTATGGATGTACATTTAATGGTTAAGCCAGTTGATAATCTTATAGAGAGTTTTGCGAAAGCTGGTGCAACTAGTATAGTTTTTCACCCAGAGGCGAGTGAGCATATAGATAGAAGTTTACAGCTGATTAAATCTTTTGGTATAGATGCAGGTTTAGCGTTAAATCCAGCTACAAATATAGATTGCTTGAAATATGTTGAGAAGCATATAGATCGAGTACTTTTAATGTCTGTAAATCCTGGTTTTGGGGGACAGAAATTTATTCCTGAGATGTTAATAAAGGCAAAAGAAGTTTCACAATGGATAAAAGCTACAGATAGAGATATCTTACTTGAAATTGATGGTGGTGTTAATCCTAATAATATTGCTGAAATTGCTGATAGTGGTGTAAATGCTTTTGTAGCTGGATCTGCAATTTTTAATTCTGATAGTTATAAGCAAACTATTGGTAATATGAGGGATGAGCTTGCAAAAGTATAATAGATTAGCAACTTTAAAAGTTTTAGAATTAATAATATCTATTTTAATAGTACTGTTAAGTTATTCTATACCGTTACATCTGTTTGATTATGATATTTCAAATTTTAAAAGTTTTAATTTTCTTGCACTTTTTATTGTTGTAACAACATTAATTATATTATTAGTTTCAGAGTATACAAATGGTGAGAAAACTTCTAAATCGAGAAATATTCTTAAAGTTCTGCTTTGTACATTAGCTATTGCAATGTTTATTACAACATTGGCGTTTTTCTTGAGAGGTTTCTCATTTCCAAGAAGTCTTATTATTATTGGATTCTTACTACAGTTGTTACTACTATCTTTAACAAGAGTCTTTTTTAGATCATTAATTAGAGCAGCTATAAATAATAATATATTGGTGATAGGGCTAGAGAAGGAACAAAACTGGCTTTTTGAAAAAGCACAATTTGTAAAACTGCCGAGTGAAAAGGTTTGTGGATATTTTTGTGTAGACGTTAATGGTATTGAACTATCTGAAATTTTGAATAAATACACAAAAGTATTTATATCCGATAATGCTTTAAAGAATCTAAGCTCAGAAGCATTATCTTTGATTAGTAAATATAATTTAGAAGTTGTACTTATACCAAGGAAATATGAAATATCAGTTTGGGGTGCTGTGTTAGTGCCTCTTGGTGATAGCCTTGCAATGGGTATCAAAAACTTTGGATTATCATTTGAAGCTCAAGCAATCAAGAGAGTATTTGATGTAATTTTTAGTGTGATAATTATTATATTAACATTCCCAATTATGCTACTGGTTGGATTGGCTATATACTTAGAAGATAAGAATTCGCCATTTTTTATTCAAGAAAGGATGACAAAAGATGGTAAAAAATTTAAGCTGATAAAATTTCGTAGTATGAAGGTTAATGCAGAGTCTCAAACTGGTGCTGTATGGGCAAGTAAAGATGATAATAGAGTCACTAAAGTTGGTAAGGTAATTAGACCGATATGGTTAGATGAGTTACCACAGTTTTTTAATGTAATTAAGGGTGATATGTCGATAGTAGGGCCAAGGCCAGAGAGACAAGAGTTAATAATGGAGTTTGCTAAAGAGCTTCCAGAATTTTTATATAGAACAAAGGTTAAGGCAGGAATTACAGGCTATGCACAAGTTTTGACAAATTATTCAACTTTGCCGGAGAATAAATTAAAACTTGATCTTGTATATATAAGAAGATGGAGTTTTGTTTTTGATTTGTTAATTATTATAGAAACAGTTAGGGTTATTTTCATGAAAATTCTAGATCTATTTTTACCTAAGAAAGAGACTATGGATACTAAAATCGTAAATCATATAGATGCAAATTATATAGAATATAGTTATGAGTAAAAAAGTATTAGTAACAGGTGGAACCGGTTATATAGGTAGCCATACGGTTGTAGAGCTTCTTGAGAAAGGTTACCAAGTCGTAGTGGTGGATAATTTATCGAATAGTAAACTATCTGTAGTAGATAGAATTAAAACAATCACAGGTAAAGATTTTGATTTTTATGAGATAGATCTTTTGGATAAGTTTAAACTAGAGAGCATTTTTCAAAAGCACAAAATTGATGCAGTAATACATTTTGCTGGATTTAAAGCCGTTGGTGAGAGTGTAGAGAAACCTTTAGAGTATTATCATAATAATATTCAAGGAACTATAAATTTACTTGAGTTGATGCAATATTATAAGGTTTATGATTTTGTTTTTAGCTCATCAGCGACTGTTTATGGGATGAATAATGAACCTCCATTTACAGAGGATATGCCTCTTAGTACGACAAATCCTTATGGTGCTACAAAATTAATGTTAGAAGAAATCTTGAAAGATCTTCAGAATGCTAATAGTAGGTTTAATATTACTTGTCTAAGATATTTTAACCCAGTAGGTGCTCATAAGAGTAGTATGATTGGAGAAGATCCTCAAGGTATACCTAATAATCTTATGCCATATATAGGTCAGGTTGGCGCTGGTAAGTTAGTTAAACTTAGTATTTTTGGTGGTGATTATGAGACTAGAGATGGTACTGGTGTGAGAGATTATATTCATGTGGTAGATTTGGCGATAGGACACATACTAGCATTAGAAAAGCTGGTCGAAGATAAACCTGCGTGGAGAGCATATAATCTTGGCTCTGGAAAGGGATACTCTGTATTAGAGCTTGTTAAAGCTTATGAAAAAGCATTAGGTAAAGAAATACCATATCAAATAGTAAATAGGCGAGCAGGTGATATTACTGCAAGTTTTGCAGATGTCTCTAAAGCTAAGAAAGAACTTGGTTTTGAAACTAAGAAATCTATAGATGATATTTGCCAAGATATTGTTAGATGGCAAGATTTTGCAAAAGAGAATGATGTTTAGAAAATGAAAATATTGCATGTGTTTAAATCATTTTATCCATATACATATGGAGGTATAGAGAAGTTTATACATGAATTGTCTATTGCTATGGCTAAAAAGTATGATGCTGAAATACACATACTAGCGATGGGTAAGAAAAATGAGACTATAAAAAAGGATTTTTATACATTACATTTTGCTAACACTAATTTAAATATGGCTTCGACTACTTTTTCATTTTCGGCTATTAAAACATTTAGAGAGTTAAGTAAGCAAATTGATATAATTCACTATCATTTTCCGTATCCTTTTGCTGATTTGCTACATATGATTTGTAAACCTAAAAAGCCTTATATAATTACTTATCATTCAGATATTATAAAACAAAAAAAATTGATGATGCTGTATAAGCCATTAATGAAAAAGTTTCTTAATGGAGCAGAAGTTATCTTGCCAACATCGCCGAATTACCTTGAGAGTAGTGAAGCCCTAAAAGAAATACAAGCTCCCAAAAAAGTAATTCCTATGAGTTTAAATGAAAAAGACTATGAAATTGATGAGAAGAATTATCAAAGTTGGAAAAAAACTATAGGCTTTGAAAAATTCTTCATCTATATTGGCGGTCTAAGATATTACAAGGGGTTGGATGTCTTGATTGATGCTATGAAAGAGCAAGATTATCCATTAGTTATAGTTGGTGATGGAAATCAAAGGGAGTATCTTGAACAGAAGGCTAAGCAAAATAACTTACAAAATATAAAATTTGTTGGAGCATTAGATGATAAAGATAAGCTATCTTTGTTGAAACTAAGCTATGCTTTAGTACTACCATCAAATGTGCGAACAGAAGCTTTTGGACTGGTTTTACTTGAGGCAAGTATATTTGCTAAACCAATGATAACCTGTGAAATTGGTACAGGTACAACTTTTGTAAATATTGATAAGCAAACTGGATTAGTAGCTAAGCCAAATGATAGTCAAGATTTAGCTAAAAATCTCAAAGAACTTTGGCAAGATGAACAAAAGGCTCAAGAATATGGTAAAAATGCTAGATCTAGATTTGATGATATATTTGATCTAGATAAAATGGTTGAAAGTTATAAATCAGTTTATGATGAAGTTATAGAGAGCGGTGTTAAGTGAAACAATTTTTTAAATATTTCTTCGGTATTTTAGAAACCACTCAGAAAAAAAAGTTTTTTTTATACCTTGTTTTATTATTTCTAGGTTCTACATCTTCTATGTTAGGTGTCGGAGCTGTTATTCCTTTTGTGAGTGTGCTAGTTAATCCAAATCGGTTTGATAATATAGGTTTTTTAAGTGGTTTTGGCCATTTTCAAATAGTCCTTATAAGTATAGTTTTGTTAATCTTGGCATTTTGGGTAAAAAATATAATTGGAGTTATTTTATTTTGGTTCCAGACTAAATTTTTGAATTCTATAGTTCTTAGTATTCAAAAAAACTTTTTAAGCTATATATTTTAATGAGTTATGAGACTCATCTAAATAGAATTAGACTTATATTTACTGGTAATTTTATAAGAAATGGAGTATTAGAGTGTTTTGATCATGAGATACATAATGAATTAAGTAATGTTGATTATTTACATGAGAATGACTTTTTTATTGATAATGGAATAGCCAGGTTTTTCTGGAAAATGATCAGATACTTAGTAAGGAGTTTAAAATAGTTTGAATCATCAAGTTAAAATTTCTTTAATAATGCCGAACTTTAATGGTGAAAAAACTATTAGAAGTTCTATATTATCTTTTGTAAGAAATCAATATTTTAATAAGGAACTAATTATTGTTGATGGAAAATCAAGCGATAGTTCACATAAGATAATTAAAGAATATGTTAAAGAATATGAATTTATTAAATGGATTAAAGTTAACGATAAAGGAATATCGGATGCAATTAATATAGGGCTAGAGAATGTAAGTGGTAATATAATAGGATATTTGGGTAGTGATGACTTATTAAATACTAAAACATTATTTGAAATAAATAACTATAAGTTTATGATTGATTTTGATGCTATTTATTTTGATTCATATACTTACTATATCGATAAAAATATAGTTCAATTAAGAAAATGTCCTAATGTTGCTTTTAATAGAATTAATCTTATTAGATATGGTACTTTAGTTGGGTTACAGAATATATTCTTTGATAAAAGAGTTTTTAATGAAATGAAATATGATATAAGTAATAAATACAGCATGGACTATGAGATATATTTTAGAATTGTTGAAAAGTTCTCAAATTTTACCTATGTAGAATATCCAGCAACAATTAATAAGTTTAGTAATAATATTAGCTATAGATTAGAGAAAATACAGACAAGAGAAGCATTTAAAGTTATGTGTAAATATATAACTTGGAAAGACTTTAAATATTTACCTTATAAACGGATATTTTTAAATTATATTAAAAGATAAATGTTAAAATGGTTTATTTGGGAAATATTTATATAGTTAGTATTGTGCAATATTTGTATATTGTCAGAGTATAGTCAACAAATATTTTTTTTGAAGTACGGAAGTAATAAATATAAACACAGGTGGTTAAAGATTTGTAAAAATGTATAATCTTAAGAAGAATATTACTTATAGTTATTTAGCAGTTATTATACAAATTTTTGTAGTGATTGTTGTAACAAGATTATCATTAAACTATTTCGGTACAGAACAATATGGACTTTTTTCTATTGTTACATCTATTATATCCTATCTAACATTAGCAAATTTTGGTATTCCTTGGGCTGTAGCTACAATGTATGCTAAATTAGATGATATACCTCGAAAGATACTACTTATTAAAAAAGGTAGTTTTATAATGATATTCTTTAGTTTAATACTTGTCTTTGTATTAGTTACAATATCAATATTTTATCCTAATGCAGTTAGAATAGTAGGGGATATACCAAACAATATTTTAACAATAGCAAGATGGTTTATTTTTATTAATATATTAGCTTTTATAATATTTTTACCTTTTTCATTGTTTAATCAAGTTCTTATTTTCTCCAATCTCTCATATGTTGTTAAGATACTGGATGTTTTTAGGAATATTGGTAATTTATTAATTATTATATTAGTTATAATAATGGGATATGGCTTAATTAATTACGCGCTATTTACAGGGGTAATCTTAATCTTCACAGGTGTTCTTTATGTGGTTATATTTTATAAATTTATTAACAAACAAAAACATGATTTGACTAAGGAATTAAATAGCTGTGCAAAAAAGCATAGTGGTTTTGATGCTGCAACATATAAACATATATTAGTTTCTGGATCATATTTTTGGTTTAATGGTTTGGCAGGCGTTATTATCATGAGTACAGATGCGTTGGTGATTTCCCATATGTTAGGTTTGGATTCGGTAACTAAATATTCTATTTTAGCTACATTCTTAGGTTTAGGATTAACTTTGATATCTCAAATTATGAATGTGGTTAATCCATTATATCCTCAGTTAATTATAAAAAATAAAAATAAAAGTCTTTTAAAAATATTAACAATAGATATGGTATCTATTTTAACTTTTATAGGTGTATCTTTTTCAATTGTAGTTTGCTTGTTTGGTAAGGATATAATAAATATATGGATTGGTTCATTAAATATATATTCTGGGGATTTAGCTATTTTAGCGATGTCATCATATTTTATGTTTTTGATGATTAGCTTGGTTCCATATTCAATTTTAGTTGCTATGGGAGAGGCAAAGAGTATCTTTAGAATGACATTATGCGAAGCTATTCTAAACTTGCCTCTTTCAATATGTTTAACTAAAGAGATAGGTATCACAGGAGTGTTTTTAGGTAGTTGTATAGCTAATGGGGTGGTTACAGTATTCTGGTCTTTATATTTGGTTCAGTCAAAATATAAAAAAGAAGTCAGTTTTGAATATATTTTTTTTATTAAAAAAATAGTGGTTATATTATTTATACTAATTGGTATTTACTTTATAAATACTAGTGATTTAACGTTAATTAGTAAGTTATTAGCTTGTGTTCTCGTACTACTACTTAATATTTTTTTTCATAGAAAATCTATTTCAAATATATATTATTATCTTTTAAGGGTTAAAGATGTTTGATTATTGAGGCTAAGTAGTGTATGAAAGTGGTAAAAATACAGGGCGGTTTGGGAAACCAAATGTTTCAATATGCTTTTTATATGAGCTTAAAGCAAAAGTATAAAGATTGTTGTATAGATATTAGGGACTTTGAAACTTATACACAACATAATGGATTTGAATTAGATCGTGTTTTTGAAAATATTAGACAAAGTATTTCTTTATGTCGATGTAAAAGAAAATTTTTTAGAAGTTTGTTCTCAAAGTTTCTTAATAGATTTATTAAGTATCATAAGAACTATTTCTCTCAGGATGACTTTGGGTTTAATAAAAAATATTATAATAAAGATAATTGTTATTTAGATGGGTATTGGCAGTCTGAAAAATATTTTAAAAGTGTAGAAAAACAAATAAGAGAGATATTTAAATTTCAGACATTAGACGATAAAAATGCTAAAATACTAGAGGAATATAAAAATAGAAGTTTAGTTTCTATTCATGTAAGGAGAGGCGATTACATTAATCATCCACTTCATGGAGATATATGTAATTTAGATTATTATAATAACGCTATCGATATAATTAAATCAAGAGTTGAATCCCCCCATTTTTTTGTATTTTCAGATGATATTGAATGGTGTAAACAGTGTTTAGATATTGAGGACGTAACTTATATTTGTACTAATACTGGCTCAGATAGTTATAGAGATATGCAAATTATGTCTATATGTAAACATAACATTATTGCTAATAGCTCGTTTAGTTGGTGGGGTGCCTGGCTTAATCAAAATAGTGAAAAGATCATTATAGCCCCCAACAGATGGTTTAATGATGATAGTATAAATCAAAGTGATATATGCCCAGAGAGTTGGATAAAAATATGAATAAGCCGTTAATATCTGTAGTTATGCCTGTCTATAATGCTGAGAAATATGTTGGTGAAGCGATTGAAAGTGTATTAAATCAGACATTTAAAGATTTTGAATTTATCATTATAAATGATGGTTCATCAGATAAGAGTTTAGATATAATAAAAAAATATCAAAAAATTGATGATAGGTTTGTTCTAATAGATAGGGAAAATAAGGGTTTAGTTTTTTCTTTAAATGAAGGTGTAATTCTTGCAAAAGGTAAATATATTGTGAGAATGGATGCTGATGATATTAGTTTACCAAAAAGGTTTTCTGAGCAAGTTGAGTTTATGGAAAGGAACCATAAAGTTGGAGTTTGTGGAACTTGGATAAAAAAAATTGGAGAAGATTATAATGAATGTTTTTGGAAACCTCAAAAAAATGACAAGAAATTAAAAAGTCTCCTTTTATATTATGTACCTTTTGCTCATCCATCAGTGATTATAAGAAGAAAAGTATTAATTAATAATAATATTTTCTACAACCATGAATATAAAAATATTGAAGATTATAAGTTGTGGGTCGATTTATATAAATATACTGAGTTTAGTAATATACAAAAAGTTTTACTATACTACAGAGTCCATGATAATAGTGTAACTCAAAAAGCTGAAGCGGTTGAGAATATTAACGAAAGAAGAAGAATCTTTAATCAAATAGTTTCGGACTTACTTAAGAGTATAGACCCTAGTTTCTTTAGAACTAATGAAGAGTGCTTTATACATTATATACCTATTAATTTTGAAGAGAATCTGCTTAAGTTAATATCTATAAGGAAAGTAGCTATTTACTTTGATAAAGTAAACAAGTTGTACTCTCAAAGAGATTTTTTTGACTTAAGAGAGTTAAATAAGTTACTTTGTAAAATGTTTTTTAAAATATCTTATTTTAAAATAAAGAATCGATATAAAGAGCTATTAAACTGTATTGTATACAAAAGATTTTGGGTAGGTTTTCTTCATTATGTTTTTGAAGGAAAAATATTTTATTTCAAGAATATGATTAAAAGGAATAAAATTAAATCATGAAAGAATCAGTTTTAATAAGTGTAATAATTCCAGTTTATAATGTTCAAAACTATTTAGTTAGATGTTTGGATTCTGTTATTAATCAGACATATAAAAATTTAGAAATTATACTTGTAAATGATGGATCTACTGATAATTCGTTAGAGATATGTCAGCAATATATAGATAAAGATAGCCGCATTATTTTAATAAATAAAAATAATGGTGGACTGTCTAGTGCCAGAAATGCAGGATTAGAAATCAATAAAGGTAAATATATTACCTTTATTGATAGTGATGATTGGGTTGCTCTAGATTACATTAATACTTTATATCAAAATATTATTGATAATAATGCCGATATTTCGATAGTAGGATTTGAAAATGTATATGATTCTAATGTAGAAGATATTCCTAATACTAATAAAATTAAAACATTCTCTCAAAAAGAAGCTGTTAATAAACTTATTTTAAATAAATTAGAAACATCAGCTTGCGGTAAATTATTTAATAGCTTCTTTTTTAAGAAAAATAGATTTAGAGAAGGAATTATTTTTGAAGATTTAGAGGTTATGTATAAGTTATTCTTATCAGCTAATAAGATTGTAAGAAATAGTTCAATTAAGTATTTTTACTTCCAAAGAAAATCAAGTATTATGGGGACAGCTAAGAATATAAAAAATATTGTTAAAACATCCGATACTTATATTGATATATTTGTTTCACAAAATAAATTTTTAATAGAAAAAGATTTTTGTTTATCTGATGCTGTTTATATTTATCAAGCATCAGTTTTATATAAATATTATTTAGCATGTAGTTGCTGTGTTTTTAATAAAGCTGTTTTTGCGCAAAGAAAAAAAATTAGTAATGTAATAAATAAGCTTTTTAAAAATATAACAAATACAAATAAAGGTAAGTTTTTTATGTATGTAAATATAGTAAAAATATTGCTCACAAAAGTATTGAAGAGACATAGATGAAAATAGCTTTAGTAACAGAACATTTGTCTATAGGTGGCGGACCTGAACATCTTTTTCAAATATGCAAAGAGATGCCGCAGCATCATTTTAAAATCTTTGCTAAGAGAGGTGGTGATAACTCTAGTAAGTTTGATGATTTACAAAATGTAGAAATAAATAATGGTTATGCTAAAAAAGATATTGAATTATTTAATCCAGATATTGTGCATTTCCATAGTATGAAACCATTTTTATTTTTATATAAGCTAAAGTTTTTTAAACTTATTACTATTCATGGTTTTCATATTCATAAATATGAGTTTCAAAAAGGGGTTATTCCAAAAGCTAGATCATTTTTAAGAAAGAAATTAGAAGGTTTTTTATATAGAAAAGCAGATCAAATAATTACTATTTCAGATGAGGATGAATATACCTTACAAGAACTATATGGATTAAATTCAGAGAAAATATACAATGGCATTGATTATACTTTAATGAATAATAATGCTAAACCTATAAGTATTATAAGAAAAGAGTTAGGCTTTCCAATAGATAAAACTATTTGTATAACTATAGCAAGATTTGATTTTCAGAAGGATTATTTTTCTCTGGTAAAAGCTATTGAAGTTTTAAATAAACGATCTAATGATTTTGTGTTTTATTTTGCTGGGGATGGGGCTACTAGGTTAGAAATAGAGAATTATGTTAAATCTAGGAATATTAAAAATATAAACTTCTTGGGCAGTAGAAAGGATATATATGAGCTTTTAAATGCATCTGATATTTTTATTTTACCGTCTCGGTGGGAGGGTTTATCAATAGCAGCCTTAGAAGCACTAGATGCAAAAAAGAAGCTTTTACTTTCTGATACTTATGGAAATAGAACTATAGCAAGGCATAGTAATAATGTAGAGCTTTTTTCTTTAACAAATCATCTAGATCTTGCAAATGAATTGCAACAAATAGATCTAGAGTATTATGATGAAGAGCGTTTTTTTACTATAGATAAGATGATAGCGTCATTGGATAATTTGTATAAAAATAATATTAATAAGTAAAAACAATTACACTTTTACTCTTATATTTTATTACTTGCTAAGAGAAATGTTTGAAAATACATAAGTTAAAATTCAATATATGCAAAATGCTTGTTATCATATAACTAGAGTAAACTTTTGATATTTTCTATGATAAACATAATTCTTTGCGGTGGCTCTGGTACTAGACTATGGCCACTAAGTCGTACATCTTTCCCGAAACAATTTGTGAGACTATTCGATAATAAGTCGCTATTTCAAGACACTTTAAATAGAAATAGTGTTATATGTAACAAGACTGTAATAGTTTCTAATATTGAGCAATATTTTTTAGCTCAGGATCAGGTGATTGAGTTAGAGGGAGATATTTATAAATATATTCTTGAATCAGCACCACGAAATACCGCTCCTGCAATAGCTCTTGCATGCTTGGCAGTAGATCCTGATGATATAGTATTAGTAACTCCTTCTGATCATCTTATAAAAAACCAACAAGCATATGAAGTAGCTTTAAAAGAGGCTGAATCTATGGCTTCTGATGGCAGCATTGTTACCTTTGGTATACAACCTACTAAACCAGAGACTGGTTATGGTTATATTCAAGCAAATGGAGATGATGTTGTATCTTTTAAAGAAAAACCAGATCTTGAAACAGCTAGACAATACATTGAGCAGCAAAACTATTATTGGAATGCAGGTATTTTTTGTTTTAAAGCAGGAGTGTTTTTAGCAGAATTAGAAAAATATTCTAATGAAATATATCAAAAATCGATAATTGCTTTTGCAAATAATCAGAATTTTGAAGTTAGGATAGATCAGCAAGCTATGCTTGATATTCCCAGTGATAGTATTGACTATGCTGTAATGGAAAAAAGTAAAAAAGTAAAAGTTGTTAAATGTGAAGATATTGGTTGGTCGGACTTAGGTAGTTTTGACTCTCTTGAGGAGCAAGTAGCTAAACAAAATAACAATGCAATTATACATAAAGATGATGTGAATAAACCTGTTTTATCTAATTCTAAAAATAATTTATTAGTATCAGAGTCACGACAAGTTTCAATGATCGATGTTGAAAATTTACTTGTTGTTGATACACATGATGCTCTATTAATAGCGAAAAAAGGTTCATCCCAAGATGTAAAAAAGGTTCTTGAAAAGGTTAAACAAAATGCTCCAGAATTAGCAGAGAAACATTCATTAGTTTATCGCCCATGGGGGTATTACCAAACTCTTATTTCTTCATCAGGGTATAAAGTTAAGAAAATACACCTTAATCCCAACTCAAAATTATTATTACAAAAGCATCAAAATAGAAGTGAGCATTGGGTAGTGCTAGAAGGTATTGCAACTGCTATACTTGGCGATGAGAAATTTGATCTTGAAAAGAATCAGTCAACATATATCCCAATAGCTAAAGAACATCGTTTAGAGAATAACCAAAATGAACCTTTAAAAATAATAGAAATTCAAGTGGGTGATTATGTCAGTGAGGATGATATAATTATTTTAGAATAATTATAAAATAACTATATGAAAACCTACATATTTGATCTTGATAATACACTCTATTCATATAAAAATGGCTTATTTGATAGCCAGCTAAAAAGAATGAGTGAGTATGTAAGACTTAAACTAGACATCTCAGATACTGAAAAGGCTGATTCAATTCGAGATGAATTGTATTATGAGTTTGGATCAACTATGTTAGGAATGATGCGTTATCATAATATTGATTATAAAGAGTTTTTAAACTATATCGATGATATCGAGATTGACCACTTTAAGCCAAATGAAAAATTAAATAGTATTATTAATGAATTAAGAAGAAATCACCGCACTTATATCTTTACCAATGCTTCAAATTTCCATACGTATAGAGTACTGCACCAGTTAGGGCTTGCGGATTCTTTTGATGGCGTACTGACATTAGAGGATACAGGACTTGTTGCTAAGCCAAAATATAAGTATTTTGAAATAGGTAGATATAGATTCAATATTGATTTAAATAATGCCATATTTTTTGAGGATTCATCACATAATTTAATAACTGCAAAGCATTTAGGGATGGAAACAGTTTTAATTCATGCGGATGATAGTAAATCAGCAGCAAACTTTCATGATAATGTCGAGATAGACTATTATGTGGCTGATGTGGAATCATTTTTTGAGGGTAGATATATTGCTACCAGGGTGTAACAGTTATTTTCTTGTCTAAGCCGCTGCTCATTTTCGATTTGATCTTTTCAAGATTTTCTGATGTCTGTAAACCACTTTTTGCATCTGGATATTGGATTACATGACTAGCATTTATTAGAGCATACTTTAGAGATTCTTCAATTGGGTTTCCTTTATAAATATTTGCACAGAAAGTTGAACTGAATGAATCCCCTGCACCTAGAGTGTTGACTACATTTTTAATGTGTAATGACTCACTGTGGTAAATATTTTCAGTATTTGCAGCATATACACCATTACCACCATCAGTCACAACAATCAATCTTACACCTATATCAAGGCATATTGTAAAAAAATCTTTCAGTCTAAATGTTGCATTTAGAAAGTCATGATTACTTTCTTTATGATTAGACTCTAATCTATCTTTTGATTCAGCTACATCTTTGTCATTAGAAGATAATAACGATAACATTAGCTTTTGTGCTTCTTCATAGTTTAAGACAAGTATATCAATACCAAACATTGAGTCTTTGATAAAGCTTTTACCAACACTTAATTGACTAGATCCTGGATTAATAGCCACTTTTGTATTATTTTCTGATGCTAGTTTAACTATCTCAGGTAATCTGGCTGCAGAAGATTCGCTTAAAGAGGTTATATATATAAAGTCACTATCAATAATTGCTTGAGATGGTAAATCATCTTTCAGAATATCTTTATTAGCACCTCTATATGCAAAAATTGTTCGATCACCGCTTAATGTTGGGATCACATATGATGTTGCAGTACCATATTTTTCTGAATATTTTATATTTGATATATCTATTCCAAAACTATCAAGTTCTTGAGCTATTTTTTCACCTGTTATATCTTTGCCAATTTTTCCAAAAAAGCTAACATCTATATTTTGTTTCTTAAATGAAACTGCAGCATTTGTAGCACCACCACCTGAAAAAGAATTATGCTCTTTAACTTCTATTTTTGCCCCTTCTTCAAGTAGCATATAAGATTGAGTAACATCTTTTTTTTGCATATTCATAGTGAACATTTCTTCATATTCTATAATGGTGTCTAAAGTTGCGCCACCAATCGTAAGAGCTTTGATATTTTTCATTTTTAATAAGACTTAAGATATAAAAATTCTATATTGGATAGAATATCATTAATTGTTAGAAGGGTAAATGTCTGTATATATCAATTTATATATTAAAAATAAACCTTTTTTATAGAAAAAATGTTTATTAGCTAGTATTATTCTATCCAAAATATTATTACTACTTATATTAAAAGATATAAATTATAAAGGAGATTTTTAAGATGCCTTCTAAACCAGTACAAAAGGATCATCGTGGATTTATAATGCCTATAGGTGGGGGAGAAGACAAATTTGCAAGCCCTACAGTTTTAGAGAAATTTATTGAACTATCTGGTGGTGAAGATGCTGTAATTGCAGTTATACCAACAGCATCAAAACTTCCTGATACTGGAGATATATATGTTGATATTTTCAAGAAAATGGGCGTGAAAGAAGCTCATAATTTAAAAATTGAAACAAGATTAGAAGCTACTACAAATAAAGATTATCAAGATAAGCTTGCTCAATGTACTGGTATTTTTATGACAGGTGGAAATCAATTGTTACTTTCAACAACTTTAGGTGGTACACCAATTGCACAGTTAATCCGTAGATTAAATGCAAAAGGTGTAAATGTTGCTGGAACTTCAGCTGGTGCTGCTTTTATTTCAGGGTTTATGATTGCTGGCGGACAAGCAGGTCTTATGCCTAGATGTAATATGGTAAATTTAGCTCCTGGTTTAGGTCTAACAAATAAGCTTTTGGTAGATCAGCATTTCTCTCAAAGAGATAGATTGGGAAGACTTTTAGCAGCTCTTTCATATAACCCTTATATGGTAGGTGTTGGTATTGATGAAGATACTTCAGCATTATTGAACTATGAAAATGTTATTGAAGTTGTTGGCTCTGGTATGGTTACTATTATAGACTTCTCTCACCTTAAGCATTCTTCATTACACAATGCACGTAATAATGCACCGATAAGCTTAGTAGATATTCGTATGCACATGTTATTGGAAGGTCAAAAATTTGATCTAAATACTTGTTTAGTAGAATACTAATTATTAATCCTTTTCATAACTCTTGTTTCCTTTAATTTTCGTAGGTTTATAAAAAATGCAAAAAATAATTATACATGGTGGCTGTGGTGCTAGAGAAGATAAAAATACATCATTTGTAGACTACCATAATCATCTAATACCAATTATTCAAAAATCATATGAGTATTTAAAAAAAGTTGATGATGCTAATGAGGCTGCTATTTACGCTGCAAAGCTTCTAGAAGATGATGAAATTTTTAATGCTGGTACAGGATCAAGAGTTCAGCAAGATGGACAAATTAGAATGTCAGCATCTATTATAGACAGCGAAAAACAAAAGTTTGCAGGCGTTATTAATATTCAGAATATAAAAAATCCTATAGAAGTTGCTAATAGGCTTATGCAACAGCATCACAGTATATTGGGAGGTGAGCAAGCTACAACATTTGCTCATGATATTATGGGGTTGCCTAAATATAACCCAATGACAGAAAAAAGATATCAAGAATATCTTGAACTTAAAAAAGGTTATACAGGGACTATTGGTGTCGTTGCTTTAGATTCAAAAGGTAAAATATGTGCAGTCACTTCTACTGGTGGTGCAGGGTTTGAGTATCCGGGTAGAGTAGGTGATAGCCCAACTGTTGCAGGAAATTTTGCTAACGAAGCTATGGGAATATCGTGCACGGGTATAGGAGAGCATATAGTAAACCAAGCTGTTGCTGCAAAAATAGCTACTAGAGTTAAAGATGGGATGCCTTTAGATAAAGCTGTAAATAAATCTATAGCAGAAAGTGATGATTTGGGAGATTATGTTGGTTTGATAGCGATAGATAAACAAGGAAATATATGCTCAGGATCAACTTCTATAGCTCAGACTTTATATGCTTATGCAGATAATCAAGGATCTAAAACCTTTTTTGAGGAAAAAATATTATAAAATACATATAAAAGTATTGACTTAAATATCTCTATATATGTATAATACTCGTCATTGGCCTGATAGCTCAGTCGGTAGAGCAGAGGATTGAAAATCCTCGTGTCGGTGGTTCGATTCCGCCTCAGGCCACCATTAAATAAGTATTGTTCGGAGCATAGCGCAGTTTGGTAGCGCATCTGGTTTGGGACCAGAGGGTCGGGGGTTCAAATCCCTCTGCTCCGACCATGTTTGATGCGTCTGTAGCTCATCTGGATAGAGCATCGGCCTTCTAAGCCGAGGGTAGCAGGTTCGAATCCTGCCAGACGTGCCATTACAATTTAAATAGCAATTTGTAATGGTGGTTGTAGCTCAGTTGGTAGAGCCCCGGATTGTGATTCCGGTTGTCGTGGGTTCAAGTCCCATCAATCACCCCAGTTATTGCGGACGTGGCGAAATTGGTAGACGCACTGGATTTAGGTTCCAGCGGAGAAATCTGTGGGAGTTCGAGTCTCCCCGTCCGCACCATTGTGGTGTTTTATAAAGTTTTATCCTGTATCATAAACTCAATAATATCAATACTTTGAGAATATTTATTGTCTCAAGGTGTATCATGAATTAGCATATAAACCCACAAAAAAGTGTATCCTAAACTGTATCCTAGATATAATGTATTTAGAAAATATATTTGAGAGTATCTATATATGGCTGGAAAACTTACTGTATCTAAAATAAATAGCTTAAAACCTACAGATGGTGATTATCGTAAACCTGATGGTAATAGCTTATATCTGAAAGTAAATAAAGGCTCTGGTACTAAGTCATGGCAGTTTAGATATAACGGCTCATATATGGGTATTGGTAGTTATCCAGCATTAAGTTTACAAAATGCTAGAAAGTTAGCAGTACAGTACAAAGAGCTTATAGCCAATGGTGAAGACCCTAGAGCTTATAGAGATAGCTTAAAAGGCAAAGATGAGCTTTTGTTTAGTAATGTTGCTAAAAACTATATTCAATGGAAAATAGAAACTAAATCTTGGACAGGGCAAACTATAAAAAAGAATCCTGGGTATTATGAGAAAGACATAGCACCAATATTTAAGAAAAGACATATCAATAAAATAGCAATACAAGAGCTATTAAACTTCTTTAATAAATTTAAAGACACTCCAACTAAGCAAGATAAGTTATTTGACATTTTATCTGGAATGTTTAGATATGCTACTTACCATTGCGGTTTAGAGCATAACATCATGGCTGGTTTAAAGAGGGGTGAAATTCTCATGCCCGAAAAAGGTAAAAGATATTCACATATAGACCCATTAAGACAACGCTCATGGCTAAGTACACTTCTAAATGATATGGATAGTTATAGAGGACAGATACAAACTATCAAAGCATTGCAAATACTGCCATATTTAGGTTTTAGACCGTCTATGATAGCAGAACTCAAATGGAGCGAAGTATACTTGGATGGTACAGAAAATGAAGCTAGACCACATATATTGATTGAAGAATCTAGCAGAATGAAAAATAGAAAAGAGTTTGCCCAACCATTAGCTAAAGAGGCAGTAGAAATTCTTAAATATATGAAAAGTATTAATGGCAATAAAGAGCATGTATTTTCATCTATCAAGAGCAAGCCTATTAGTATTGGTACTATCAATCAAGCTTTTAAAAGAATGGGTTATGATGGTACAGGAGATAAACCAGCTCAAACTACCCATGGCTTTAGACATATAATATCAACTTTACTTCATAGTTTGGCGACTGAAAAGGGTTGGAGTTATATAGCTATAGAGACCTTACTACAACATGAGGCTCAAAATAAAGTACAAGCTACATATAACACTTATGATTACTTCAAAGATAGATGTGAGATTATAGATGGATTAGCAGAATGTATGAATGATATAAAATTAAACTCTAATATAATAAAGTTTGGTAGTAATAGTTAAATACCTATGTCAAATAAAATGGCATACAATTTGATATACAAATTTTGTATGATTTTCATGCAGCAATAAGACCGCATGATACAGTATGATACTTTAAAAGATGATTAAATAGTGTAGCTCTATCTGATTGAATACAATACTAACTTAGGAATTTATGATATTCTATTATTACATATAAATAAGTGTCGGAGGCGAGAAAATGACAAATGAAGAAGTAAGAATAAAAGCCAATGATATATATAGAGAACATACATTAAAAACACCTATACAGCTAGTTAAATTAGCTAATGAATTAGGTTATGAAGTTAAGGTATCTAACCTATCAAACATGGATAAAGACGAAATAAACACGGTTAGTGGTGCCATATTATATGATGATAAAACCATACTAATAGATAGTAGACAAAATCCTAACAGACAAAGGTTTACTTTAGCTCACGAAATAGGTCATCTAGTATTAAATCATAGAGGCGATGAAAATTACTCTATAGACTATAGAATAGATGGACAATCAGCTCGTAAAGAGGTGGAAGCTAATATATTTGCATCTGAATTGCTAGCCCCAAAGAATGAGGTTCTAAAATGGGCAGAAAAAAATAAGAGTAATGATGGTTATGTATGGTTAGCTAAGTTTGTATCAGACTTTGAGATGTCATATCAAGCTGCAGAAATTAGATTAGAAATACTGGGTATCTCTTATGTCTGATGATATAAAGAAAGACTTAGAAAATGCTAGTAAACAAAGTAATAGTATTAAGGATGATATTAGAAGTCCTAAAGCATTAAAACTAAGGCTAACTGTTTTAAATATAATAAAAATTGATGATTGGCTATTAGCTATTAAAAAGCTTTTATCCACCGCGATAAGTATTTTTATTATAGTTATGCTATTGGTTTATATAATAAGCTACGAGATACCACCAATATATAGCCTTTTAGATGATATTCAAAGGTATGTCTTGGGTAGTAATATTTATGACAAATTCATAGATATGAATAATTCAGACTTTGTAGTTAACCCTAAGAATTTCAAAGCATTAATTGGTTTGCTTACTGTAAGGTTAACTATGTTATCTTGCTCAATAGCTCTTCTACTATTTATGATGAAAAGAAATAAAAATGAGAAATAAAAAAGATTTTACACTAGAAGGCTCTAAGAACAGTGTTAAAACATCAAATATAACTATTGAACTGGAAGATGATGTATGTAAGTTAGCATTATTAAGAGCAAAAGAGCTTAATTTATCAGTAAATGACTATCTTATATATCTCATTAAAGAGGATTTAAATATTTAACTAATTAAGCACTTTCTAGGTAGGCCAACCGAAAGACATTACCCAAGTGTTTGGGAGTGCTTAATCTATTGGGGACACTGTGGGAGGTGTGTTTTGTCAAATACTAGAATTAAATTGTTACTTAGTCAATAATGGTTGAACTGTAAAGATCTACTTTATATATTTAATAATTTAGGCTGTGATTATAATATTTACGATGTTTATCAACTTTTAGTTAAAAAACTATCGGATTATCTTCCTGTATATATAGACTTATATGGAAGTATTAACAATAGTCGTCTTTATTTCATATCAGATATAGATAATTACGAAAATGTCGAACAATTAACTTCTTCAAATTTGCATGGGGCTGATTATGTAAGAATTTATTCTGTACGATATGACCATTTCGGTTATAGTATGCAGATAAATATTATAGGATTAAGTATCAACAATAAAAGCTATAAAGTTTCTAGTACTAAAAATAAAGAGATGGAAGATTATCAGGATGGCATTAAAGAAATAGTATCTGAAAATAATAAAGCTTTTACCTTTTATATAACTTCTGAAGACTTTATAGAACACTTTGGCGATATATTGGACTTAGAACCATATATAGCCAAAAAAGATAATCAACCAAAATCAACCACTAATCAAGATGATAACTATAAATATAGTGAAGCTTTAAATCCATACAATGATATTATTTTAGCTTTCCAAGCTAGATATGATTATTTAACTAAAAGGCTAAATAAGAAGCCAATACTAAAGAGTGATATACAGGATTGGCTAGATAATGAGAAACTTTATTCGCAAGATTTAAGAGTAATTGAAGATGATGATACAAATATACGAGAATCATTGAAATCAAATAACAATACCTTGAAATGGTATCAAGATAATTACACTATCAATAAAAAAACTAAAACTTATCATTTATCAAGAGATAAAAGTAGAGTTTTAAAAGAACTTATAGCTAGTCATTATGAAATTTAATATGGCATATATCAAAGCCTTATAATTCAACACATACAGAGAGTATGGCATATAGTGGCATACAAAGTGTGGCATTATTGGCATATTTTTTTATCTTAATTTACCCCTTATATTTATCACTGTAGCATAACGAAGGACGTCCAAAATCGGGATGCTACAAGTGATTGTACAATCTAAATGTCATGACATAAAAAGAAAATGGTTAAGTTAAACATTTAGAAATATAAGGAGAATTAAAGTGGAGACTTTAAGACTTAAAGATGTGATGGATAAGTTCAATATATCAAGATCAACTTTGTATAGATGGATTGAAAAGCAATCTTTTCCAAAACAGATAAAAATATCAGACAGCTGTGTATTGTTCTATAAGCATGAAATTGACCAATGGTTAGAAGAAAGAGCTAACCAGAGGGAGGTGTAATATGCAAATAAAGCTAAGAAACACCGAAAAAAATATCATTGAAACTGGAGAATTCTTTAATCCTAATATTGATATAAAAATGACTAGTAGAGATATTGCTGAGCTTACTGGTAAAAATCATGCAGATATCATGCGAGACATTAGAAAAGAAATAGCCGATTTAGGTATAGAATTAGGTGAAAGCATATTTGCTTTAACCTCCTACTTGGATAGAAGTAATAGGCAAAGCCCTCAGTATATCTTTAGTAGAAAAGGTATTATGCAATTAGCTCTTAAATATAATCCTAAAACTAGATTTAAGGTTATCAGTAAACTTGAGGAGCTTGAGGAATCTAACTATAGAAACTTCAACAATACCATTCTACATAGAACTTTAGAACTTGAAAAACAGATTGCGTATAACGGTAGTGAATGGGGCCGTATGGGTGTAGACCAAAGAGAAGCTAGGAAAGGTTTTAAAGAGTTTGAGGAAGCTATTAAGAAACTAATCCAACCAGACTTACCTTTGGAGGATTAAAGATATGACTACTTTACAATCTACAAATAATCTTTTATCATCTTTGATTGTCGGGCTTAGTAACCTAACAACAAGTAGTGATATTGCCACTAATAAGAGCAATGACAAAGTGAATTGTAATAATAGCCATAAATGTATAGCTAGTGCTATATCTTTTATTAGCGGGCTTTATTATGCACTTTTAAGATATGTTAATCAATATATCTATCATACGGCTAAACTCTTTTGTTTTGTCGGGTGGACTGTATCCATACAATACCCAGCGATGGGGAAAGGTACAGTGCTAGGCTTGTTGCTGGTTACTAACCACCCGATTAATTTTAGTAAAAAACAACAAGAGGAATATAGCCATGTCTAAACAAAGTCAAAATACAAAGCATTTATTTTTTATTGATATCAAGAATGGATACATGACAAATAAAGATCATGAGTTTAACTTAGATGTTAATGATAAAGTCTTATTTGATAAATCTATCAAAGCAGAGCCTAACAACATCGCTATCATCAAAAACTATCAAGATGAATACAATTAGTCTTACTTAAAGAAATATCCACTAAAGAGCTTGTAGGGGTATATATCAATCCTAAATATACTGACTTAGTTATAGATATCAAAGAAATTATAGCTATTGGTGTAGAAGCTAGAAAACCTAGCAGAGTATTGAGGGGAGAGTAGACAATGGATATAACAAAATTCAATAACTTCATTAGTGGACTTGGTTACTCATTGCCTAACAGTTTTAATTATAGCATAGATGTTGGTAATAGGATTAGATTTAATGATGAAAATAAGAAAGGTAATAATAAAAACTTATGGCTTCAAAGGGTAGATACAGATGTATATGTTTTTGGTGATTGGGCAGGCGATAAACATACCTATATTGATGATGAAAAACCCAAGTATGAGATACAAGACTTTGTAGAGTTAAGAAAGCAAAGAGAAGCTAGACAAAGAAAATACCAGGAGGAAATAGATACTAAAAAAGATTTAGCTACTAAATTAACTGATTTTTATAAATCGTTACCATTGGCTAACAAGGACCACCCTTATTTAGTAAAGAAACAGATAAATAATCATCCAATAATACGCTTGTATAACGATGTATTGATAATTCCATGCTTTGGTACTGTAGAACCTTTTAATAATCAAATACAGAGCTTACAGGGGATATATCCAAATGGCTTTAAGAAGTTTTATAAAGATGCTCATGCTAAAGGCTCATGTTTGATATTAAATAAGTCCTCTAATGATAGTTTTATTTTTGTTGAGGGTTTCGCTACAGGTATGAGTGTATTAAGCCTTGTAGAGCATTTTAAGGCTGATATATCGGTTATATGTGTATTTAACTGCAATAACTATATTCATGTTGTAGAGAGCTTCTATAGTAAGTATCCAGATGCTGAATTAAATATATGGGCAGATAAGGATAAAAGCGGTATAGGAGTTGAAAAGGCGGGTGTGGTTGCTGCCGAAATACCAAATATTTATATAACCCCACCACCATTGACAGCTGAGCAGATGGATAAAGGTTTATCAGATTGGAATGATTATTTGAGTACTAGAGGGGATTTATAAGATGGAAAATATACAACCGGCTACAGTAGAATATAATGAGCAGATGTTAAAAGGTGAGCCTAGAGAGTTACCAAAGAATGATAAAAAGATGCCAGTATTTACTAAGGATATGCTACCAAATAGATTATCTGATTATGTCTTTGGACAAGCTGAGGCTGGTAAACTAACAGCAAGCTCTATAGCTATATCTGCTTTAACTGGAGTATCTGGGGTACTTGGTAAGAAAGTAGTATTAGATGTTGGTTTTAAAGAAGTGACAGCTAATGTATGGGGTTTAGTTACTGGCGAGAGTGGTATAGGTAAAAGTCCATGTTTGAGAACTATTACCCCTATAATAAAAGACTTAGATACTAGTCTAGAAGAAGAGCATAGAGAAAAATTAGCTGATTATAATCTTGATATTGAGGTTATAGATGCAAGGATTAAAGAAATAAAAGACTCGATGAAGTCTGATATTAAAGATGCTAATCATGAGGCCATAAGAGAAAAGAAACAACTTATTAGAGAGGTTGAAAATAGTAAGCCATATAGACCAATAGCTAATGAGATTATATATACAGACTTCACTCCGCAGGCAATTATAGACAAGATAGCCAAAGATTGTCCTAATGGTATTTTGTTATGTGGAGTAGAGTTTTATAAGGTGTTACAAACATTATCCAGTAAAGAAAATGCTACTAAGCAAGGAATGTTTTTAAAGGCTTATGATGGAGAGTTTGATAAAAGTTTAACGCTTGGTAGAGGTACTATTAATGTCGATAAAGTATCAATATCAATATTGGCTGATATTCAAACTAGTAATTTAGAAAAGTACCTAAATCAAGTTAAGGATAATGAGGGATTGCTGGCAAGGTTTCAATTACTATCAGTAGTCGAAGATAGTGCTAGAACTCACAAGAAGCCAAAGTTAGATGAAAAGCTACAGCATGTATATAAGGACCTTATAGATGAGCTATTTGATATTCCTTTGCTAGATAGGGTTATTAATGGCGAATTAGTCAAAGGTGAGCCTAAGAAATATAGGTATACAGCTAAAGCAGATGACTTTTTAGATAGATGGTTTGAATGGTATGATGCAGAGGTTAGAAACTTTGCAGAAGATACACCAATGAAAAGGTATCTAAATAAGTTTGGCGAGACTATATACAAAATATCTTTAATATTTCATGTTATAGATAAAAAAGATGAAGAGTTTATAAATATAGATACTTTGGAAAAAGTAGTTAAATTTATGAATTATCTATATGAGACTGCCAAATATCTTTACGATGATGAGATTGATTTAGTAGTTAAACATGCTAAGGAAATATTATCTAAACCGCTAGATAGATTTAAAGATGGTTTTACAGCTAGCTCATTAAGAGATACTTACTCAAGTTTACGAAATGATAAGCAAATATCTTTGACAATAGAGAGCTTAAATTTAATCAAAGAGCATAACCATATTTTGGAAATTTCACCTAAAAAAAGAGATAGATATACACGATATAGATTGATGGAATAATCCCAACTGACTAAAAACCCGACTGATTCAACTGGTTAAGGCTCAAACCCTTATGTACCAATGAATACAGACCAGTCGGGTGGTCGACTGATAAGCGACTGATGAACTGATTAAAACTATTTGACCAGTTGACCAGTTGGATATCAGTTGGGGAGTCAACGGGCTTGAAAGCCTTATGTACCAATGCTTTGAGGCTATGCCAGTTAAACCAGTCGATATTTGTACCAGTTGGACAATATGGAGATATAAAAATGCTATTTGATGTAACAATTTTAGAAGAATATAAAACAGAAAATCAGACTAAACCAAAAGAGAAAATACAGCTACAAGATATTAAAGAAATTAAGCAAAAGATAATACCAAAAAAGGAACTGCAACAACCACAAAAGAAAAATGAATATTTAAAGAAGTTTACTATTGAAAGTTATTTATCAGATATTCAGCTGCCACCTAAAAATATTCCCTGGATAGAACACTTACTTAAATGGAAACCAAAGGCTAAACAGTACGAACTTTTAAAGCAATATAAGGAGCTATATTTACAAGCTTATGATAATACACCTCTAGAACATCAAAAAATCAATGCAGGCACTTTAAAGGCTAATACTTGGTTGAGAGTGTTGATTACTGGGGAGTGATTAAAATACTATTAAAACTTATCTGTAATAGATATTATTACAATCAAAGAGTTAATTATTAAATAATAAATCATGAATGACTTTATCAATATCTTTAGTTCGTTTTTTAAGTTTAACTATAGAAAAAATATTAGCTATGAATTAGCTATAACATTTATTGGGTTATTTGCTTTTATCACTTTTATTGTATTAACATACAAGGATATTAATATATTTCTTACGCTAGTATATTTTCCTAACGCTAATAAGCAAGAGTTACTAGATACTATCTATTATGAAAGGTTTATATATGCATGTATCTGTACTTCTTTTCTTACAGCTACTGTACTTAGTATAATAAACTTTATTCTTCGATATTTTAAAATAATAAATTTTGACAATAGGTGCTATGGGCATTATTTTCTAACTCTATTTAGAGTTTATTTTATATTCTTAATGGTAGAAGTTTTGATAGGGCAAAACATATCATTTAAGATGGCTTATGATATTAACAAACAATATACCGATATAATAGAGCTAATAATAATATATCCCTGGTTTGTATACCTTTGTCAATTTTTATTTTTACTCTGTTTTTCTTATTTTGGGATTAGTTTACTAAATAAAAATAACTCTATAAAAACTAAATTTATCTTAGGCTTTTTTATTATATTGAGTTTTATTTATATTCATGAAGTCTCAATCAGTGATGTGGAACTTCAGAAAACCATAAATGAAGGACATTTTATAAGTGAAGCTCTTAATAATAACACAGACTATCAAACCAATCTTGATACTTTATCTACATATAAGGATAAAAATTTGCATTGCAGAGATGCTTATCACAATATAGAAAAATCAAAGAGATATTTGCAAGAAAATCGAATGGATTTATATAAGCAGTCCTGGGAGATAATACCAAAGCAGTTAAAACAGTGTAGCCTTGAAGTCATAAGAAAAATGAATTTAAACTATTTTGCACCCATAAAAGGGTTATCAGAAAAGTACATTGACATCAATAAGTACTGTAGAGAATCATATAATTTATCTAATAAAGCTATGGTATTTGCTAACAATTATAATCAAGAAGACATAGATAAACTTTTACCTAAATTGAACGAAGCTTTTAATTACTGTAATTTGTCAATATCTAAAGCAGATGTAGAGCAATACTATTCAAAAAATTAAGAATACTTATATACACCCCTCCAATCCTACTAATTTATTTCGTTATATAATTACTTCTAACATTACATAACTAACAATATGTAATACTCATAATTACAATCAATATACAAAAATAAGGGGTTTATAGATGAGTATAGAGGCTATAGCTTGGGAATGTGGCTATACATTACCCAATAATGTAGAAAATCAAACTATGGCTTTATATAGATGGTTTGAGAAGAGTAAATATATAGTACGAATAGACTGGGATAGCTTTGTATTTGGAGATAAGCGAACAGGCGAGAGATATAAAGTTGTAGATGGTGTATTAGTAGAAAAAGATAAAGGAATAAAGCAATGATAGAGCAAAACCATAATATAGAGTTTAAGAGTAAGACTATACCAGTAACCCTAAGAATTGATGAAAATGAGTTACAGACTCTAAAGAATACAGCTAGTCAACATGGAGTAGGTTATAGCGTGATAGTTAAGTCATTGGTTTATAAGTTTAATAGAAATATGATTAACTTTTTGTAGGTGTTGATATGACAGAAGAAAAGCAAATGGAGTTGGCAAATGATCTATTAAATGGATCAATAAAGTTATTTAATGATAGGTTTGCATCATTTAGTAAACAGTCTGCCAAAGACTGCATTATAAATATAAAAAATCTTAGTCGTGCTACAGGTAAGAAAGTAAAGCTTTATATAGATAATGAGGATGATGAATAATGAAGACAGATTTAACAGCTAAGCAATTAGAGTTTTGTAAATACTATCTGCAAAGTGGATGTGCTACAGAGGCTTATGAGCAGGCTTATGATATTAACAATATGAAAGACCAAACTATACATAATGAAGCCAGTAAACTACTTAAAAATGAAAAGGTAGCTAATTTCATTGAAAGTGTACAACAAAGAGAGATGTTGGGTGCATTCAATACAAGGCAAAAATACTTAGATAAGCTGGATGATATTATAGATAATGATGAGAGCACCATGACTGAAAAGATACAAGCTATTAATACAGTTGCTAAGCTTAAACAATGGGACAAAAGAAGAGCTGGCTTACAAGTAGATTATCAAGAGGAGGATGATTTAGCTAAATTGCAACTATCAAGAAGATACCCATTTGCGGAGTACCCTGTACCAATAAAAGATATTTAACCCTTAGATTACCACTAGGTTTTTGAACGCTATAAAAAGGGAGTTTCTCCGAGATATATAAAAAGAACTAACTAGACGTAAATATAAACCCCTTTACATAACTTAATCTTATCGTACTCATAAAAACTATATATTTCACTTTAGTTAAATCAAGGATCATAATACCAGTATAAAATTTACATAGTATAAGAGATCATCAAAATGAAAAAAGTAATATTAACATCAGCAATAGTTTTAAGTTTAGTTTCAACTGGTTTTAGTTATGGAATAGCAACTCAAGTTTCAGGTAATTCTTTTCCACCTCCAATAATGCAATTAGCATCTTAAGCATAAGGTACTAAAAATAGGGGGTACTTTGCTCCAAGTGTATCCTAAATAGTATCCTAAAATCAGTTTACAAAATATAATGCGCTGTAAATAAAGGGTCTGAGGCATATTATTAGAGTCTCCCCGTCGTGTTTCATATAATATTTTATTCTTCACATAATTTGTAAATGTATTGATCATTCTATATTATTTGTTTCTATTTAGAATACTTTTAGATGATTTTACATAATGAGTAATATATCAAAAAAACATATTTTTTTTGCTGCAGCTAGCACCGTTGTTGAATGGTATGATTTTATGCTTTTTGCATATTTAACACCAGTGATTGCTCATATATTTTTTCCTGATGCAAGTAAGTACACGGCTATTCTTATGACCTTTGGTGTTTTTGCTGCAGGGTTTTTTATGGGGCCTATTGGAAGTGTTGTTATGGGGAGTTTTGGTGATAGGTTCGGTAGGAGAAAAGCTTTAGTCATATCAGCAATGATGATGATATTGCCTATGTTTATAATAACTATACTCCCTTCTTATAATGGTATAGGGATTGTGGCGCCAATTATTCTTGTTTTTATGAGATTGTTACAAGGTTTTTCGATAGGTGGATCTTACGGTGGTGTTATGGTTTTTATGATTGAGTCTACCAAACCTAATAGAAGAGGTTTTATTGCTAGTTTTGCAACTATGTCATCAGGAACAGGAGTTTTTTTAGCATCTCTAGTTACAATGGTACTTTTTGGTATCTTTTCAAGTGAAGTACTTGATGCTTGGGGATGGCGAATAGGATATGTTATTGGTTTGGCTTTAGCTTTGATAGCGTTAGTTATGAGGCTGTCTATACCAGAAAGTTATTTATTTGAGGAAATGCAATCTGAAGGAGAATTATCTAGTAAACCTGTTAGAGAAATGTTTAATATACAAAAAGGTCCTTTATTTTTTGCAATTTCTTTATCGGCATATGCAAATATTGCTTATTATTTAGTTCTTTCATATTTAAGTACACACTTTATTGATTTAAATTATTCAGAATTTTCAGCTTTAGCTATTGTTACTTTATTTAGCCTTATTTTTTCATTTTCAGCTCCGTTATGGGGATTATTGAGCGACTATGTAGGAAGAAAACCTTTAATAATTTTCTCTATTTTAATTTATATCTTTTTATCATATCCAAGCTTTATTCTTATGAAAGAAGGATATTTCTATTTGATTTTATCTATGATATTTTTGAGTATTCCCTTAATGGCTATTTGGGGATCATATGGTGCAGCAGCTCCAGAGTTGTTTAGTGTAAAATATCGCTATAGTGGCAACGCTCTTAGTTATAATATTGGAAATTCTTTTTTTGGTGGGACTATTCCATTTATTGTAACAGCATTAGTGGTTGCTTCTGGAAGTATGCTTGCTCCTTCATGGGTATTGATTTTAGCATCAGTGGTTATGATACCAATAATTTATCTTATGCCAGAAACAAGTGCTTTAACTAGAAGAAAGAAGAGCTAACTTTATATAATTCTCTATCATTGTATATAATAATCTGGATGATATAATATAAACAATTGTTGTATACAGGGGTGAATCACTTGGATTTTTGGTTGATTATAGGTGTTTTCGTGGGTTTGTGCCTATACCTTATAATAGAGAATATAGTTCATAATATTAGTATTAAAAGTATTCCTATTAGGATCCATGTAAATGGTACGAGAGGTAAGTCAAGTGTGGCTAGGCTTATAGCTGCAGGGGTTCGAGCAGGTGGTTATAAAACAGTTGCTAAAACAACAGGAACTTTGGCTAGATATATTGATACGGATGGTTCAGAAACTCCTGTGTTTAGGATTGGATTTAGTAATATTGCTGAACAAGTAAAGATTATGTTCAAAGCACGAAAAGCCAAGGCAGATGCTATTATTATCGAATGTATGGCTTTACAACCACTATTACAGTCTTTGTGTGAACTGAAGTTAATTAAGGCAACGCATGGTGTTCTTACTAATGCAAGACCCGATCATTTAGATGTGATGGGACCTACTGAGAGAGATGTTGCAAAGGCTTTGGCTGGCACAGTGCCTGTTAAATCTAAATATTTTACAGCTGAAGATGTTCATTTAGATTTCTTTGGTTATGTATGTAAAGATAGAGAAAGTGAGTTAGTGGCAGCAACAGCTGAAGATGCTGATAAAATCACAGATGAAGAAATTAATAAGTTTGTATACTCTGAGTTCAAGATCAATGTTGCATTAGCTTTAAAAGTTACTGATGATCTTGGTATTCCAAGGGATATTGCTTTAAAAGGCATGTGGGAAGCGACTCCTGATCCTGGAGCAATGACTGAATATAATTTTGATATAAAAGATGCTCAAATGAATTTTGCTAATGCATTTGCTGCAAATGATCCAGTTTCTACAAAAATGCTTTGGGATAAGCTTTATGAGAAGTATTCTGATTGTGATAAAAAAGTGCTTGTTGTAAACTGCAGGGCAGATAGAGAAGACAGGTCTAAACAAATTGCAGAAGCCATTTTAGAATGGCAAAAGCCAGATTTAGTAGTATTGATTGGAACTGGTACAGATGTGTTTGTATCTTTCTATAAAAAATATGCAAAATCTTTAGGGGTAGAGCGTGCTCAAGTTATTGTTTGTGAAGATATGCAACCTCAAGAAATTCTTGATAAAACATATTCTGCTCAATCTGCAAAATCATATATGCTAGTAGGTGTAGGAAATATAAAAGATATTGGCATGAGTTTAGTTGAGTTTTGTGATAACAGTCATAAACAAAAACATGATTTATAATTTTAAGAATAAATAGGAGAAAATAATGGATCCATTAACGCTCTCGATAGGGATTGGTTTAATAGTCGGATTAATATTCGTATCTCTTTTGGGATTATCTACTGGTGGTATGGTAGTGCCTGGATACTTCGCTCTAGAAATGGGAGCTCCAGATAGAGTAATAGTTACCATACTTATATCTATAGTGATATTTGGGATTGTTAGATTTATGTCTAGGTTTATGATTATATATGGCAGAAGAAGAATCGCTATTACAGTATTGTTATCTTTTATTTTGGGTACGATATGTAATAGTTTGTTTTCTCAATATATGACGGCGAGTTTTTATTCTGATCAGGTTCAGGTGATAGGATACATTATTCCAGGTCTTATTACTTTATCAATTGATAGACAAGGGCTTATAGAAACTATAGGTTCTTTGTTGATTGCTTCTATCATTATTCGTTTATTATTAATTGTTCTAATCGGACCTCAAATAGTAGGAATTTAAAATATGAAAACTATGTATTGGCACCGCAAATTTATATCACGTTATATAATAGTATTTCTTAGTGCTTTTATGATTATTTCTCTTTATATTGTTGAGAAAAATTTGGTTGTTGAAACTAAAGGATATAATCAGAAAATAGAAGCAGCAGAGACTACAAACGAGGCTTTCAAGCTAACACAAGACTTTTTTATGTCAAAAGGTTATTTATGTAAGACAATGGGTGATGTTTCTTGTACAGGTCTTATTGGTCTATCTATGACAGAAATAACTACAGATTCAGGTGATCTTTACGCAAAGAGATCCTCTGTAAACCCTAATATGGCAGCAATATTTGTTAGCTGGCTAAGTGAGCTGAATTTAAAAGAAGGTGATACTGTTGCAGTTCAAGAAACAGGGTCGTATCCAGCGTTAGATATAGCAATGCTAGCAGCAATAAAGACATTAAAGCTTAAACCTTTAATTATCTTCTCTGTTGGGGCTTCTCAGTTTGGTGCAAATAGACCTAGTTTTACATGGCCAGATATTTATAAGAATCTAGTTGATAAGGGTATATTTGACTTTGATGTACTTGGTGCCACATTAGGGGGGTCAAGAGATAATGGTTATGGAATGACTCCAGGAGCTATTTTAAAACTTAATGATTCTATAAAAAGAAATGATTATAAAGTTATAAATATTCCATATCATCATGCTACGACTACATCTATAAAAACACGTACAGAAATGTATAAAAAAGCTGCTGGAGATAATAAGATCAAAGCTTATATTAATGTGGGTGGAAATATGGCATCAATTGGCTTAAAGCAACCTACGATTAAAGCTTCTGATGATAGCAAAAAAGATAATAAAAAAGATAATAAAGATAAAAAAGATTCCAAGTCTAGCAGCAAAAAGAATGAGAGAGTACTTAAGTTGCCAAGTTTCCCAACAGGTGTAACTAAGAGTTTACCTACAGAGTATAGTAGTGTGCGTTCAGTTGCTGTGAATTTTTTGAAAGAGGGTACTCCTGTTGTAAATGTTAGAGATATAAACTCTGGCATTATAAAAAAGTATGGGTTGACTTATAATCCTGCAAATATTACTCCCCCAGGTCAAGGAGCAGTTTTCTCTCAAAAGAGTTATAATACTACTTTAGCTATTATTTTATTGATAATAGATATTAGTTTGATAGTGTTTATGGCATTTATTTCGAGAAAATATCTAATTTCTTTTAAAACAAAGTAGTTATAAATTGCTTTGATTTCTAATTCAATTTATCATTTAAGCAATAAGTGTAAATTTTCTTAAGTTATTTATATGTTTTGCTATTATGAATTGAATCAATTGATTTCTAAATATCTTCCTTCTGAGGAAAGATTAAAAATTGCAAAGGCTTTTATCTTTGGTGCTGACGCTCATGAAACTCAGGTAAGAAGTTCAGGGGAGCCATATTTTACTCATCCTATTGCTGTTGCATGTATTTTGGCTGAACTACACATGGATGTTGATACCATTATTGCTGCATTATTGCATGATGTCGTTGAAGATACAGAATTTACCGCAGAGGATATATCACAACGATTTGGTGAAAAAGTTGCTCAATTAGTTGAAGGCGTAACGAAACTTACACAAATTAGACATAAGAATAGGGCAGAGCAGCAAGCTGAAAATTTCCGTAAAATGCTTTTATCTGTTACAAAAGATGTTCGAGTCATATTTATTAAGCTGGCAGATAGGCTACATAATATGCGAACTTTAGCACCACTAAAGCCTGAAAAAAAACGCAGAATCTCAAAAGAAACATTAGATGTATTCGCTCCTATTGCTCATAGACTTGGTATTAATACATTGAAAGAGCAGCTAGAGACCTTAGCTTTTGAAGGAATGCATCCTTATAGATATCATATTTTAGAAGAGAAAGTTAAAAAGGTTGAAAAAAATAAAGAAAAAGTTTTTTATGAAGTCAAAGATTCTTTAAAACAGAAATTAGATGGCTTAGTCTCTATTGACGATATTAAAGCACGTAAAAAAACTCTTTATAGTATTTATAATAAAATGCGTACAAAAGGTAAATCTTTTGATGAAATTATGGATATGTATGCATATAAAGTGATTGTTCCTAATAGAACAGATTGCTATGTTGCACTTGGAAAGGTTCATGAACTTTATAAACCAATGCCTCAAAAGTTTAAAGACTATATAGCAACACCAAAAGCTAATGGGTATAGATCTATACACACCGTGGTTTTAGGACCATATAATATTCCTTTAGAAATTCAGATAAAAACTGAACAAATGGATCGCCAGGCTGAATATGGTATTGCAGCGCATTGGAGCTATAAAATTGGAGAAAAAACTGATAAAGCATTACAAAGATGGTTGAAGAAAATATCAGATATTAATGTTTATACTGCTAGTTCTGTAGAGTTTTTAGAGAATGTGAAAACAGATGTTTTCAATAATGATGTTTTTGTTTTTACACCTCAGGGTGAGATTATTGAGCTGCCAATAAACTCTACTTGTGTTGATTTTGCTTATTTTATACATACAGATATTGGTAATAAATGTATGTCAGCTAAAGTCAATAGGAAAGTAGTTCCACTTAACTACAGACTAAAACAAGGTGATAACGTCGAAATTATAACATCAGCAGTTGCTGATCCAAATCCTGCATGGTTAAATTTTGTTGAAACAGGTAGAGCAAAGTCAGCAATAAAAGAATTTTTAAAACAACAATATAGAAATGTTGATTACATTCGTGGTAAAGATATTGTTGAAGGAGAGCTTAGGTTGCTTGGTGTTGAACTACGTGATGTTCCTAGTGAGATTATTGATGGAGCTTTATTTAATTATGAGGGAATAGACACTATCAATCGTTTTTATTTAGATACAGGCTTAGGTCTTATTGATCCAAATAACTTTATAGACTTTATTTCTGAGCATTTTGATGATTTTAGAAACTATTATAAAAAATCTTCTATATCAAAATTGCAAATCAGATATGGAGATGATCCTAGAATAGCAGACTGTTGTTTACCTTTGCCTAACGATGAGATTGTTGGTGTAATTAATGATGATGGTAATTTACAAGTTCATAGAAAGAGCTGTAATACTTTATATTCATTGTTAAAAAGAGAAGATGCTAAAGAGATTGAAGCAGACTGGTTTACAAATAATGATGATGATCCTAGCTTTAAAGCTAGAATTGCTATTACATTGAAAAATATACCAGGAGCTATAGCAAAAATTACGGCTACTTTAGCTCGTGAAGGCTTTGATATTCGTAGTTTTGATATGATGGATGCAGATAATAAGCAAGCTAAATTAGCTTCTGTAGTTGTTGTAAGGAATAGAAGAGAGCTTTATTTATTACTGCGTTTAATAAGAAAGTTAGATGTATGTCAAAATGTAGAAAGAATTCTTAATAAATAATTACATATTTGTTCTAGCATTAAAAGCGTGTAAAAGTGTTTGCTGATCTAAATACTCTAATTCTCCACCAAAAGGCACTCCAAAACCAATTCTTGATAACTTGATTTCTTTATTAATCATCTGAGATATAAAGTGTGCAGTAGTTTCTCCCTCTACAGTAGGACTAATTGCTAGTATAATTTCATCAATTTCTCTATCAGCAATTATTTGCTCTAAAATATCGAGCTTAAGCTCATTGGGACCAACACCATCTAAAGGAGAGATTCTTCCATTTAGGACAAAATATTTACCTTTAAAAATACCTGCTTCTTCAATAGCTATCATATCAAGCATATTTTCTATAATGCATAACTTAGAATTATCTCGACTACTTTGACATATGCTGCAAACATCATCTTCTGTCAAAGTCTGGCAGTATTTACATTTTTTAATACTTTGAGTGGCATCAAGTAAAGAATTCGCTATAGCTATAGCCGTTTCAGGAGATTTATCTAAAAGGTGGAGTGCTAGTCTCTGCGAGGATTTTTTGCCAATAGTTGGCAATTTGCGCAAAGATTCAATTACAGCAGTGATTTTTGGAGAAAATATTTTATTATTCATTATTTAAAAGGGAAGTTCATGCCGCCAGGTAAATCAATACCAGCATCTTTTGCCATTTGTTGCATATCAGTGGAAGATGAATTTTCTTCAACTTTTTTTACTGCACTATTAACAGCGGCTGCTATTAAATCTTCAAGCATTTCCTTATCCTCTGACATTAATGAATCATCAATATTTACTGATTTAACATCATATTTACCTGTCATTGTTATTTTAACAAGTCCAGCACCTGCTTCGCCTGTAACTTCCATATTGTCACGCTCTTCTTGAGCTTTTTTCATTTGCTCTTGCATTTTTTGTGCTTGTTGCATTAGTTTTGACATATCAAAATTCATTTTTTAATCCTTATTTTTTGAGATAAAATTTCTTTTACACATTCTAATATCTGTTCGCTAGAGTCTTTTATCAATGTTTTTTTTGCTTTTTCTGACATTTCTTCTAACTTTTGTTTGTTTTGTGATAGTGGTTTTAGTATTTCTATTAAATTTTCTGTATTCATTTGCTCTTGTCTTAGACAAAATCCTGCATCATTATTAACAATATTTTGGGCGTTAAAAAATTGATGGTCATCTACAGCAAATGGAAATGGAATGAATATAGCAGGTAAACCTGCTGTAGCACACTCAGATACTGTAAGAGCTCCAGATCTGCAAATAACTATATCAGCCCAGTTATATGCCTCTGCCATATCTGATATAAAAGGAGATATGTCTTTTATATGGTTTGGATTAATATCCTTATAGAGCTCTTTTGTGCTTTTAAAAGTCGCTTTACCTGTTTGATGCAAAACTTGTATGTTTATATTTTGCTTATTAGCTTCTATTATTAGTTCTGGAATAATATCATTGATCGCTTTTGCACCTTGACTACCACCAAGTATAAGTATCTTAAGAGTTGAAGAATTAGAGTAGTCTTTTGTTATATCATTCAAATTAATAATATCTTTTCTAACTGGGTTACCAACAATCTTGGTTCTTTTAAGTTGTTTAGAGTTAAAATAGGTGTTTAGATCATCAATATCAAAAGCTAGACAGATTTTTGTTGCGAGCTTTGCTAATATCCGATTAGTAAAACCTATTTTAGCATTCTGCTCATGAATTATTATTGGGATATTTTTTTGTACAGCTGCAAGACATATTGGCCCAGAGACGTAACCACCAAAACCTATTACAAGATCTGTTTTAAATTTTTTTAGTAGAGCCCTAGCTTTTAGTGTACTAATTGCTAATCTAAATGGAAAAGCTAGCTTTTTTGAAATCCCTTTTCCTCGTATTCCAAAAGAGTTGATGTATTGCATATTAAAACTATCTGGGACGATTTGCGACTCCATACTATTAGGTGTACCTACCCAAGTTACATTGGCACCATTTTCAGCTAATAGATTAGCAACAGCAAGTGCAGGATATATATGCCCTCCCGTTCCTCCTGCTGTAATAATAATATTTTTACCTTTCAAATTCATATCGAACTCATGTTGTATTTTTCAAATTAATTTTAAAGGATTTTTATGCTATTATCATCAATTAGCTAAAATAATTAAAAACTCTATTGAAAAGGAATCTTATGTCAGAAATAAATCAAAGCTATGTATATACAGAAACTAATGAGTGGGTTGATGTAAAAAATAATGTTGCAAGAGTTGGGATTGATGACTATTCTCAGAATGAATTTGGTGAAATAGTATATGTAGACTTACCTAAAGTAGGTCAAGAATATAAAAAAGATGATGAAGCTTGTGTAATAGAGTCAGTTAAGACAGCATCTGATATTTATTCTCCATTATCTGGAAAGATTACCAAAGTTAATGAAGCTCTTTTGGATAATCCAAAACTTATAAATCAAGCATGTTATACAGATGGTTGGTTGTTTGAAATTGAAATATCTGATGCTAAAGAAGTTAACGATTTATTGAGTCCAGAAGATTATAGAAGTCATGTGGAGTAAGAAAGGCTTATTTTCTATAATTCTTTTTTTGTTGAGCATAAATATATATGCTAGTGAGTCGTATGTTAACTTTTGTAAAGTTTATAATCCTAAAAAAGGTATAGAGTATGAAACTCATACTAAAATTTCTTTAGAATTCTGTAAATACTATTTAAAGAAATGTAATGAAAAATATGATAATAAATGTAATGTTGTAATGAATGCTTATCAGGGTTTATATAATACAAATCCAACTATAGCAAAAATGCATGTAATGTATAATGATGATTTTGATAGAGAAAATAATTAGAATATAAAAGAAAATCAGCAGATGAGTTATTTAATTTTACAACTTAAGTCGTTTAAACCACCTGTTACAACATAAGTAACTTCTGATTGATTATTTGTGGGTCTTGGGCATGTTACATAAGTTGAATTGTCATTTCCTATAGCAACACTTGTTAGAGCCCAAGGGTTAATCTTAATAACCTGACCATCACTAAAGTTAACTTCACCAATGTCTTTATAGTGAGCTACAGCTACTACAGGCTCATCCTGTGATTTAACATAGTAAAATGGAGTATTAGCCTCAAATGATACCTTGGCTTTTGTAACATCGTCACTGCCACCACCTGATGCTGCAATTTTAATATCCATAGCTTTCTGCCAAGCTTGTGCTCCTGACATTTCGCTTGAGATAATAAGTTTATAATTACCAGAAGCTAAGTTTCCGAACTTCCAAGAAAGGTCATAAGTATCCATAGGTGCAATCATAATATCTTGCTTACGATCTACTTGATTACCTTGTGAATCTTGAAGAACTACTGAAACATTAGTTGTCTTAGAACCATGAGACATAATTTGACCGTTGATAAATATTTCACCTTTACTATTTTGGTAATATGTATCTTTAAAATTCATAAGGTGAAGTTCATTTTTGACACTTGTAGCATCAGGTTTGAATGATAAGCTGGCTTGAGTATATGGACCATTTTTGACCTGATAAATGTTTACCTTATCAGAACTAGGTGATACGACACCACTTGCATTTTCAACACCAGCAATTATGTTGTTGTTTAAATGTTCGCTACTAATGTTATTTACATTCTTAGCTACATTTTGATAGATGTCAGCTGTAGACATACCATCTTTTATATCTAGGATTTCGAACTCTTTATTAATCTGAGAATCAGGATCATTGGAGAATACATATAAATAGATTTTACCTCCTGCCAATAAATCAGCAGCACTTGCATTTATTGTACCCATTAGTTTGTAATTACTAGGGTTTGTTTCTTCATAATCTCTTATGTATTCCCATGGGCCATATTGCTCTGTCCCTGGCGCAGAACCATTTGGATTTACATACCATTTATTTTTATAAACTTTACCATCATAAATCACTAATGTTCCCGAATTTGCATAAGTGCTTTCAGGGTTAAATTCTTTAGGCTCGCTGCTTGAGCCTGTAGATTTACCATCTATAATAGAGCCAGGAGTTTTGTCATTACTAAACTCCAAGTCTATTAAGTTATAAAAACTATTTGTAGTGTCAGCGACATCCCAAACAGCCATTATTACTTGATAACCCTCTCTGTTAGGTAGGTTACATGTTTTTGAGAGTCCTTGAGGAGGGCGGTCAAATCTATCGAAGTTAGAGTTAGTAAAATAACAATCTAAAGGTTTATCTTCAAAAGAAGATCTTGTTAGTAATTGATCAGGATTCCAATCTTTTTTGGTAATATAATATTTAAAATAGTTAGAGCTATGGTTAGCAGTGAAATGCCATTTAAACTCTAATTGTTGTCCTGGTTTTACAACAGTTTTCGCCCATCTAGATTGTTCCTGTTCATCAAGCTGAGAAAAACCACTTACACCTGTACTACCCATCATTTTATCAAGTAATTGTACGGGAGTACCATTTTCACTAGGTAAAGGATTTCTTTGACTATAACTGTTAAATAGATAGTCAGGTGCTTCAATAGATTGTGGTTCATTTACAATTGATCCACAGTTTAGATTTTCACCTAATTTACACATATAACCCCTAGCTGCTGGGCTTTCAACATAACCATGTGAGTAAGCTTCTGAGCTGGCTAAGATTGCTAGAGTTGTCAGCATTGTTATTTTATTAATTTTCATGATAAGACTCCTTATCTATATTTTTTAACAAAACATGAAGAGAACTTCTCTTCACAACTTCAATATATCAGTTTTGAAAGTAAAATAAAAAATGTAGATTTGAAGCTCTTATTTAGATGTATGGTTATAAAAATGAACTATTTTAATAAAAATATCAGATCTATTTGTTTTAATTTTTTGGATATTTTTAATTTTAAATAAATGATTATGAATTTGTTAGGTAAGGACTTGACATTTTATAGAAAAATAAACTATTACTATAATTTTTTGTTTTGTAAAATAATTTGTTGATAATTTTTTTGTATAGATTTTTTTCATTTAACAGTTTTGAGATATGGAGGTATCAGAGATTATATAATTTACATAATTCTCTGCATGCAATATAATAGTAGGCTGTTACAGTTTGATTAAATTACGAAGATATAAGCTATGATAAATATTACATTTCCTGATGGCTCTGTAAAAGAGTTTGAAAAAGGTGTTAATTCCTTACAAGTTGCAAAATCAATATCTCCTGGTTTAGCTAAGGCTACTGTTGGAGTGTATATAAATGGGCAACTTAAAGATGCAAAAGATACTATTGATAGTGATTGCGAACTTAAATTAATCACAACGAAAGATACTGAAGGTCTTGAGATTTTAAGACATTCATGTGCACATTTACTTGCCCATGCAGTTAAAGAGCTATATCCAAGTACAGAGGTTACAATAGGTCCAGTTGTTGACAATGGTTTTTATTATGATTTTTCTTTCAAAGAAGCTATAGGTGAAGCTGATCTTCCTAAGATAGAGAAGAAAATGAAAGAGCTAGCTAAGAAGGGCACACCTGTTAGCTATAGAATTGTTTCTAAAGATGAAGCAATTGAGTTTTTTAAAGCTCAAGGTGAAAATTATAAGGTTGATATAATTGATAGTATTCCAGCAGATCAGCAAATTAAGATTTACACTCAAGGTGAATTTAGTGATCTTTGTCGTGGTCCGCATATTCCAAGCACATCAGTTATCAAAGCTTTCAAACTTACAAAATTAGCAGGTGCATATTGGAGAGGGGATTCTAATAATGAAATGCTAACTAGAATATATGGAACTTGTTGGGCTACCAAAGAAGACCTTGAGCAATATTTACATATGCTTGAAGAAGCTGAAAAGCGTGATCATCGTAAGATTGGCAAGGCTTTGGGTTTATTTCATTTTCAAGAAGATTCTCCAGGTATTCCATTTTGGCATGATAATGGTGTGAGAATTTGGCGTGAAGTTGAAGACTATATGCGTGCCTCAAATAACAAATATGGCTGTAGTGAGATTAGAACTCCACTCATAGCAGATTTTAGCTTATGGGAGAAGTCGGGACATGCATCAAAGTATGCTGAAAATATGTTTGCAACAAAATCTGAAAATAGAGATTTTGCAATTAGACCAATGAACTGTCCAACTTGTGTACAAGTTTATAATACTAAACTTCATAGCTATAGAGATTTACCTGTAAGAATGGCAGAGTTTGGTATAGTTCATAGAAATGAGCCTTCTGGATCACTTCATGGTTTGCTTAGAGTTAGAAGTTTTACCCAAGATGATGGTCATGCTTTTTGTACTCCTGAGCAGGTTGAAGAAGAAGTTATCTTAATGGTTAAGCAATGCTTTGAGGTTTACAAAGATTTTGGCTTTAATGATTTTGATGTCAAGATTGCTCTTAGGCCAGAAAATAGAATTGGTGATGATGAGACCTGGGACAGATCAGAGCAGATGTTAAAGAATGCTTTAGAGGCGCATAGTGTAAATTATGAATTGCTTCCTGGAGAAGGTGCTTTTTATGGTCCTAAAATAGAATTTCATTTAAAAGATGCTATTGGTAGAAGTTGGCAGTGTGGAACTATTCAGCTTGATTTCTCAATGCCTCAAAGACTTGGAGCTACTTATATTGATAAAAATGGTGATAAGCAAGTTCCTGTAATGTTACATAGAGCTATAGTAGGATCTTTGGAGAGATTTATTGGTATGCTTATAGAACATTATGCTGGTAATTTACCACTTTGGCTAACTCCTACTCAGGTTGCTGTGATGGGTATTAGTAATCATCAAGATGAATATTGTCAAGAAGTTGCCGAAGAGCTTGAAAAAAGTGGTATAAGAGTTAAATTAGACTTGAGAAATGAAAAGATTGGGTTTAAAATACGTGAGCATACTCTTTTGCGACTTCCATACCTTGTAATTCTGGGTAAAAATGAGCAAGAACAAAAGATTATTACTATCAGAAAACATAATGGTGAAGATCTAGGACAGATGTCGACACAAGATTTTTGCTCTTATCTGAAAGAACAAGTTAAAAATAAAAAATAATAATTTCTGTGGAGGAAAATAGTTATTAAAGCGGATAAAAAAGCACCAATTAATGAGCAAATTAAAGCTAAAGAGGTGCGTCTAGTTGGAGTTGATGGAGAACAAATAGGAATAGTTTCTATCAATGATGCTTTGGCATTGGCTGAAGGAGCTAATGTTGATTTGGTTGAAATGGTAGCAAATGCTAAGCCACCAGTTTGTCGTTTGATGGACTATGGTAAATACTTATTCGAACAGGGTAAGAAAAAAGCACAAGCTAAAAAGAACCAAAAACAGACACAAGTAAAAGAAGTAAAGCTTAGACCTGTGACTGATGTAGGGGATTATCAGGTAAAACTACGCAACCTGCTAAAATTCCTTGAAAAAGGCGATAAAGTAAAAGTTACACTGAGATTCAGAGGTAGAGAAATGTCACACAAAGAATTAGGTATGGAAATGCTTAAGCGTATGGCAAACGATGCTGCTGATTATGGTGTAGTGGAACACCAACCTAAAATGGAAGGTCGTCAAATGATTATGGTTTTAGGACCAAAGAAAAAGTAGTAAATTAAAATAATAACAATTAATACAATGCGGAGTATTTAAAAATGCCTAAGTTAAAAACTAAGAGTGGTGCTGCTAAGCGCTTTAAAAAGACTGGTAAGGGTGGTTTCAAACACCGTTGTGCAAACCGTGCTCATATCAACACTAAGATGACTACTAAAAGAAAGCGTCATTTAAGAGGTATGAATCAAGTAGCTAAAGTTGATCAAGCTAGCCTAGTTCAACAAATGCCTTACGCATAAGTTTGTTTATCAATTTTTAAAGTGGAGACTAAATAATGTCAAGAGTAAAAAGAGGCGTAACAGCACGCGCACGTCATAAGAAGATTTTAAATCAAGCTAAAGGTTACTATGGTGCTCGTTCAAGAGTATATAGAGTAGCTAAACAAGCAGTAATTAAAGCAGGTCAATATGCTTATAGAGACCGTAAAGTTAAGAAAAGAACATTCAGATCACTTTGGATCGTTCGTATCAATGCTGCAGCTAGACAACATGATATTAGCTATAGCCAATTAATTAATGGCTTAAACAAAGCTGGTGTTGAGCTAGATAGAAAAGCATTAGCTGAGTTGGCTGTATACAACAAAGATGCTTTTGCTGCTGTTGTAGAAAAAGCAAAAGCTGCATTAGCTTAATTATATCTAAGCTAGCTTTCTCAAAATTTAAGTGAGAAAATCAAATCCCTTACTCCTTAAAAGACTATTTTTAATATTCTTTATGAGTTTTGGGATTTTTTTATTTTTAATCCTCAATGGTTATAAATATTTTAACCTTCAAAAACTACAATTAGCATATAATCAGATTGATTATTATGTTGATAATCATATTGTTATAGCTAGTTTTTGTTATGGGATTGCTTATATTTTAACTGTATTTTTTTCTGTCCCTGTAAAGCCTTTTTTAAAGATATTAGCAGGGCTTTTATTTGGGCTGTGGTTAGGGTTTATAGTTTGCTTATTTTCAGCGACTATAGGGGCTATGTTTACCTTTATACTTATAAAGTATAATTGGGGTGAGGTATCTAATAATCCAAAATACAAAATTGTTTCAAAATTTAAATCATTAGTTGAGAATTATCCTATTGCTATATTATTTGTTTCGAGGCTTTTGCCAATACCATTTTTTGTACCAAATATCTTAGCTGGTATTTTAAAAGTTAAAAATAGCATTTTCTTTTTTACAACATTAATAGGAATTATCCCTGTGACCTTTATCTATGTTTGGTTTGGGGTACATGCTAAGCAATCTATACTAGTGGGCAATATGAATAATTTTATAGATAGTAAGTTTATCTTGGCTTTAAGTGTTTTGGGAGTCTTAGCATTAATGCCTTTATTATTTAAGTTTATAAGGCGTAAATAGTTATTATATTTGCTTGTTAAAGACAGTAGGTCCAATATGGTTTGTGATATTCTTAAAAGGTTTTCTACCTTCATAATTGAAATCTTGATAATTAATTTGAGCTAACTGTTTATAATTTAATTTTCGGGCTATTTTATAAGTACCAAGACTTGTAGCATCTATAAAAATTTTCGAAAAATTATTATCTAATGCTATTTGCTCGCTTAGTTTGATAAGTGTTGTAGCAATTCCTAGATTCTGAAAATCTTCAGCAACAGCTAGAGCATAAATAGAAAAGTTTACGCCAGCTTTTTCTATAAGCTTAACATCTTTATAAAGTTCGGTAAGTATTCGATTAATAAGCTTAAAAGCAGGGTCTTTGTCAGCATACGAGCTTCTATCAACTTGTGAGCTTGAATAGGGGTCTAAATTTATACAAAATCCAGCTACTTTTTGAGTATCTTGACATATTGCGACAGCAGACATTTTATTTTCGATAGCATGTTGAGTACGAACTCTAGTAGCAAGAATATAGTTCTCATATAGTACGCCACTATTTTTAATAAGTAGTTCTTAATTTATAAAGCTATCGGCAAAAAGGTTAGAAACTTCTTTAAAATGTGATTCATCAAGAAGTTGGTATTTAATGTTGTTTTTTGGAAAGGGGGTCTGCATTTAGATAGTCTCAATCTCACTATCATTTTTAGCCATAATTACTACATCAGCAGGTTTTAAGGCAAAAATACCATTAGTTACAACACCTGTGATTTGATTTAGTTGTGTTTCTAGTTTGAGAGGGTTATCAATTTTTAAATTATGTACATCTAAGATTACATTACCATTATCAGTGATTGTTTGTTCTCTATATACTGGCTGTCCCCCGAGCTTGACTATTTCACGAGCTACATAACTTCTAGCCATTGGAATAACCTCTACAGGTAGAGGAAAGTTACCAAGAATATTAACTTTTTTAGATTCATCAATTATACAAATAAATTTCTTAGCTGCAGCTACACATATTTTCTCACGAGTAAGAGCTGCACCGCCACCTTTAATAAGTTCTTTATGATTATTACACTCATCAGCACCATCGATATAAAGGTCAATTTCTCCAGCATAGTTAAGATCTACTACATCAAAGCCTAGAGATTTTAATTTTTTAGTAGAGTCCTCTGAGCTGGAGACTACTTGTTTGATCTTATCTTTATAATTCACTAACTCTTCAATTAAAAAAGCTACCGTACTACCTGTACCAACACCTAGTGTGATTTCCGAAGTAATATGCTTTGCAGCCTCAATTGCAGCTGCTTTTTTTAATTCATCTTGATTATTTTTTTTGTTGAAGAACATTTTAAAACCTTCTTTTGTTAAGAGTGTTGCTAAAAATACTACCTTTAATAATATAAGCTATAACACAAGCTATAGCTGCTATGGCTTGCCACATTAAAGACATCGGTAGAAAAACGTATCCTATAGTTACAAATATGCAAATAAATGGAATGGCAATTCTTAATGTAATATTGAATACTGGAGAAAGCTTTGTTCCATTACTTTTTAGCATTTCATAACTAGCTTTTTGTGCATCATATATCCAGCCGACGACAAAGACATCAAATAAAAATAAGAAGATTATTACTAAGTGTAGTCCAAGCATTTTTGAGAAGTCTATATATGCAATATTTGCTTTAATAAACACTATAGCTATTATAAATGGAATAAGTAATAACAGTAGTCTTGTATATAGTTTGGAGCCAATTTCAAAGATATATTTAAGAGCTGCTACGAAGACTACTAAATTTAATGTGATAAATATTATCTCAAGCAATAGGTAGTAGGTTGGGAAATTATATTTAATAATTTTAAAGACAGTTGTTATCTGTATAGAATCTGTTGGCTGTAGGAAGCTTCTATAGTTTCCTAAAGTAGCATATATCGTTATGCATATAAAAAGTGAAAAAATTATATTGTAAAAGATACTTTTAAACGCACCAAGTTTTAGATTATTGTAATCTTCATCGTCAATGTTGATAATGTTTTTATAAAAAGCAATTGAGATAAAGTTGCTTAGGATAGCATATATCATTGCTAAACCTAACATGTTACGTATTTGTTCTATTTTTTGATAATTTAAACCTAGAATAAAATCTTTAATACCAACTATACCTTGAGGTGAATAGATAACCATTAGCATTAATACTGCCACTAAATATAGTGATATATGAGCAGCTACCTTGAGTGTTTCATTTAAGTTTAGCTTTTTGTTACTAGCTAGAGTAAACATTAGCAAAATAACTATAAATACCGCAAGTAATGAAATATAAATAGGAAGATTATCACTAAATCTTAGGCTTGAATCACTTAATCTATCTATAGCGGGAATATTGTCAAAAAAATCTAACACGTAGGTTGATACATTAAACATCACTAGAGCTACTAAGACGACCATAGTTAGTGTAAGTAATATACTCATTGGCCTAAATTTTGCGCTACCTGTAAGTTGTCTAATTAACTTATTGTGAGTGTTTAAGGTAGGAAAGGTTTTTTGGAAATATATCGCTACTAAGTTCATTGGGTAGCAAAGTAAAATTAAAAATGCGATATAAGCGTAAAAGAACTCAAGCCCATTATACTTAAAGACATTTGTGAAAAATCCAAAGCTAAAGCATATAGCTGCTGATACAAGGCCTGTAACTAAAGGAGTTGATGTTTGTTTTATAGTCATTATTTTTCCAGTTTAGTTTCTAGTTGCGCAGTAGTTACCACGGAATGTGATATTTTTAATAATTTTTGTATTTTTGTTTATAGATACCCAAGTAGTGCATTTTAAAGCTCCGAATTGAACAAAGCGAGGATTTCTATTTGCCATGATCAAACTGTTCATCGGATTGCCAGCAAGTGCAGGAGTATTAGGGTTAACAGCAGTGCGGACGTATACATAAGTTTCAATTTCAGGATCTGGAGATACTTGGATAACATTTTCAGGCATACCAAACTCTTCAATATAACCTTGAATATTTTTACCAATCCATGCTTTTTGCTGATCAATATATTTCTGTCTCGTTGCACAAGAAAAAAGAGTAAGTGCTAAACAAGTTAGTATGATTATTTTGATAAAATTTCGTTGCATATCTTACTCCTTTATTTTAGAAAACCCGTTTTCTTCATGTAAATGGTCAACAGCGATATCGCAGCAGGAGTTACACCTGGTATACGCGATGCTTCACCTAAAGTTGTAGGTTTTTGTTCAGTTAACTTTTGTAGAACTTCGTTGGACAAACCTTTAACTTGGCTATAGTTAAAATCTGTTGGTATTTGTTTTTGCTCTAAAGTAGCTGACTTTGCAATATCTTTATTCTGTCGTTCAATATAACCAGAGTATTTTGCGGATATTTCAATTTGTTCAATAACAGCTTCATCAGTAAGGTCTAAGTTTAGACCTGGTATTTCCTGTAGTTTTTTATAGTCTAGCTCAGGTCGCTTAAGTAAATCAAAAAGAGTACTTTCACGAGTCATTTTTTTGTCTAGGAATTTTTCTAAGTCACGGGCTTTTTGAGTTTGAGGACCTATCCAAGTGCTTTTCATAGTCTCAATATTTTCATTAATGGAGCTCTTTTTATTAGTGAAATATTGCTCATCTTCTTTATTTAATAAACCTAATTCACAAGCTGCGTCTGATAAGCGTAAATCAGCATTATCTTCACGAAGAATTAGTCTATATTCAGCTCGAGATGTAAACATTCTATATGGCTCTTTTGTACCCTTGGTAATAAGATCATCAATAAGCACACCCATGTAACTATTTGCACGAGTAGGGTACCAAGACTTATCATTATCTAAGCTGATAGCAGCATTGATACCAGCAACGAGACCTTGAGCTCCTGCTTCTTCATACCCTGTAGTACCGTTGATTTGTCCTGCAAAATATAGGTTCTTGATATATTTTGTCTCTAAAGTAGGCCTAAGATCTCTTGGATCAAAAAAATCATACTCAATCGCATATCCAGGGCGCATAATAAAGGCATTCTCAAATCCTTTGATTGAGCGAATATAATCCCACTGTACTTCAAATGGTAGGCTGGTTGATAAGCCGTTTGGGTATAGTTCAATACTATTTAGACCCTCAGGCTCAACAAATATCTGATGTCTATCTTTATCCGCAAATCTTACAATTTTATCCTCAATAGAAGGGCAATATCTTGGTCCAATTCCCTCGATAAGACCACTATACATCGCAGATTTGTCAAGATTGTTTGTGATAATTTCATGAGTCTTGGGGTTTGTATACGTGATATAACAAGGTATCTGTCTCGGGTGTTCAATCTTACCTTTCGAAAAAAATGAAAAGTAAGGTGCTGGTGTATCACCATGCTGAACATCCATAGCATTAAAATCAACACTACGACAGTCTATGCGCGGAGGTGTGCCTGTTTTTAGTCTATCAACTCTAAATGGTAATGCTCTTAGGCGAGCTGCTAGTGCATTTGATGGTTGGTCTCCAGCTCTGCCGCCTGACTGTGAGACTTTACCTATATGAATTTTACCACCTAAAAATGTACCAACTGTAAGAATAACTTTTTTAGCTTTAAATGTGATGCCAGTTTTTGTGACAGCACCACAAACAGTATCATTTTCAACAACTAGATCATCAACAGAGTCTTGAAAGATTTCTAAATTTTCTTGGTTATTTAGTAAGGTGTTTATGGCTTTTTTATAGAGTACCCTATCAGCTTGTGCTCTTGTAGCTCGCACAGCAGGGCCCTTACGAGAGTTAAGAATTCTAAATTGAATGCCAGCCATATCAATAGCCTTTGCCATGATACCACCCATAGCATCAATTTCTTTGACAAGATGTCCTTTACCAATTCCACCAATAGCAGGGTTGCAAGACATTTGTCCAATTGTGTCGATGTTGTGTGTTAATAGTAGTGTTTTTGCACCAATTCGTGCAGATGCAGCAGCTGCTTCAACGCCAGCATGACCACCACCAATAACTATTACATCATAAGTTTCATTATAAATCATAACAAGAAAATAGTTTTATATTATTTTTAGCTATTAAATTTTACTATATTTTATTGTGAAAATAACTACTGAAATGATATTAATTAAGTAATTTTTACCATATAATTTGCTATATGTTTTTAATGTTCCGCGTTGTGGCCTTTTGTGTTGAAATTAAGAGAGATCTACCATAAATATATAGACCAAGATCCTATAAAAGTATTTCAAGATGGGGCTATAAAATCAGCAGTTATTCTGTTTGTGTTTCTTGGTGTTACATCATACTTTCAGATTGATAAAAATCTGATTATTATAAGTATTTTATTTATAGCAAATCTTGCTGGAAGTATTCTAATGGGGAGTATTCCTGCTAAGCGTGTAGCCTTTGTACTGTATATGATTACAGCAATAGTTGTCGTTAATATTTCTCCGTATGTTCACTCTATGTTTCAGACAGATTTTATGCTGATAGTTTTTGTGGTTTTTGTGGCTTTTTGGACAAGACGGTTTGGTGAAGCCTTTGCAGTATTTCCCGTAATGGTAGTTGTAATTACATGTATAGCATTCATTCGTTATCCACTTGCTAAGTCTAATCATTTAGATTTTACATTTACGGCTATACTTATAGGATTAGCTTTTTATTTGATATTAATTCGTAGTTATAAAATTATGAATGAACAAGATATTAAAAAAGTTACAAATGAATTTATCAAACTTTTTGTTAGAACCTATATAGATACATTTGAAAAAGCTCGATATAGAAGATTTAGTCAAACAGATGTTCTAGAGGTTAGTAATATGAAGCATCAAAATATAAATTCTTTTAAGAGTCATGGGCTGATGTTTTTGAAAACGAACAATCATGAAGATTGGAGATATTTGAGTCATAATTTTGTAGTATTTAATCGATTGTCAGCAAGATTTCTTTTGATATACAAAAAACTAAATTTGAACTATCTTAGTTTGGGGTTTAAAGATGCTAATGAAGTACAAGAGTTATCGCAAGATTTAGAAAAGATCTATAAAGAGACATTATTTTTGATGTTATATATTCAAAAAGATTCGGAAAGGTTTGAGAAAAAAGAACAAGAGCTTAGTCATTTAAAATATAAATTGGAAATAAACCATATTCAAAAATATCAACATGATAGTCAAAAGAGAGGATTGTTATTTGATAGCATATTGCTTCTTGATGATATGATGATTAGTTTAGAAAATATTCGTGAGGCTTATTATGATCTTATTTAAAGAGAGATTTATTGATAAGCTGCCTGATACAACTCTACTTGCTTTTAGAGTCTTAATAGCATCTACATTAGGATTGATACTTTGTTATGTGCTTTTTAGTTTTAGTGGTGATGAGAGCTTTAGAGATAGAATATATTGGGTTGTAATAGCAGTAGTTAGTGTTGCAGCTAGTACTAGTACAAGTGTTGTGATTACAAGAGCTAAGGCTATTATAATATTTTCTCTTTTAGGAACATCATTGGGCTCTGTAGTTTTAATGTTTATACAAGATTATATTCCACATAATTTTACACTAGTAGCGACACTTTGTGGTATTGCATTAGCATTATGGATCTATACTCTTTTCTTAAATTATGCGACAAGTGTGTTTTTTATACATATCTATTTAGTAATGTTCTTTGGATTATTTATAGGCTGGGATACGGAGCTATTTTTCGTAAGGGTAACATGTGTTGCTATCGGGACAGTTTGCATTGTAGTTATTACATTTCTATCGAGAGGGCAAAAGAATAGGAGTCTTTTTAATAAAGAAATGTATAGTATTTATGGGGAGTTTAAAAAAATAGTTAATGATGTTGATAGAAGTGTTAGGAACCGTAAAATTATCTCTCTTGTAGAGAGAAATATAAAACTTAATGAAATATTGACAAATGCAAAATATGAATTTTCGACTACCAAGAAATATTATGAGTACAAAAAAATTGTGATCTTAATGGATGAGCTTTTAATTAATTTAAAAACTTATAGAACTTTATTTATTCAACAAAAAAAACATAACAGTGACCTTTATAAGGAATTAGTTAAGCATACTCAGATGCAAATTAAGAAAAATTTTGATAGATTGACAATTCGTTATGATAGGGCGTTACTTAATCGTTGAGTTCGTAATATCAAAATATTGTTGCTCAAAATTTTCTTTCAGATACTTTATAAGAGAGATGATTCTTTTAAGCTGATATTTAACTGGTAGCGATACTATTGAGAGCTGTGTTTTTTCAGCATATTCCGGTAATATTTCTATTAGGTTGCCATTTTTAATATCTGCTTCTACATATATATCGACTAGTCTAGTAACTCCCAATCCAAGTAAAGCAGCTTGTTTCATAACTCTACCATTAGTTGCATGAGTGCCATTATTGTGAATATGAAGAGTATATTTGTCTTTTTTAGAAATAAGAGACCATTGTTTGACACTGCCATATATCAAAGGAAGTTTCTCAAGCTGTCTAGGGTTTGTTATTTGACCATATTTTTTAATAAAATCGTTACTCGCTGTATATTTAGTAGAAACAGTTTTTAATGGTGAAATTATAAGGTTTGAATCAGGAAGGTTGCCCATACGAATTACTAGGTCATAATCGCTTTCTAACAGATTGACTCTAGTGCTTGAGAAATCTAGATGAATGTTTACTTTAGGGTTTAGTTGTTGAAACTTGAGTAATATTGGTGCGATAACATCTTCACCAAGTATTCCACCAACACAGTTGATTTTGATGGTACCGTTTATTTCATTATTTTCTTGAGTAGCAAGCTGAGTCGCTATATCTAAATCATGAAGAGCCTTTTTACATTTTTGGTAATATTCTTGTCCAATTTCAGTAAGGCGGACATGTCTAGTACTTCTATAAAAAAGTTGAACTTTAAGATGAGTTTCTAGATCTTTAATACTTTGGCTAAGATTTGACTTTGCCATACCTAAGATATCAGCTGCTTGAGTAAAGCTTTGTTGCTCAGCTACGTGAATAAAAGTATAAATTCCTCGCCAATGAATATTGTTCATTATTTTATAACAATGTTTTATGATTATTGGTATTTATCAGTCTAATAAGTTTCTGTAGAATTTACAATCAATAAAACACAGTGAAATAAATTAACTAAAACAGGAGAAATAAGATGGCTAAATCATTAGTTGTAATTACAGGTGCAAGTTCAGGAATTGGTGCAGCAATTGCAAAAAGATTTTCAGAAGCTGGGCATTCAATTTTACTAATAGGTAGAAGAGTAGAGAAAATTGAAGAATTAAATTTACCGAATACAATGATCCGTAAAGTTGATGTGACAGATGCACAAGCTTTAAGAGGCGCTATAAAAGATGCGGAAGCAGAATATGGACCAGTTGAGTTATTAGTAAATAATGCAGGTTTAATGCTTCTTGGTCAGATTGATACTCAAGATCCTATCGAATGGCAAAAAATGTATGATGTAAATGTGCTAGCGCTACTTAACGGTATGCAAGCAGTACTTGCTGATATGAAAGCTAGAAAGCATGGCACGATCATTAACATAAGCTCAATTGCGGGTAAAAAATCATTCCCTAATCATGCTGCTTATGTAGGTACAAAATTTGCGGTTTCTTCAATGAGTGAAAATGTGCGTGAAGAAGTAGCTGATGATAATGTAAGAATTATGACAATTTGTCCAGGTGCTGTTGAAACAGAACTTCTAAGCCATACAACTTCTGATCAAATTAAATCAGATTATGAAAGCTGGAAAGAGTCTATGGGTGGTGTATTAGTAGCTGATGATATTGCTCGTACCGCTATGTTTATGTATAGCCAACCTCAGAATATCAATATTCGTGAAGTTGTAATTGCTGCAACTAGACAGCCTGCTTAGTTTCCTTATATTCTAAATTATTATTCATTCTCAAGGTGTGTTAAAATTCTAAGCTAATAATTTAATTAAATATGAGCTTATTTCTTAAATGTTTCAAAACCAGACTTTTTTATTTTATGACTTAGAAACTAGTGGTATAAATAATTCTTTTGATCAAGTTTTACAGTTTGCTGCAATTCGTACAGATTTGGATTTTAATGAGATTGAAAGGTTTAATTTTTTTGTGAAATTAAATCCTGATACCACACCATCGCCAATGGCAACTATTACGCATCATATTTCTATTGCTCAGGCAAATACAGGTGTATCAGAATATCAAGCTATCCGAAAAATTCATAAGATAATTAATACACCAGGAACTATAAGTATTGGATATAATACTCTTGGCTTTGATGATGAGTTTTTGAGATTTGCTTTTTATAAAAATATGCTACCTCCATATAGCCATCAGTTTAAAAATGGTTGTTCAAGAGCTGATTTATTTCCAATAGTTACCTGTTATCATCTATTTTGTAATGAGGCTCTCAAATGGCCAAAAGTAGCAAATGAAGAAGGACAAGAAAAAACATCTCTAAAATTAGAAAATCTAAATACTGAAAATAACTTATATAGTGGTGGTAGAGCTCATGATGCAATTACAGATGTAATTGTAACAGTTGAGTTAGCAAAAAGATTGAAATCTACTAACCCTAAAATGTGGCAGTTTTTATTAGATAAGTTTAATAAGCAGAATGATGAAAATACTCTAGCTCAGCTAGATGTTGGCTTAGAAATTGCAGATGTAAAATATAAACAAGCTATAGCTGTAAGTGGTATTTTTGGATTTAAAAATAATTTTATGTCAGCAATTTTAGATCTTGGTCAACATAGGCATTATAAGAACCAAGAGATATTCTTACGCTTAGATAGTTATCTTTTTAGTGAGTTTATAGAAGAGTTTGGTGGTTTAGAAGCAGAGCATTGGCGCTTGACTGTAAATAAGAAGTGGGGTGATATTCCGCTTATTTTACCTGCTAAAACTCGTTTTGTTGGTAGGTTACCTCAAGATAGGTTAGAGCTGATAAAGGCAAATAAAGAGTTTATAAAAAATAATCCAGAAATTTTTGCTAACTTTGTTGATTTTGTTTTGGAATATAAATATCCAGAAATTAAAAATATAGATACAGATGCTGCTATTTATCAAAGTGGTTTTATGACTAGTGCAGATGAACGAGGTTGTGATAAGTTCCATAGTTTACAAACACATCAAAAATCTCAGATGCTAAATCAATTACCAAGAGATTATTATGATAGAGCAGTTAGAATACTAGGTAGATTAGATTTTTCAAAACTACCTGAAAAAGCACAAATCGAATTTCAAGAATATTTGAATAGAGTGGTTAGCTTAGATGTAGATGAACTACTAGTCGATCATAGAGGTAAAACTCGTAAGACTCTTGAAGATATTTATCAAGAAATGCAAGATGTACGCATGAATAGAGATTTAACGGAAGAGCAACAAGCTTTGTTGTATGAGTTAGAGGAGTATCTGTTTTAGATGGATAAATTTAACCTTATAACAAAATATAGTCCAAGCGGAGATCAGCCTGAGGCTATTAAATCACTTGTCGAAGGTGTGAATAATGGCTTACAACACCAGGTTTTATTAGGAGTTACAGGCTCTGGTAAAACTTATACTATGGCAAATGTGATTCAACAAACACAAAAACCATGTTTGATTGTCGCACATAACAAAACTTTAGCAGCACAACTATATTCAGAGTTTAAACAATATTTTCCAGATAATGCAGTTGAGTATTTTGTGTCATATTATGATTATTATCAGCCAGAAGCTTATGTTGCTGCATCAGATACTTATATTGAGAAAGATTCATCAGTAAATGAACATATTGAACAAATGCGACTATCAGCTACAAAAGCCATATTAGAAAGAAATGATGTAATAATAGTTGCGACAGTTTCTGCTATCTATGGTCTAGGTGATCCTGAACAATATATGCAAATGCTTTTACATTTAAAAGTAGGTGAGGAATTAGGGTTTAAAAAAGCGCAAACTAAATTGGTTGAAATGCAGTACTCCCGAAATGATATGGATTTTAGTCGTGGTAATTTTCGTGTTCGAGGTGAAATACTAGATATATTTCCAGCTGATTCTGAAGCTGATGCTATTCGAGTTGAGTTTTTTGATGATGAAATAGAAGCTATTAGTATTATAGATTCACTTACTTCTAAAAAAATAAAATCTATCCATAGAGCGACAATTTTTCCAAGTACTCACTATGTAGCTTCTAAAGAACGAAAAGAGCAGATAATCGAAGATATCAAAATAGAGCTCAAGGAAAGGATCAAATATTTTGAAGAAGAGGGTAAGCTTCTTGAGGCTCAGAGGATTGAGCAACGCACAAAATATGATATTGAGATGATTCAAGAGCTTGGTTACTGTACGGGTATTGAGAATTATTCAAGACTACTATCAGGTCGTAACCCTGGCGATCCACCACCAACACTTATTGATTATCTGCCAGAAGATGCTTTGGTAATAGTAGATGAGTCTCATGTGACGCTACCGCAGTTTGGGGGGATGTATAAGGGAGATTTGTCAAGAAAATCTAATCTTGTAAATTATGGTTTTAGATTACCGTCAGCATTGGACAATCGACCTCTAAAATTTGATGAGTTTGAAAAACTTCTGCCACAAACCATTTATGTGTCGGCAACACCAGCAAATTATGAATTAGATAAATCTCAAAATACAGTTGAGCAGATTATCCGTCCAACAGGTTTATTAGATCCAGAAGTAGAAGTACGTCCAGTAGCTATCCAAGTTGAAGATGCTCTTTCAGAGATAAACAAAGCGATTGCAAAAGAAGAAAGAATCTTAATTACAACTTTAACAAAAAAAATGGCGGAAAATCTCACAGAGTATTTATCAGAGCATGGTGTCAATGTTAGATATCTTCATTCAGATATTGATACTGTTGAGAGGGTACAAATTATTCATGATTTGCGTCATGGAGTATTTGATGTGCTTGTAGGTATTAACCTTTTAAGAGAAGGTCTAGATATGCCAGAAGTTGGGGTGCTACTTATCTTTGATGCAGATAAAGAAGGGTTTCTTCGCTCTGAAAAATCTCTTATCCAAACAATTGGTAGGGTAGCAAGAAACCAAAATGGCCGAGCAATTTTGTATGCAGATGTAGTAACAAAGTCTATGAAAAAAGCTATGGATGAAACTCTTCGTCGTCGTAAATTACAAGATGAACATAATAAAAAAAATGGTATTACTCCGAAGACAATTATTAAAAATATTGATGATATGCTTGATAGTTCTCCAGAGATGCAAAAGAGAGCATATAAAAATAATTCACGACTAAAGGTTGATGATGTTGATGTTTCAGCTATACTAGGTATGACTGAAGCTAGTAAAGTAATTAAAGCTCTAGAGAAGCGTATGCGAGCTTATGCAAAAGAGTTAGAGTTTGAAAAAGCTACGCAAATCAGAGATAAGATAACCGAAGTCAAGCAGAAGTTTATTAATTTATAATATTTTAGATTTTTAAAAGAAGTATAGTAAAAGATGGCAATAGAAAGTAAGTTAAAAAAGGATAGACTTTTTTTACGTTTTACTTGGGCTAGGTTACGAAACTACCTAATTAGAGCAAAGAAGAGTTTATATTCATCAATTATATTATGTGGGTTGATAGTCGGTGTTGACTTATACCTTGGGAATGTCGAATTTGTTACACAATCGTTAGAGATAGCTCTTACTTTGGCGTTTATATTATTTGTGTTTTTCTTTTTAATCACAAAAGATGACAATCCTGTAGATATTATTATTTCTGGTGCAGAGGGTGAAACAACTGTTCTTGATGAGCTAAAAAAACTAGACAATAATTTTGTGCTTTTTAATAGAGTTATATTACCTGATGAAAAGTCAACAGTAGGTAATAGAGAAATAGATTTTATTGCTATGTCACGAAAGGGTATATATATTGTTGAGGTTAAAAATAATCGAGGCTATATTCAGGTTGAAAATATGGCTGAAAGATGGAATGTTTCAAAGACTTCTCAAAATAATAAAGTATATGCAAAGACTATAAAGAATCCAATTAGACAGACATTTGCTCAGAAAAAAGTCCTACAGACATATTTATATAATCAAAAAATATATATAAAAGGGATTCCTGTTGTTACTGTTGTTATCTTTGCAAATGAAGATGCACAGTTAAGTGAAAACTTCATAGCGGATGATGCAAATCAAGCAGTACTTTCGCTAGATAATCTAATTCCATTTATAAAGGCTAAAGAAGAATACTTAGAAAAAATTCCTACTCGTTCACGTAAAAAAATTATTAGAAAATTAGAAAAAAGATAATGCTAACTGATAGACCTATAGGTGTTTTTGATTCTGGTATTGGTGGCTTAACAGTTGTTAAAAATCTGATGGAGTTATTACCTAATGAAGATATTATCTACTTTGGCGATATTGCAAGGATTCCTTATGGTACAAAGTCTAAGCAAACTATTCAAAAATTTGCAGCTCAAACAGCTAAATTTCTAATAGATCAAGATGTTAAAGCTATAATTATAGCTTGTAATACAATTTCAGCTATTGCAAAGGATATTGTTCAAGAAATAGCTCAAAATATACCTGTTATTGATGTGATAAGTGCAGGTGTGAGTTTGGTTAGTGAACTAAACACTGTTGGGGTAGTTGCAACTCCAGCTACTATAAATAGTAATGCTTATGCTATACAAATAACTGAAAAGAATCCTAGAGCTACTGTATATAGTAACTCTTGTGGTTTATTTGTATCAATGATTGAAGAAGGTTTTATAAAAGGGCAAATTGTTGAGCTAGTTGCAAAAGAGTATCTTGATTATTTTATAGATAAAAATATTGATGCTCTAATATTAGGTTGTACTCATTACCCAATTATTAAAGATAGTGTTGCAAAAGTTTTGGATGTTAAGCTTATAGATCCATCGTTACAAGCTAGTCAAATATTAAAAAAATTACTTATTAAAAAAGAATTATTAAATAAAAAAAATTTACCATCTGAGTATAAGTTTTATGTGACAGATATCCCATTGAAGTTTAGAGCTGTTGGGGAGATGTTTTTAGAAACTCAAATGCAACATCTTGAGATAGTTAGTTTGTTAGAATAACTGCTACTATTTTCTTTTTATTTCATAATAAAAGAAGTATTATGAGAAGTATGTTTTTTTTATTTGTGGATATTTAAGTAAATGTCTTCTCACAATCTTTCAAAAATAAGTTTATTTGGCGCGATATTACTGAGTGTAACAACGATGATAGGCTCAGGTTATTTGTTTAGTGCACAGCTTACTGCCAACTATGCGGGTAATTGGTCATTTTTGGCTTGGATTTTTACAGCTATAATCGTTATAGCAACAGGGTTCTGTTATAGTAAAGTAGTGGTTAAATATCCTGTTAGAGGGGCGACAACTAGAATTAGTAGTATTTCTCATAATAATATTTTTGCTATTCCTTTTGCATTTGCTAACTGGTTTGGTATTGTTGTATTTGTTACGAGTGAAGCTTTAGCTACAGTGCAATATTTAGCAGGTATAAAATCAATGTCTTGGATTATGCATGAGCATAAACTAACGCATTGGGGTATAGCACTATCAGCTATAGTTTTAGTTATATATCTTTTGATAAACTCTTATGGAGTAAAATGGCTAACTAGAATCAATAATGGAGTTACATTATTTAAGATAATAGTCCCAAGCATAATTATATTTATTTTTTTATATGTGAGCTTCTTTGATTCAAGTACTTCTAATTTTGTAACAAAAAATATTCCAGGAAATGTTTTTCACTTTAAAGATACTTTTATAGCAATTGTTGCAGGTGGACTTGTATATACATTTAATGGTTTTCAAACAATAGCATCATACGCGAGTGAAATAGAAAATCCTAAAAGAAACATTCCTTTAGCTATAGTTATCTCTGTGTTAGTGGTTCTGCTAGTTTATATGGGATTACAGTATGCCTTTATGCAAGCGCTTCCTCATCAGTATCTTGTGGAAGCAGGTGGTTGGAGAAGTCTTAATTTTGAATCTCCATTATTACAGTTAGCAGCAATATTGGGATTAAACTATATAGTTATTCTATTAATTATAAATAGTGTTGTAAGCCCATCTGGTGCAGGGTTTGCATATTTAGGATCTTCTTCAAGGATGTTGTATGGCCTAGCAGAAGAAGGTCAAGCTCCAAAGTATTTTACTAAAATAAATGAGGAATTTAATTTTTCTCGTCGCTCATTAATTGCTAATTTTTTATTAACACTATCGTTTTTAATATTTGCAGATAATTGGTCAACGCTTATGCTTATAGTGACGGGTTTTAATATTATTGGGTATATGGCTGCTCCAATTAGTATGGGAGCTATATTTCAAAAGACAAGAATATATGGCTGTATAGTATTTGTAGTCCTAGCTATGATATTAGCGACTTTAAGATTCAACATATATATGCTTATTATGCTGATTCTTCTAATTTTAATTTTGATCTTTTTCATAAGAGCTTGTCAAAAAGAGGGTTTTGTTAAAGCTTTAATTTACTCTTTACCATTTCCTGTATTTATGGGTTTACTAATTTTTGTACAGGATTATTATATAAAGGCTATCTTGAGCGTAGTGTTTTACATGCTAGTTACAACTCCTAAATATGTAGCTATTTGCAGTAAAAATAAATTACATTAAAATAAGAGGATTGTAATAATTATGTACGATAAAAGTAGTCGAAATGTAATATTTCTCGCTGGAATTGGAGCTGTATTAGAGTTTTATGATTTTGTATTATATATAATTTTTTCAAAAGAAATATCGGCAACATTTTTTGCGCAAATTTCAAATCCAACAATTAAAGCATTCTTAACGGTTTTGATCTTCTCTATAGCATATTTGGTTAGACCTTTTGCAGGGACTGTTCTTGGGATAGTGGGAGATTTAATAGGACGAAGAAGATTATTATTATTTACAATTTTACTCATGGGAACTTGTTCTATATGTATGGGTTTAATGCCTGGATACGCTCAATGGGGATTATTTGCAAGTTTTGCATTTGTGGTATTGAGAGTAATGCAAGGTATTGCTCTTGGCGGTGAACTTCCAGGCGCTTATGTAATTGTATATGAATCTGTTAAAGGTAAAATTGGTTTTGCTACGGCAATATTATTTACTTTTGTAACTTGTGGCTTCTTATTTTCTGACTTTGTTGGTTTTGCATTAGAATATTTCTTTGGTGAATATGCTTGGAGAGCAGGTTTTCTTATTGGAGGGTTACTTGGGCTATTAGGCTATGCAGTTAGAAGAAATCTTCATGAAACACCAGAATTTGAAAATATTGATCAACAAAAAAGACATTCTTTTGGTTCTTTAATATCAACTTATGGACCAAATTTATTTGCAGGGATTTGCATGGTAGTTATTGTGGCATTTGGTGGGGTTATGCTCACACTATATATCCATAAGTTTGTTGAGAATATATTGCCAAATTATAATTCAGGACAAATTTCTTTACTTTTGACACCAAGTGTTTTGACACTTACTTGTTTTACTTTTATCTATGGTTTTTTATCAGACAAAATTGGTATTGCTAAAATGTTTATTACTGGCGCAGCTCTTATAGTGGTTTGTGTATTGCCTATATTCTACTTTATGAGTAGTGTAGCTACACCGTTTGCTATTATGACAGGATCTATTGCAATTATGCTTTGTTATGCTTTAGTTGCAGCCACATTTGTGTTTTTGCTATGTGATCTCTTCCCAACTGATGTAAGGCTTTCTGGTGTTGGTATCAGCTATAACCTTGCATTTGCAATGGTCGGTGGCGTAGCTCCTTTAGTTAGTACAACAATTATTACGATGACAGAATATAACTTTTTGGGTCCTGCATTAGTAGGTATTGTATGTGGATGCTTTGGATTAATCGGCGTGTTTACATATTTTAAGAAAGGTGGTTATTATAAAAATAATAAAGATATGATAGTTAAGCTATAGTTGGGAGTGAAGTATTCTAATGATAAATAAAGATATTATTGAGGCGACTAGATATTTTGCAAAAATAGTTGAGCTGGGATCATATTCGGGTGTTAAAAATTTCTACAATGTTCAAATTAACACAATTAAGTCAAAACTTGAAATATTAGAAAAAAAAGTAAATATAAAACTGTTAAAGAATGAAAATAATCGTATTTTGCCAACTGAGCTAGGCCTAAAGTTTTACCATTCTTGTAATAGTCATTTAAAAGGATTAGAAAGTGCTATAAATAGGGTTAAAGATAATGGCTTTGAATATCGTGAATCTATAAAAGTCTTAGGACCTCCATTATTTTTAAGTTTATTGATAAGTAGAGGTTTATCAAAGATACAGAGTTTGTCTAATGATAAGTTTAATGTTTATCTTGATACATATAAATCAGATAGTATTAGAGAGAAAAAGTATAATTTAGAGACATATAGTGTAGTCCATATCTTTGAGCGATATCTTAAATATATTGATTTAGATAATTGGTTGATTTGTTATAATGTTGATGAGAAAATTATTCCAGCATATTTTTACTGTAATAAAGATTTAGCAGATAAGCTTGATAATTCTTTAGACAATCTTTTAGATACAGAGCTTGTTCTCCATCATTATGATTTTACTATTAAAGAATTTAGGGCTGTGTCTGATAATAGTCATTACAAGTTAAATAGAAATAAAGTTGTTTATATTACAAATACTGAAGCGCAAAAAGTAGAAGTTTTACAGAATGATAATGTTGTTGGACTTATGCCTGAGTATCATTATGAAGCTTTAGCTAATAATCAGAAAATTAGAAAAATAGAGGGGTTTGAAATAGATTATCTAGTAGAGCCTCATTATATTTTAGTAAACATAAATTCTCCATATAAAAAACAATTGCTAGAGATTATTCGTGATGGAATGAAAAATATAAGAGTTAAATACGGTGCATGACTCGTTGTATATATTTTTTATCTACGTAAAACTAGTTTTCTTTGGCTAGAGCCAACTGCGATATGTATTATGTGTATACTACTTTCCTTATTTGCACTACTTTTTTATAAAAAGGTTGGCGGCTATTATCTTCAAAGATAAGCAAAGTTCGATAGTAATCTATTATATAAGTAAATAATTATTAAACTTATATATGTTTTATGAAATTAATAAAAAATTCTTATTTTCTATGTGATATAGTCTAAATATAAAAGTTCATAATAATAGTGATGTTTTATGAGAAAAATATTCTTTGGCATATTTCTTAGCTTATTTTTTTATTTAAACGTTCAAGCATTATTTATCAAGGCAGAAAAAGATAACCATAAAGCGCAAACTGGATATATAACGACAGTTAAAGAATCTAATGTACAAAATATTGCATTTGCTGAAAAAAATAGTTCGATATTATATTCAATATTTAGGCAAGGGACACAGTATTGTATGAGTGCTGTAAAGTTAAGCTTATCAGTAGCTAGTAGTAGCATATTTACTAATTGTTTTGATAGTGAGCTTAGTGTTGGTATTAAAATAATAAAAGTTTTAATGTCGCCAAATGGTAGTAATTTATATCTATTTTCTAAGCATAAAGCTTCTGCGTATAGTGTGTCAACTATCTCCAATAAGGTTAAAGCAAAAATAGGAACAGAAACTATTTCTCAAAATATAATTGATGTGAAAGAGTCTAATAGTAGACTTTATGTGCTCACTTATAAGGAAGAGAGTAATAATGGCTCTTTAATTATTTTTTCTATACAGAGAGATGGTTCCTTACAAAAAGTTGAGCAACAATCATTAGGATATAAACCGATAGCATTTAAATTATATAGTGAAGATGCTGGGGATTATATCTATATCAGAAGTAAAGAAGAGTTGTATAAATATGATATAGCTTCAAATAGTGAGATATTTAATTCAGTAAAACTTCTAGAATTTCCAGCAAATACTATTAAAGATTTTGGTGTTAAAAAAGATAGTGATAAAAAAACTTTAAGATTAATAGTTGCTTTGAAAAAAGGTGATTCTGGTATAAATAATGGTAGTTTAAAGTTATATATGCTTAATACAAGTAGTGTAAGGCTTACATCAACAGTAAATTTAGAGTTAGAGCCATATAAAATATTAGCTTATAATGAAAAAGATATGTTTCTCGTAGCATATCAACATAGTTTTGATATAAGAGCTATTGATATCAACAAAAACCTAATAGAAGATGAGCTTCTTTTACAAAGAGGAGTTGATGGAGCTGTAGAAAATGTGATTTATAAAGATAATCTTACAGCTATAGTTAGTGATGCAGAAGCTCAAATTTTGGATCAAATTGTTTTCACAGAGATTCTATCTTTAAAAGACAAAGCCAAACAACTTTTATTTAGTTCAAATAATGATTTTATTGCAGTAGCAAATAAGAATAGTATAGATATTTTTGAAATTATTAAGAGCTAGTATCTTTTTTACTTTTGTAAGCCTTGTATATTTTCTTTAGAAGTGTAAAAATTTAAAAACTTTAATTTTACGTATATAAGTAAAGTGATGCAGGAATCCCTAAGGTTAAGTGAATTCTTAGAACTCATTAAAAGCACAATTGAGATGAGTTTTGGATATGATGGCTTTTGGGTAGTTGCAGAGCTTTCTGAATGGCGAAAATCAGGTCGACATTATTATGGTGAGCTTATTGAGCATGATGGTGTTAGTAAATACCCTGTAGCAAAGATTAGATGTAATTGCTGGGCTAATAAAGCTGACTATATCCATAATAAATTTAGCATGGCAACTGGCGAAAATTTAAAGTCAGATATGAAAGTTTTGCTAAAAGTAGCTGTTAATTACCATGTCAGTTTTGGCCTTAGTTTGAATGTTATAGATATTGATCCAGCATTTACTCTTGGGGATCGACAAGCTCGTAAAATTGAGATACTTGATGCTCTAACAAAGAAAGGCATTCTTAAAAAGAATAAATCTCTTGAGATGCCGGAAGATTTTACAAATATCGCGGTTATCACAAGTATTACAGCTGCAGGTAAAGGTGATTTTTTTGAAGAGGCAGATAAACTACAAAAACTAGGTTTATGTAATTTTGATATTTATGAAGCAAAGATGCAGGGTGCTGAATGTGCTGTAAGTGTTTCACAAGCATTTGATAAAATTCAAACAAAAGATGATAAGTATGATGCTATAGTACTTATTCGTGGAGGAGGTTCTCAAGCGGATCTTGATTGGTTTAATAATATTTTACCAGCAGAGAGTATTTGTAATAGTAATATCCCTGTTATGGTTGGTATTGGGCATGAAAGAGATAGTACTGTTCTTGATGAAATTTGCACCAAAAGATTTGATACTCCATCAAAAGTAATAAATTTTATAGCAAATACAATAACTGATAATGCTCAAGATGCTAAATATAACTATCAATCTATCGTAAAGATAACGAGAAATTTGGCAAAGCAAAATCAGTCTCAACTAGACAGTCTATATAGAAGCTTTAGAGTTAATGTAGAACATTATCTATATCAAACTAATCAAAATATAGAACACACATATAAAAGTAGTTTATCAATATCAAAAGGGGTTATTAAGCTATATAAAAATCTTATTGATACACAATATAGTAGCGTAATGTTAAACTCACAAAATTTAGTAAAACAGTATAAAAATAATATTGAAAACTCATACAATAGTTCAATAAATATTGCTAAAAATATAACTAAACAATATACACAATCAAGCGAATATCTATATAGGCAAATATTATCAGTATCTATAGAGCCAACTTTAAAAAGAGGTTTTTGTGTTACAAAGTCTCAAGATGGCAAATATCTAACTAGTCAAAAACAAGCACAAAAATATACAGATTTAGAAATAGTCTATACAGATGGACAAATACAAGTAGAGGTAAATACTAATGGCAACACAAAGTAAAAAGTTTGCAAAGAACTATCAGATTTTAGAAGAGATAAATGAAAAACTTCAAGATGCGCAAGACAATCCAGCATTGCTAGATGAGCTAGCACCAATGCTTGAGCAGGCTTCGAAAAGCTATAAATTATGCAAAGAGAGAATTGCTGCTGCGCAAAAATTTATAGATGAGTTTGATGGAGAAAATTAAAAAACCATTCCAGGCATTTGCCAAATTCCTGCAATTCTAACCGTGTCTTTAATTATTAGAATTTTTTCTTGTTTATCCGCAGGTTTACTAATATTGTAATCAGTCTTAGCTGCAATATCTGTCAATTTAAATGGTAATTGTGTATTTTGTAATTCCTGTTGAAATATTGAGTTTGCTCTACGGATATGTGAGTCGGAACTTATTAGAAGTATATCTTTAATAGGTCTATTTAATTTTTTGATTATATCTATGCTATTCATAGCATTTGTAACTGTACTAATTGATTGATCTTCTTGGATAATTTTATCTGCTGGTACTTTATGCTTAATAAGCCATTGTTTCATTCGATATGACTCTGTAACGCCTTGATGGGCAACACCACCAGAAACTATAATTACGGCATTTGGATATTTTTTATGAGCTGCTAAGGTTAGTTTCAATCTATCAGTTAGTATCTCACTCATTGAACCATCATCATTTAAAGAATAACCAAGTGTAATTATGGCTAATGAATTTTGTTCAAAATTTCTTAATTGTTCAAAGTTGGTATTAATTTTTAGACCAAAATTAGATTTTGCAGTTTTTATAGCTTGTATATAGAGAGGCATTTGTTGCCAATTTGATTTTTCTAATATAGCCATATTTTTATCAAAGTTATTAGAATCCCAAACTAAAGAATATGCAGTTAGTAGAACTTGTAATATTGGATTATTAGAGTTGATATCACCAATTGATTCAAGGGTTGCTTTTGCATTGTCTAATTGATTATTAGAAACCTCTAATAATGCTAGAGATATAGCGAGCTGAGTTTGTAAATAACTACCTTTAGGAGCTTCTTTAAGAGCTTTTTTAATATCTTCTATTGCCCCAGATTGGTCTCCGCGTGTCGTAGTTGCTCCAGTACCTTTATCACTTTTAGAAACTGATAAATTATACTGTATATCAGCGATAGCATTTTGCTGGAGGTTTAAAATATCTAAATTAAAGTTAGAAGGTGTATTTGCTGCAAATATGCAAATAGGTGCTATGATAAAAGCACTAGCTATAATTTTATTAAATCTCATAATGATTAATTTCTAAATGAAGATAAGATAGTATAAAAGTTTTTTTGTGAAAATAGTATTAGAATCCACAGTCAAAACTCTTAGGGTTTAGATTTACAGGTAAGCAAGCAGAGTAAGTTAAGAAATTAAAAGCTTGAAGTATATCTACTACAACTATTACTCAATTTGGAAGACCTTTGGTTGTTACAAATGATGGCGGTAAAGCATCACTACAAAATAGTGATGCAATTATTGCTGTATTGTTACCTAGTATAAGTGAGGAGTAGGCTATAGCAAATGTTATATATAGGTGGTTATAAACTTAAATTATTTAAGACTACTATAAATGGTAAACAAATATTACAGCAGCATTACTATTAATGAGAAATCTGAATCTATTGAGTCAAGGAGGTTGTTAAGCCCATGAGGTTAGGGGGAGTTTTTAATCCCTTGAAAAATTTAACACTTAAGAGTCTAGCAATCTGGTCAAAAAGTTTTGCGTAATCTTTATATAATTGGCAATTTCCATTTATATACTATAGACATAATTCTAATTGTTAAACCAATACTTATAATAATTGCAGCACTAATATATAGGTTTATATTTAAGTATATAAAAACAATATTCATGCCTCCAACTATCCCAGCTACAGATGCATAAAGCTCTGATTTAAAAGCTACTGGGATATCATTACAAATCATATCTCGCATAATACCTCCAGCAACTCCGTTAAGTACTGCAATAACAATTCCAACAACAAGGACACTAAAAAAGTTCATTTCAAAAATATTTGTGCAAATTGTATAAGCTATATTGCTACCAATATACGCAAATGCTATTAGACCAACTGAATCAAGAATTAAAAAAACTTTGTAAAATTTATTGATATATTTTTGAGTAAAAATAGCAATAATAGAAAAGAATAAACATATAACGATATAATGAGGATATAAGATGATTGTTACAGGAAGATTACCCAATAAAAGATCTCTAACAATACCACCTCCTAAAGCTGTAGTTAACGCAATTGCTATTACACCAAAAGCATCCATGTTTCTTCGTGATGAAGATATTACACCTGTCATACTTTCAGCAATTATCCCAGCCATAAACATTATAGTAAAAATATACGGGGTTGTAATACCTATATGATGCATATTTAAATCCTATATATCACTTTAGCTAACATTGTAGAGATTTTTTTAGAAAAGAAAATTAAATTTTTTTAAGCAATTTAGCTAAGATATTTGATGTACTTTTTTCCTTTACGATTTCAAAGCCTTCTAAGTTATACTCAGCTTGTTTTTCGGTCTCTATATATATCAATGTACCAGCTGGGATACTTTGATTTTGTAAGATTGAACTTAGTGCTTTAGGAGCAATATTTTTGTTAAATGGTGGGTCAAGAAAGATGATTATAGATCCTTCTTTTTTATCTAAAGCAGCAAGAGCTTTTATACTATCTGTTTTGTGTATTTCAAAGTTTTGTATATCCAATGTAGTTAAATTTTCTTTGATTTGTTGTAATGCCTTGAAATTCAGCTCGTAAAAAATAGCTTTTGAAGCACCACGAGAAAGACTTTCTATGCCAAGACTGCCACTGCCAGCAAAAGCATCTATGCAAACACTATCATGAATATATGGTGTAAGCCAGTTAAAGATAGTTTCTTTGAGTTGATCAGAAGTCGGACGTAAACCATTAATATTCGGGAATTTTAAGCGACGATTCTTATATTTGCCAGATATTACGCGAATAGTATTAGTTTTCACTGGCTATACATCCCCAACCATTACAGTTATGAACTTATTAGATTGGATTTGAGAGAAGGCGTTATAGATATCTTCGGATGAGACTTTATTGATATTTTCAACATAAGTATCAAAAAAGTCTAAAGATAGATCTTTATTTGCAATAGAAGATAACATACTTAATTTAGAACTGTTTTTAACTGAGCTAAGTAAGTGAGTTCCTTCAATATGTTTCTTTGAATTTTCTATAGTTTCCAGATCTAACGCTTTACTAATAAAATCGCTATAAACACTATTGATAGTTTCTAGTGCTAAGCTGGGGTTACTTGTTTGAGCAGAAATTACAAAACTACCATAATTAGGGTTAAGATTTATATTACTACCAATATTATAAACAAGCCCAAGTTCTTCACGGACTTTATTGAAAAGTAGTGAGTTAAGACCTCCACCACCAAAGATTTCATTGCCAAGTTTCAATGGGAAGTATAATTTAGACTCGATATCTAAAAATAGCTGATGCCCCATCAAAATAGATGTTTGCTTGCTATCAAATTCTTTTTTGATTATTTTAGAGTCGTTTTTTTGTTGAGTAAATAACTTAGTGTTTTTACTACCTTTAGGTAGATAGCTTACAAGCTTATTTGATATTTCTTCAGCTTGTTGTAAATCTATGGCACCAACCATACAGATGTTAGCATTTTCTGCACAGATATGATTTTCAAAAAAGTTTGCAATATCTGTTGTTTTCACATTTGCAACAGTTTCTTTGTAACCAATCGTAGGACAACTATAAGGATTATTTGCAAATAGGTTTTTAGAAAATTCCAATGATGCCAGATAATTAGGTTGTTGATGAAGATAGTTAATATGAGTTATAGTCTGAACTCTTTCTCTTTCTAAAATGTTTTCATCAAAAGCTGGAAGTGTAAAAATCTCTTTTAAGATCTCTAAAGTATTTTTGATAATATCGGCATCATTTAGTAAGCGAATTTTGATACTAAAAAACTCTTTGCTAGTTTCAGCATGAATAGAAATACCATTATCAGTAATCTCGTTGATAAGCTCTTGCTCACTAGATTGTTGAGTTTTTGTTGCAAACATACTTACTGCTAAATCAGCTAAGCCGTTGAGCTTACCATCAAAAGCAGCTCCAGCTCTAAAGTTTAGTTGAATATCAAACATTGGTAAGTTTTGAGATTTTTGAAAGTATATAGGAGTATTATCAATATTAAATTTCTGGATCATGAGTTAATCCCTTAATAAGTGTAAAGATGCAAGGTTTTGTTTATCGAAATATCTATCAAGCACACGATTAACATCATCAACTGTTACAGCATAAAGTTTTTCAAGATATTTATAATAATCAACATCAAGATTAATACTTGCTAGAGAACCAATTAGATTGGCTTGAGTTTCTAATGAGTCCATAGCAAATACTTTATCTGCTTTGATAGTAACTTTAGCACGATTAAGCTGCTCTTCTGAAATACCCGTTGAGCGAAGATTTGTGATAGCAGTTTCTATCTTATCTTGAATGCTTTCTAAGCTTTCATCATGGTTTGCTACTGCTGTAATGATAAATATATCCTCTCCCTTAATAAAAGGTGAGTATTCACTATCTATATGACAACATAAGTTTTCTTCTCTAACTAATTTTTGTTGTAATATTGAGGCATCAGCACTACCTAATATGTTGTTTAAAATCATTAAAGCAAAGGGGTCGTTGTCTTGATATTCTGTAGTTAAAGATGGTGCTATATACCCCAGAATTGCTGCAGCCGTATCGTTTGGGGATTTTTTGATCTCTAAATGTCTATAACCAGTATTCACTAGACTAGGTTCTATTTTTTGATTATCTAGTTGAGACTTTGGAATATGACCAAAATAATCACTAACCATACTAATAGCAGAATTTGTATCAATATCACCAACTAGTATTATGTTCGCATTATTTGGTGCATAGTTTTGTTGATACCAATTTTTAAGGTTTGCTAAAGTATAGTTTTCAATATCTTCACGCCAACCAATAATAGGAGTATGTCTGGAGTTTTCTTTATATGCTAACTTCATAAATTGTTCGAAAGCATAACTAAAAGCTTTATCATCAACACGTAGATTTCTTTCTTCTAAGACAACTTTTCTTTCGGGAGTAAACTCAGCTTCATCAAATAATAAATTTGCCATTCTTGAAGACTCTATAGATAAGCTTAGTTCAATATTTTTCTTATGCCAAAACTGGTAGTAAGCAGTATAATCAAAGCTTGTGAACGCATTTTGAATACCACCATTGTTCTCAACAATACTATTTAAATCATCCTTTGAGTATTTATCAGTACCTTTAAACATCATGTGTTCAAGCATATGTGATATACCTGTAAGTTTAGTAGGTTCATAAGTTGAGCCAACCTTATACCAGATCTGCGATAAAGCTACAGGTGCTCGGGAGTCTTTTTTGATATATATATTTAGATTATTATTTAAGGAATGTTTGTGAATATTCATATAAATTATGTTTCTTTAGATTTAATAAATAAGTAAATTAGTAATATTAGCGCACATATTGTCGGCCCCGCAGCTCCGAAAATTGGAGGGATATGCATTATTAAGGCTATTGGACCAAAGATTTGGTTTACAATAAAGAATGAAAAGCCAAAAAAAGCTCCAAGTAAAAGCTTAATTATAAGTGTTGAAGATCTTGTAGACCCGATACTTAATGGTACAGACAGTAGTATTAATATCATTAATGATATTGGTTGAAAGACTTCCTGCCAAAATTTAAGAGATAAAGAAGCATCTTTTGCTTGGCTCTTTGAAAACATGTACTTACTTAGCTGGTTAAAGTTTAAATAGTCATTATCATTAATGGTTATAACTTGAGCTATTGAAATTGGTATTGGATTTGACCATGATGCCTTAGGAATATGCTTTTCTACATTTATATGTTTTTGACCATCTTTTGTAGGGAATTTTACTGTACTGATATCAAAAACATCAGCTTTTGCATCATGAGTATATTTTGCTCTTTCAGCATAACGAATTTCATCAACTTTATTATCTTCTAATATGAATTTTCTAATATTATTAGCAGTTTTATTTTTTGGATTAATAGTTGCAATGTTCATTATCCCATCAGATGTTTTTAACCACATATTATGAGTATTGTATGAAACTATATTTGTGTCAGCTAATTTTTGTAAGGTTGGGGCAATATAGCCACCAAAGACCATAGTAACTGCACAACCTATAAAGCCAACTATGATAACTCCTTTTGAAATTTGTAAAGTAGATCGTCCTGACGATCTAAGTATAATAATCTCAGAATTGTTTGCTAGTAGACTTAATCCCATTAATGCTCCTACCATCGCACAAGCAGGAAGAAGTGTATATAAGATTCCCGGTAATTGAAAGAAGGTGTTTAGGATTAAATCCCAGTTACTAGCTCCTGAATTGTTATTTGTTACTTGAGCAAGGTATGTGAAAATAAAAAATAATATACAGAAAATAGTTGTAACTATTAAAAAGCTACCAAAGACAATTTTAAATATGTAACGGTCTATACGGTTTAATAACATTATTTACCACCTTTGCTTGAAGATCCGTTTTGTTTTCTAATAGTTCTAATACCAAATATTACAAAGGCAATATGAGGTAACCAAATTCCTATCCATATAGGTATGAATCCACTAGCCATATAAGTATTTGTAAGAACATTCGCAAATAAATATATACCTAATATTACTACTGATGGAAGAAGTTTTGCATATCTGTTTTGGCGAGGTCTCAATTGACATAAAGCAAGTCCAAGTATTGCTGCTACTAATACAGATAATGAATTATTTATACGAGAAAAAAGTTCCGCAGAATATGTTGTGGTTTTCTCTTTTTCAAAAGAATCTTTTATTAATGTATGCATATATAATCTATCCATTCTACTATGGTTAAAATCTCGGATAGAGTTGTCATACATTGTATAGATAGCTTTATCAGCTTTTCCATAGCTTGATTCAAAATCTTTAGTATTTCTTGTATAGATGTTTACATTTTTGAAGTCTATATATGCAGCCTGCCTATTTGATTTAACTCTTGCCTCAGGAGCTGTTATAACTTTATATTCTGCTTCTTTGGGAGTTTTTTGATATAAAAAGACATCATTTAAGGCATCGCCTGATTTATTTTTTATATAGAGTACTCGCCCGTTAGGAAGATTTATTATCTTATCATCAGTTACAGCAGAGAGTAAGGCTCGAGCTGATAGGGATGATTGATATATATCTAATGTTTGTTTTGATAAAGGAACTAGGTACATCGTTGTAAGAAGTGTTAAAGCACTTAAAGCATAGGCAGGTTTCAAGGTATTTTTAACTATCTCCATCCATGTTACGCCACCAGCAAGTGTTACAAACATTTCATTATTTGAAAAATATTTACCAAAACAAAGTATTATTGCTAGAAATAATGCAATTGGTACAACAAGAGTTACATTCTCAGGAAGTGTCAAGATAACGAATTTAATTATTGAGTCAATACCTAGCCCTTGAGAGTAAGCTTTATGGAATAGCCTAATGAGAATATTAGCTGATACTATAGAGATTATAAATAAAGTTATAGAAGTGAATGTGTTTACTATCTCTTTATTGTAATATTTTTCTAAAATCAAAATGTACCAACTTTTAGATACAACAATTCCTCGTAAGTTATAATTCTATATCCTTTATGAGCAAAAGTCAGCAAACTTAAGAATAAAAGTGTTAGATTTAATTATCTAGATGTTCATAGAATTTTTTATCAAAAATAAAGCTTGAATACCAAAAAATAAAAATATAAATCATCCAGTATTCTAAACCTGCATTCCCAATTTGTAGTTTTTTATTAATTATAGCGTCTAAGATTACTATTATGAAAATACTTATAAATAGAGAAAAACTTAAGAGTCTAATACTAAAACATATCTTATATCCTAAAGGTAGAGATATTCTTTTTCTTAATCTAAACTCAACGATAGTGAAGTATATAGCACTAATTAAGATGCTTGAACAAAAAGTATAAGCTAAGATAGCATGCCAATCACCTATGTTTATAGGACCAAGGTAAATATCATATACATGCTTACCACTCCACATCGATGTTGATATCAAGAAGCAAATGCTACCAAAGAAACCAAGAAACATAACTACTGTTGAGTGAAGTTTTATTCGCTTAAAGTAATTGTTATTGAGTTTGTTTAGATTAATAATCCAGTGTTTAAAAAAATAGAATGTAAATCCAATAAGTATTGAATCAACGGTGAATACAGTATGAAGTATAAAAGATTCAGGAAAGTATCTCATTGTTGCAGATACACTTGAACATCCAGCAATAAATGCACTATAGGTATAAGAATATTTTGCTATTTGCTCATCAGTACAAAAAATAGGACCATTTGTAAAAGGCCTGATTAGATGACCTTCATATTCAGCCCAATAGTATGATAGCATCATTGCTATGGGCGTAACAATAATCATAAAATAAATAATAACTTTAACATTAACATATATATTAGGTTTGTTCTTCATGTACAGACTAGCTAAGGTATTTTTGGATCATGATTATACGCTTTTATAAGAGTTAATGCTAATTATTAGTCAAAGATTTTATTTATATATGATAAAAAACTATGATAAAAAGTATTTAAATTCTAGTACAAGAAAGTACTTTTTAAATAAGATTACGTACGAAAGATATAATTAAATTTAGAATGTTGTAGACAAAAGAATATAGTATAAAAGTTTTTTTGTTAAAATAGTATTAGAAAACCATTCCAGGCATTAGCCAGATTCCTGCAGCGCGGAGAGTATCTTTAATTATCATAACTTTTTCATAATCTTCAAGAGGATAAACAATATTATATCCTTTAACCGAGGTTGCTAGATTATGAATTTTCATATCTAACATATTATTATCAAAACTTTCTTGCTTAAATACAGCATTTGCTCTTCTTATATTTGATGCTGAATCAATAATTATAATGTCAGAGATCGCAGGCTTTAATTTTTTTAGAATATTAAATGTATTCATAGTTTGCCATACTAGATTAGAAGATAAGTCTTCTAATATTACTTGGTCAGCAGGTATCTTATTATCAATTAGCCATTGCTTCATCTTATAAGACTCTGTTGTTCCTGATTTTACTCTGCCTCCACTAACTATTATTTTTGAATTAGGATAGTGTTTATATGCTTTTAGACCAGTTTGTAACTTCTTAATTAAAGCCTCTGGCATAGTACCATCATCATCTAGAGGTGAGCCTAAGATTATAATTGCAGGGTTAGTGCTTCTCTCTAGTTCTAATTCATCGACATCCATATTTATATGGAGATGAAAGCTTCTATCAATGATATTAAAAGCATTGATATATATAGGCATTTCAGCCCAAGCAGATTCTTTTAACTCGCGTAAAGATTTTCTATAGTTGCTAAAATCAAATATATATGAGTATGCAGTGTCATAGATTTGTACAATTGGGTTGTCTGGAAAGCTTTCAGTTAACATATCCAAGGTTTGTCCTGCTTGCTTATAATCCTTGATATCTACTTGCAGTGAAAATAGTGAAAGCCCTAGCTGTAAAAGCTCTCTACTTTCGGGATCTAACTGTTTGATGGCTAGTTTTAGCGCAGTTACAGCTTTATTAAGATACTTATCTGCAGAGCTTTCATTCATAATACTGTATTGTACATTTTCAATAGCTTTTTGTTTAAGGTTAATAGTTGAATAATCAGGAGTATTTTTATTAGTTGAAAAAGCAGAGCTTATTACAAAACAAGTAAATAAGATAGTTATAAAAAAATTTCTTATCGAAAGTATCATTATAGATTTTAAGAATGTATTTATCTTATGATTAAATATATAAGAGTTTTTTTGCAAATTAAATCGTTATTTTATAATATAAGGCAAACAAAACTTACTTTAGAATAAAATGAATAAAAATATATCTCCTAAAAATGTCATTTTTGCAGGTTTAGCAACAAGTGTAGAGTATTTTGATTTTGCTTTATTTGCTTATGTAACAGTCTTTATTTCGGCTGCTTTTTTTCCTGATAGTAATTCAACAGTAGCGACTATCAAAACGTTTGGGATGTTTGCCGCTGGCTATCTTATGAGACCTATCGGGGGTGTTTTCTTTGGAAACCTTGGTGATAAGATTGGGCGTAAAAAAATTCTAATCATTACAGTGTCGCTAATGGCAGTATCTACTGCAATTATTGCATTTACACCAAGTTATCAAAATATAGGAATTATATCTGTTATATTGATAATCTTTGCACGTATGATACAAGGTTTCTCAATTGGTGGTGAGTATAATGGCGTACTTGCAATCCTTAGTGAGTCTGCTCCTGATAATAAGCGTGGTCTGATTACAGCTTTTGGCACATTCTTTTCAGGATTTGGAGTGTTTTTAGGAACTGTTGTAGTATTTATATTTTCTAGCTTTTTAACAGGTGAGCAAATGCATGCTTACGGTTGGAGATTATGCTTTATAATTGGTACTATAATGGCTATTATTGTTTTAATTATGCAATTTAAACAAGATGAGTCTCCAGAATATTTAAAAGCAAAAGAAGATGGTGTATTAGAAGATGCTCCTGTTATTTCTGCTATTAGAGAATATCCGTATCAAATATTTGTGGTGTTTGCATTAGCTGGTTATTTAGGCATTGTTTATTATATGTTAGCAGCATTTATTCCCTCCCTTTTGGAAGGTGAAAAATTACATTACACAACAAATATGGCAATGTTAGTAACGATGATCGCATCAATATGTTATTTTGCAACAGCTCCTATTTGGGGGATGGTTTCTGATAAAGTAGGGCGTAAGAAAGTATTACTAACATCTTGTGCAGGTATTGGTATACTTATATATCCTAGCTTATATATCATTGATACAATGGGCTCACCATTATTATCTTGTGTGGTTATGTCTATTTTGATGCTACTTATCTCAGCGGCGACAGCTACGTTTGTAGTAACTATAAATGAATTATTTCCAACACACCTTAGATTTAGTGGTGTTGCAACTGGTTATAATATCAGCAACGCTTTATTAGGTGGTACAGTGCCTTTAGTCTCTAGTCTATTGATTGTATATTTTGGACAAATGGCACCAGCTCTATATGCAGTATTAGCATCGATTGTGATTGTAGCTATTGTTGCAAGAATGCCAGAAACTAGAGGGATTGAACTAGAGGAATAAACAATGAGTGAAAATATTAAAAGTAGTCTAAAAAATATCTTTGATACTTGGGCAGAATCTGGCAGATATCAACAAACTATAGATGGTCATCTAACTACAGTCAATCATATGGTGAACTATATTGATTTACCTGAGAAAAGTTTTGATTTTTTGGATATTGGTTGTGGAAATGGCTGGGTTTGTGAGAGGGTTAGCCAATTTGATAATTGTAATAGTTGCACAGGTATAGATATATCATCTGGTATGATTGCCAAAGCTAATCGTGAAAATAAAAACGCTAAAACTAATTTCTACAATAGTGACATTTTAGAATGGCAAACTGATAAAAAATTTGATTTAGTTTTTATTGTTGAAGCTGCTTATTATTTTCCTGACTTGAAAGAATATTTAGCTAAAATAAAAAGTCTTATCAAAGAGGATGGTCAGATAGTTTTAGCAATACATTATTTTAAAGAGAATATAGAATCACATGATTGGCCTGAGAAACATTTAAACAACACGCAAATCAATCTACTATCCAGTACTGAATGGCAAAAAACTCTAAAAGAAGTTGGATTTAAAAGTGTCCAAGCTAAACTTTTCAAAGATTTATTTTCTCAAGAAAAATGGGAAAGAGAACTTGGTGGGTTGGTTATTAAAGCTACGGCTTAATCTTTATTATTTAACTCTATTAAACTCTTATCCATCAAATGACTAGCTAATACATTTGAAAGCGAATTTAAAATATTACTTGGCACTTTTGGATTTTCATGAGCTAAATCTTGGATAAGTTTTTTAACTTTCTTTCTTTTAAGATTCTCTTGTGATCCACATAGGTTACATGGGATTATTGGAAACTCTTGTTCTCTAGCAAATTCTATTAAGTCACGTTCTTGGACTAATACCATTGGGCGAATTACAGTATTTTCACCATCTTGCGTGATAAACTTAGGAGGCATAGACTTAATTTGCCCCTGATATAGAATAGACATTAATAAAGATTCAATTAAATCATCACGATGATGTCCTAATATAATTTTATCCATTTTATGCTCTTTTGCATATCTATAGATATTACCACGGCGTAATCTTGAACAAAGAGAACAGTAAGTTTTACCTTCTGGAACTTTATCTATCACCACACCATAAGTATTTTTTGTCTCAATCTCATAAGATACGCCTAAATTATCTAGATATTTTCTAAGCTTGCTATCATCCCAACCAGGTTGAGATTGGTCTAGTGTGTAGACATGAAGGTCTATATCATAAGTCCCATCTTTGATAAGACCATGTAGAACTTTTAGAAGTCCAAAAGAATCCTTTCCACCAGACAGGCAAAGCATAATTTTTTCGCCTTTATTAATAAGCTTATAATCCGCAATAGCTTTAGTAATATAGTGGCGGAGTTTTTTCTCAGTCTTGCTTATTTTAATCTCAGACATTTATCGTTGAGCCTTTTTGAATAATCTATCCTTTTCACGTGACCAGTCTTTGTCTTTTTGAGCTTGACGTTTATCGTGAACTTTTTTACCTTGCGCTAGTGCGATCTCAACCTTGACTCGAGAGCCTTTCCAGTACATAGCAAGTGGTACGCAAGTTAGACCTTTTTGCTCAACTCTCCCCATGATTTTATCAATCTCACGACGATTAAGTAGTAGCTTACGATTTGCTGAAGCATCAGCTACAACATGCGTTGATGCAGATAGTAGGGGCGTGATTAGACAGTTAAATAGCCAAGCTTCACCTTTTCGGATGTGAATATGGCTATCTATCATTTGTACTTTACCAGCTCTCACGCTTTTTACTTCCCACCCTTGTAGTACTATTCCAGCTTCAAATTTCTCTAAAATAGTATAATCATGGAAGGCTCTTTTATTTCTAGCAATGGTTGCTGGAGAAACCTTATGTTTACTCATAACTTTATTATTTTTTGTAAAAGATATACAATGTAACGCTATATATTATCAGCAAAACACAAAAGATTAAATAAATGAATAAAGTTAATAAATCTGCAGTTGTGAATTATAGTGCTGCACAAATGTACGACCTAGTAAATGCTATTGAGGATTATCCTGAATTTCTGCCGATGTGTTATGATATTGAGGTTTTTGAGCATACAGAAACAGAGGCAAAAGCATCACTTAAAATCAAATCTGGTTTTGTGAAATTAGACTTTGCTACACATAATACTATGGTCAGAAATGAGCATATTCATCTTAACCTTATGAATGGACCATTTAAAAGCCTAGTCGGTGATTGGAAGTTTGAGCCTCAAGATGAAAATTCAAGTAAAGTATCATTGGATATGGAATTTACTTTTGAAAATAAGTTTGTTGAAATGGCTCTGGGCCCTGTGTTTAAAGGTCTTGCTGAAAAGATGCTTGGAGCTTTTTGTAAACGTGCAGAAGAGGTTTATAAATAGTGAGAGTAGAAGTTATTTACGCGCTACCAAATGAGCAAAAATCCTTTTTTGTAGAATCTGAAAAAGCTATAACAGTTAGACAAGCTATTGAACAATCCAAGATTTTGCATACATATTCTGAGCTGAATAATGCTTTAGATACTTTGAAAGTTGGCATATATGGCCAAATAGTTGATATGGATCATCAAGTGAGTGACAAAGATAGAGTAGAGATATATCGTGACTTAACTATAGATCCAAAACAGGCCCGTATGCTAAGAGCTGAGCAAAAGCGTAAAAGAGAAGGTATCAAGGGATTCGGTGCTTAAAGAGCATATTCAAAGAAAATCTAATCGTCTAGAAAGTTTTGATTATTCACAAAACTGTTATTATTTTGTAACCATTTGCACAAAAGATAAAATTAGTTATTTTGGTGAGATATCCAAAGATGGCAAGATGGTTTTGAATGATTGTGGAGAAATTGTCTATGAACAATGGGTATGGCTAAGCAAGCAATATAAGTATGTATTTCTAGATGAGTTTGTTGTAGTGCCAAATCATTTTCATGGGATATTAATAATTAATGATTCAACAGACGTAGAGGCAGGTCGTGACCTGCCTGAATTTAAAGGGACAAGTTACGACATGTCCCTACAAAAAAATATCAAAATTAAATCATTATCAGAATTGATAGGTGCTTTTAAAACAGCATCATCAAAACAAATCAGAAACAATCTCGGTTTAGCTGAATTTCAATGGCAACGATCTTTTTATGATCATATAATAAGGACTGAACAATCTTTAATAAAAATCAGAGAATATATCCAGAATAATCCAGCTAAATGGCACTTGGATAAATATAACTACGAGAATTTATATGAATAAAAAAATCGCAATAATTGGAGCTGGATTAGCCGGGTGCTCATTAGCTTATGAGTTGAGCAAGTCAAATAATTTTGATATAACTGTATTTGATAAAAATGATGATATAGCTACTCAAGCATCAGGAAATTTTGCTGGTATATTAGCTCCATACCTGACTTCTGATAATAATTTCTCAGATCAGTTCCATACATTAGGTTATTCACTATTACTAGATTTTATAAATGAATATAAAAATGAAATTGAAATTTGTAATCAAGGTGTATTACGAATACTAACTGACGAGAAAGATCTAAAAAGATATCAAAAAATATTTGCAAAAAGATATATTAACCCAGATCTGGCACAATTACTTTCTTCAGAAAATTTATCTCAAATGCTTAAGCAGAAAAATGATAACAATGCTGTATATTATCCAAATGCAATATCAGTTGTACCCAAGAGTGTTTGTCAGCTTTTATTAAAATTATCAAATGCTAAGCTAAGATTAAATAGTGAGTTTACTGATATAAGTAAAGATTATGATAGCCTTTGGAATCTTGAGTTTGATAATCATAATGAAAAATTTGATATAATTATATTTGCTGGTGGGTATGGGCTATTTAATAAAGTCTCATATCTAAATAAGATTCCAGTTTATCCATCACTTGGTCAATTAACAGTTATTGATAAAGCTTTTGATATCGATAAAACTATCATAGATAAAGGTTATATTATCCCTAATTATAAAGAAAACTTACAAGTCATAGGGGCAACATTTAGAGATAACTCTGATACTGCTGGAGATATACGAGAGTCTGATAATGAGTTTAATATTTCTCAAATTAAAGAGATTCTTTTTGATGATCAAAGTAAGCAAATAAATGTCGTTGATTCAAGAGTTGCAACAAGATGTGTAACTTCAGATCATCTACCACTTATTGGTAAATTAGTTAATTATAATAAGTTTGAGAATGATTTTTTTAAACCAATATCAAAAGGTTATCCAAAATCTAAAATGCCACAAGTTGAATATGAACAGGGACTATATTTAGCATCTGGTTTTGGTTCAAAAGGGATGTGCTCATGTATGGTAGCTGCAAAGATTATAACTTCGGAAATTACAAAACAAAAACATATTGTTTCAGATAAATTATTAGATGCTTTATCTCCTCAAAGATTTTGGCTTAGAAGTTTTAAAAAAGGACTCAAATACTAAGAAATAGTTATTTTTTCTGATATATTAAACAAATACGTAATTTTTAAAATAATCTTTTTCATGAAAAAAACTTTTACGACTATATTATGTTCGGTAATGCTTTTACCAAGTTTATCTATGGCTGCACCTATACCAAGTGGTTATGACTTTATTCCTATTCAGGAGGAAATGCAGATAGCACAACCTGTGACAGAAAAACATGGCATGGTTTCATCTCAAGAAGCTTTAGCAAGTCAAGTGGGAGTGCAAATCTTAAAAGAGGGTGGTAATGCTATAGATGCAGCAGTAGCAGTCGGTTTTGCCTTAGCTGTAACTCTACCAAGAGCTGGTAATCTTGGAGGTGGTGGTTTTATGATCATTCATTTAAACAAAGAAGATAAAAATATAGCTATCAATTATCGTGAAAAAGCTCCAGCAAAAGCATCAAAAGATATGTTCTTAAATGACAAAGGAGATGTCGATTATAATAAAGTATCAGGCTCATATAGTGCCTCAGGTGTTCCAGGTACTGTTGCTGGTTTAATTGATGCTCAACAAAAATATGGTAAGCTGAAACTTGCTCAAGTTATACAGCCAGCTATTAAGTTAGCAGAAGATGGTATACCTGTTAGTTATGATTTACACCAATCATTAGAGACTGCAAAACCATGGTTAGAAAAATCTCCAGAAGCGATGAAGACCTTCTATAAAAAAGATGGATCTGTGTATCAGGTTGGTGAAATTTTAAAACAGCCAGAACTTGCTAATAGTCTGAAACTAATTGCTAAAGATGGTAAGAAAGCTTTTTATGAAGGTGAAATAGCTCATAAGATTGCTGATGCTATGGCAAAAAATAATGGTTTAATCACATTAGAAGATCTAAAAAATTATGATGTCCAAGAGATGAAACCATTAAAAGGTGAGTATCGTGGTTATACTATTTATTCAATGCCACCACCAAGTTCTGGCGGGCTAATCCTTATTGAGTTGTTAAATATTTTAGAGAATTTCCCGCTATCTGATTATGGTAATAATAGTGCTAAAACTATTAACCTTATGAGTAATGCTATGAGCTATGCTTATAATGACCGCAATTCTGATCTTGGTGATCCTGATTTTGTGAAGATGGATATTAATAAGTTCTTATCTAAAAAATATGCAAAACAAATAGCACAAAAAATAACTACTGATAAGCATATTCCAAGTAAAGACATTAGTACAGTTAATCCAGAAGATCGTGAGAAGTTACAAACTACACAATTTAGCGTTGTCGATAAAGATGGCAATATGGTATCTAATACTTATACGCTAAACTACTCTTATGGTAATGGTATTATTGCACCTGGTACAGGTATTTTCTTAAATAATGAAATGGATGATTTTGCAGCTAAAGTTGGTGTGGCAAATGTCTTTGGGTTAGTTCAAGGTGAGGCAAATACTGTAGCTCCAAATAAGAGACCTCTAAGTTCAATGACACCAACTATAGTATTAGATAAAGATGGCAATCCTTTCTTGGCTACAGGTTCACCTGGTGGTAGTCGTATTATCACAACAACATTAGAAGTAATCTTAAATTTGATAGATTATAATATGAACCTACAAGCAGCTGTTAATAATCCTCGTGTACACAGCCAGCTATGGCCAGAGGAGCTAGGAGTAGAGCAGGGTATATCTATAGATACTATTAATTTACTTAATAAAATGGGTAATAATGTCGTACCTTATGCAGCTATGGGCGCAGCTGAATCTGTGATGTCAGATGGTAAATATGTCTATGGAGCAGCAGATCCGCGTAGAGCAAATGCTCTGGCAGTAGGGTATTAACCTTTAATATAACACTTAAATATAACTGGCCAAGTGACAGTATATATCGTAGAAGTTTCTCCCCAAGCATCTTTAAACTTATCATAAAATTCAAGTTCAATTATAGGACATTTATTATGCTTTTTAATATATTCAGCATAAGCAGAGAATGATTTTAAGTATTCAATAAAACTATTAAAATCCATCTCTTTAGTTTGCTTAAATTGAGGAGACTCTAGCTTAGGTAAGTTAATGTTTATATCTTTATAATAATTATCAATATGCTTACGACCCTCTGGAAAATATGGTCGTATAGTTTTATAAAAATTCTGATAAATAATTTCTACCTTACCATTAACTTGAATATCTTGATGATATGTCCATATAGCAACTATACCCTTGGGTTTAAGTACTCTTAAGCATTCTCTTTCAAATTTAGACATATCAAACCAATGAGCTGCCTGAGAAACTGTAATTAAATCTACACAATTATCATCAAACATACTATTAGATTCATCAGCTTCAAAGTATTTGATGTTATTATGTTTAAAGGCTTTAGATAATTGAGTGGCACTAATATCTGTAGCATGGATATTATCTATAAATTCAGCTAGTTTTATAGCAGTCTGACCATTACCTGTACCGCAATCCCAAGCATTTTGACTAGCTGAGATATGACCTTTAAGATAGTTGAGAATTTCTACTGGAATAGATGGTCTAGCTTTTTGATAAGATTCTGAATTGAAAGTAGGTTTGTTGTTCATGTTTGTTTCCATTAGTCGTCTTGTTTAGGAGCAGCTGAGCTTCCTGCAAGAATTCCGCCATCAACATTTAGCTCAATACCTGTAACATATTTTGACTCATCAGAAGCTAAATATAAAGCTGCATAAGCTACATCTTTTACTTCACCCATAACTTTCATAGGAATATCTTGAGAAATAGCTTTAATAGCTTCTTGTTTTTGAGCTTCATCTTTGGGTAACATTTCATCCCACATAGGAGTCAAAATAGCTCCAGGATGTATAGAGTTACATCTAATTCCATACTGCATATCAGTACAATATAGAGCAACTGATTTTGTGTGATTTCTAACAGATGCTTTGCTCGAAGCATAAGCTACAGCTTGAGGTATCCCTACAATTCCAGAGCGTGAGGATATATTAACGATACTTCCACCATTTTCTTTCATAAGTTTGATAGCGTATTTACATCCTAAGGCCACACCATCAGAGTTTATAGAATGAACCTTATGCCAAGAATTTATATCTAAATCTTCAGGATTATGAGGTCCAGCACTTTCGATAAAACCTGTAATACCAGCATTATTAACTAGAATGTCTAATTTACCAAACTTGGATTCAATATATTTACTAATTTCTATCCAATTGTTTTCACTACTAACATCAAGATGTTTATACTCAATATTAGTTGATTTAATATTTTCAGCCGCTTGATTACCTAAAGTATCGTCTATATCAGAGACAATAACAGTTGCTCCTTCATTAGCAAATAGTTCTGCTGTGGCTTTCCCTATCCCTTTAGCAGCACCTGTTATTAATACTATTTTATTATCTAATCGTTTCATAAGAAAGTCCTATAAATTATTTAAATTTTATGAAAGTGATTTAGTAGTTAATTTTAGAATAGATTATATGATTTATATAGAAATATAGAAATATAGAAATATAGAAATATAGAAATATAGAATTTTTTTATAAAATTAAAGAGCCCCACGAGCTGCTTTTTTACGATCAGATTCAGTTAGATGTTTTTTTCTTAGTCTGATTGACTCAGGCGTGATTTCAACTAACTCATCATCTTCGATAAACTCTAAAGCATATTCAAGAGTAAGCTTGATTGGAGTAACTAGTGTAAGAGCATCATCTTTACCAGAAGCACGAACGTTAGTTAACTGCTTACCTTTACAAGGGTTTACCGCTAAATCATTATCTCTACTATGAATCCCTATAATCATTCCCTCATAAACATCTGTACCATGAGTAATAAACATTTTACCTCTTTCTTGTAGATTCCAAAGAGCAAAAGCTACTGCCTTACCTGCTAGCATAGAAACTAGAGTACCGTTCTGACGAGTCTCAAGAGTTTGTTTCTTCATTGGACCATAATGATCAAATACTTTGTTTAAAATACCTGAGCCAGATGTGATAGTTAAAAATTCAGTATAAAAACCAATCAAACCACGAGATGGTATTATAAATTCAAGTTTTACACGACCCTTACCATCTGGTTCCATATTTTTAAGCTCACCTTGACGCAAGCCCATTCTTTCCATTACAGTACCTTGATGTTCTTCTTCGATATCTATAATTGCTTGCTCATAAGGTTCGTGTTTTTCACCATCAACATCCTTGAAAATTACATGTGGACGCGATACTGCAATTTCATAACCTTCACGACGCATATTTTCAAGTAATATTGAAAGATGAAGCTCACCACGACCAGAGACTTTAAATTTATCAGGATCATCAAGTTGCTCAACTCTTAAAGCTACGTTTGTAAGTAGTTCCTTATCTAAACGATCTTTGATCTGGCGAGAAGTTACAAATTTACCTTCTTTACCAGCAAATGGAGAGTTGTTAACTTGGAAAGTCATGCTGATAGTTGGCTCATCTACTGAAAGCTCAGGTAATGCTTCTACTTTATCAGGACTACATAAAGTGTCTGATATATTCAAACCTTCCATACCTGTTACACAAACAATATCACCAGCTTGTGCTTCAGGTACTTCAACTCTATCTAGACCCATATAACCTAATATTTGTAAGATTCTACCATTACGAGTTTTACCATCTTTACCAATAATAGTTACAGGAGTATTTGTTTTAACTTTACCTCTTTGGATACGACCAATACCAATAGTTCCTGTGAAGTTTGAATAATCTAATGAAGAGACTTGCATTTGGAATGGACCATTTTCATCAACAGCCGGATGCTCAACATTTTCAACAATAGCTTTAAAAAGATCAGTCATATCTTCTTTCTGTTCGCCAAGCTCATTTGTAGCCCAACCATTGATAGCAGAAGCATAGATAATAGGGAAATCTAATTGCTCATCTGTTGCACCCAATCTATCAAACAAGTCAAATACTTGATCAACAACCCAATCAGGTCTTGCACCATCTCTATCGATCTTGTTAATAACAACAATTGGCTTTAAACCTTGCGCAAAAGCTTTTTCTGTTACAAATCTTGTCTGAGGCATAGGGCCATCAACAGCATCAACTAGTAGTAATACAGAATCAACCATTGATAATACACGCTCAACTTCACCACCAAAGTCAGCATGTCCTGGAGTATCTACTATATTAATTCTATAGTCATTCCACTTAAGAGCGGTATTTTTTGATAAAATCGTAATACCTCTTTCTTTCTCAATATCATTTGAGTCCATGACTCTTTCAACTTCTGGACCACGAGTGTTTAGAGTACCAGACTGTTGTAATAACTTATCAACCAATGTGGTTTTACCATGGTCAACGTGTGCGATAATCGCAATATTTCTTAAATTTTCAATCATTAAATTTTACCTATTTTTATAAAATCACAACAATTATAGACTAATAGCACGTAAAAGTACCGAAAAACTTAGTAGGCTTAGTTTGAAAGTTGTTTTTTATTGTTAGTATAACCAACTAGGAAAATAATAAATGATATTAAAGAAAAAAGAATACTGATCAAAATGTTGTAGGAATATATCCCATATTTAGAAATGGTAAATAAGCTGAATATTATATACTGTAATGAATATATAGCATTGATTAATAATCCAATGATATACCCAAAAGCTAGTAAGGCACTACCAACATATACAACTATCCCAAAAATAACAGATATAAACATTACTATATCTGTAAAAGGAGAAATCGGTAAAGTCAAATAATTGAACCCTACCATTAGTAAGGATACTATTAAGATTAAGCCACTTACAAATCCTAAATTATCTCGAGATATCTTTTTTGGAGTTATTGTTGTTCTATTATGAATAAGTATAGCAACTAGAGGTAAAACTAAATCGTGGCTATACATTGCTAGATTGTTAATATAGTTAGCTAGATCAAACTGTGAAAGATCAATAAACTGAAAGCTTCCTGTAATAGTAGCTAAAAGGTAAAAATACCATGCATCTTTCTTAAAGGAACATATTCTAATCGCAAAAATCAATCCAAAAACAAGCAGTAAAGTTTCTAAAATATAAAAGCTAGCGCCTAATTGCATAAAACTTAATCCTATAAAGTTAGTGTGCTATTTCAATGATACATAGATAATTTTTTTATGAAAGTAAAAGTTTCTGATCTTGGGGTTCGTATATTAGTTTGTTAGAATGAGAGTGAATAGATAAACAAAATAAGAGAATGTTAAACAAGTTAAAAGAGTTAAAAACTAAATTTAAAAAAAGAAATTCTTATGATAATTCTTATGCAAGTGAACTAGTATCATCTATACATCGTACAGATATTAAGGCTACTATACTTTCGATAATATGGGCAGCTGGACCAGTTACAATTATTGCTATTACTCTTGGGTATTATCTGAGTCATGGTACACGAGTCCCTCTCGTAACAGTGGCATATTTTTCGTTGTATGTTTTTTTTGTAGGTTTGGTCGGTTTTATAAGTAAAATAGTATTTGACTCTCTTAAGCATAAGAAACAAGAGAAAATGCAAGAAAGGTTCCTCTCTGTTGTCGAAGAGTCGTATCAGAACCTTTATCTTTCAAAAAAAATGAACCTTGCAAAGCTTACTGATCAGGTACGTGATAATAAAGTTGCTAATGAAATATTGTCAAAATCACATCCAACAAGCAAAGAAATTTTTTATATCTTTAATCTCCATTTTAGTAAGGAGATGGCAGAGTTTGCAGAAATTATATATTTACATCGTGAAAATGGTTTTCCAATAGATACAGATGAAAATAAACGTAAGTTGAGGCGTTTTTATAAGCAAATAAACAATAATAAAAAAATTACAGATGAACTAAGAAAGAAATTTTTAAAAGCTTTAATTGGTAAATATACGAGTTTAAAAGAGGGTGTTGAAAGGAAAAGTGGTTTTCTTTCAAAAATTTATAATAGTGCTGGTCAATATAGTCTTTTTGATTTAGATGATGCTAGTCATGCTATTAGCCTTTTTATTGAACTTCTTTCTGGGCGTAAAATTTATTATTTCAAAACTACTTCAAAATTTGATGATGTGAAAAAAGACTACTTATTTACATCAATTGAGAAATTGCGCAATAAAATAACGCAGAAATATAATCATATTTTAGGTATTTATAAACAGAGTTTTTTAACAGTATCAGAGGTTGCGCCAAATCTAGATCTAAAAGAGGTTATTAATGTTACAGATGATGTAACAGAAAATATACACCAGTTAGAGGCCGCAATTGTACAAATTCATACAAAAAAATTATCTAAAGAAATTAGAAAACAAACTCAACAAAGCAAGAATAGATTTAATCAGAATGTTCGAATGATAAAAACGCAACTAAAAAGGTTAGATATGTTATTAGAGCAATGGCATTCTTTAAGTTTTAGTAATGATGAAAAATTATATAAGAATGTTGAGCATGAGCTTGTATATGTTTTTTTGGAAGAAAAAATTAGAATGTCTATAGCATATAAAATGTATGAATATACACATCATGAGCATGACTTTATATCAAAGGAAGAGTGTATTAAAGCTTATGCTAGACAAGCAATTAAACTTTTACAGGAGCCCTTGAGTTTAGATGAAGCATCTGTATTAACAGCAATTGAAATGTCTAATGGTGCAAATCTTAGTAGCATAAAACTTAGTAATTCTATAAATCAGAAGTTAGATACCACTTATAATTTATGTAAATCTGTTAAAACAGATATTGTTGAAATTAGAAGACGTATCAAGAAAATTCTTATGGCTCAGTATGTTTGAGTTATGCTGATATTTGTCTTTTATATCTAGCTAACATTGTTTGATTACCACTAATTCCACCACAATGAATATATATAATTGGCTTAGGAAGTAGTTCATAGTTTGTTATTAAAGTACGCCAAGTTATTGGGTCATAAAGTAGATCAAATTCAATATTGGTTTGCTCTAATAATTGCTTATAAATTTTGAAGTTTTTGATATCTAATTGTCCAAAGGCAGTTTTAAAATTTTTTTCTAAAATTTTAGGATGATTTAGATTCTCATCAATATCTCTAAATTGTTTTTTCAGATATTCAGAGTCACCTACACAAGGAACCGTATAAACTCTATTGGGTAAATATTTCTCAAGATATAGAGCAGTCGTACCAGTACCAGACGCTACAACTACACTATAGCTTTCTATACGATTGTTTTGACAATATTTTTTAATTTCTTGAGCACATTCTGCAATTCCTTCTTCTGCAAGATAATTTCTGCCTCCTTGATCAAAGAAGTAAAGATTTTCATTAAGTTGATAATTTTTTTGGATATTTTCTAAGCCTAAAATATCATTGGTTTCAAATAGTAGCATACTATTTTCTAATGCAAGCTTTAAATTACCATTCTTATTTTGCTTAAGAAAGCTTGGTAATGGCTTGATCCAATAGTGAAAGTTCCAGTTATTTAGTTTAGCTAACTGTGATAGTGCTAACATAAAGTTGGACTGATTACCACCGAATGAGACTATAGTTTTTATATGAGAATATTTATTAGGATTATTTAAAAGATATGCTAATTTTCTAGCCTTATTACCAGAGAAAATAGGATGGTTAAGATCATCCCTCATTACTATGAAGTCTTTATTTTCAAAAGTGATTTTTTGAAAAGGAAGGTGCATCTAAGGATTATTCTTCTAAAAGCTCAAACTCATCTTTACCAACACCACAATCTGGACATTCCCAATCTTCAGGTACATCTTCCCATCTTGTACCAGGAGCAATATCATCTTCTGGCCAGCCTTCAGCTTCATCATAAATTAAACCGCAAACGATACAAATATATTTTCTATATTCCATGACAAAATTAATTAGTTAAATAATAAAAGATGCCCTATTTTAGCATTATAAGAGGAGTATATCTAGCTTAGAAATATTGAGTTTGTTAATTGCTATATTTTCGATACATCAACGCCAATTTTACGAGACTTATTTGAGAAAAAAATAATATTTTGATCTATAAAAGTATCTGTAATTTGTCTTGGTATATCTTTATCTAAACTTCTTTTTATCAGACGGTAAAAGGCATCTTTATCACTTTCATCAAAATGCTTCTTGAAAGCTCTATTTGTGACACTTTCATGACATGCTAAGAACTTTTTAATACGAACTTTTGGATCTGTATTGCTAGTACCTGTATCACATTGTGTTGGAGCAGTAGTAGCAATATTAAAACCTTTACGAGTATAGTACGAAGCAATACCCTTAAATATCCTATCGTTACTGAAAATTGTAATACTAAGATAAGTACGAAAATCACGGTAACGTTCAACATATTCACCAACCTTAGCACAAATATAGCCATCCATATTGTCTTTATTTCCTTCTCCATAAATTATGGGGACTAATTCAAAGTTATGGTAGATTTGTGTTTTTGCAAAGTTTGCTTCTAATTCTTGTGGATTTGTAAAAACAATAACTCTATCAAAGTTGCCTTCGGAGATATGAGCAAAATTATTATAATTTTCGGAATCTACTATCGCTAATCTAAGATATTCCATATATGCCATTCTTTTTTGCCTTTGCTATACATTTTAACCTAAAAGCTTTGTTATTATCTATATTTTGTTAAAATGATACTAAAACAGTAAAGTTATATTTTATGGTTGATTTTAAATACACATATTCTAAATTATCAGACAAATTCTATTCTAAGCAATTAGTCTACAAATACCCTAATGCAAAACTACTTTTATTAAATGAGTCATTAGCAAATGATTTAGAGTTAGGTTTTTGCGATTGTAATGATGCTGAAAAGCTTGAATTTTTACTTGGTTACACTAGTGAAAATCCAATATCTCAAGCTTATGCTGGACACCAGTTTGGTCACTTTACAATGCTTGGAGATGGTCGAGCAATACTGATAGGTGAGTATCAAAAGCCAACTGGTGAAATTGTAGATTTTCATTTGAAAGGTGCTGGATTAACTGATTTTTCTAGAGGTGGCGATGGTAAGGCTGCTTTAGGACCTATGCTTAGGGAATATATCGTAAGTGAGGCAATGCATAATTTAGGTATACCTACAAGTAGGATATTAGCTGTAATAATTACAGGTGAAAATATCCAAAGAAACAGTCTAGAGCAAAGTGCAATAGCTGTAAGAGTAGCAAGTAGTCATATACGTGTAGGGACATTTCAATATGCAGCAATGCTTGGACAAGAGTATAGCCAAGAACTTTTAGATTATACTTTGAAACGGCATAATATTGCTTTTGGTGATAATAAGGCTTTATCTTTACTTGACCATGTCATAGATAAACAATCCAGTTTAATTACACAATGGGAAAGGGTTGGGTTTATTCATGGTGTTATGAATACTGATAATATGACAATATCAGGAGAGACTATTGATTATGGTCCTTGTGCATTTATGGATAACTATGACCCAGATACAGTTTTTAGTTCGATTGATCAAGGTGGTCGTTATGCTTTTGCAAATCAAGCTTCTATTGCTGGTTGGAATATTGCTAGGCTAGCAGAGAGTCTTTTACCATTGATTTCATTAGATCAGGATGAGGCTATTAAGTTAGCTCAAAATAAACTAGAAGAATATTCAAATATCTATAAAGATAAGTGGAAAAAAATGTTTCTTAGTAAACTTGGTTTGGATAGTAAAGTTGATAAATACGATGAAATCATTTCAAATCTACTTATAGAGATGCTTAAAAATAACCTAGATTATACAAATACATTTTATGATTTGAGTTATGAGAAGTTTGAAAGCTTAAAATCAAAAGGCCTATCTGATTGGTTAGATACTTATTTCAAAAATAAAGATATAGATCTTACTAAGATGAAACAAGTAAATCCTGTAATTATTTCAAGAAACCATCAAGTTGAGAAAGCTATAGTATCAGCAGAAAATGGTAAGTTTGGCAATTTATATAGCTTACTTGAAGTAATTAAGACTCCTTATAAGTTTGAAAATACAAAAGAAAAGTATATGTTAGAGCCAAAAGGAGATGAAAAAGTTAAGGCTACTTTTTGTGGTACATAAATACTAAGAAGTTGAAGTAGTTCTATCAACAATGATTGCTGTAGTCATACTTCCATGAATATTTAAAGGTGTTCTAAAACTATCAATAAGAGCATCAACACCAATAATAAGAGCAATCATATGCCAAGGAAGACCAAAGTAAGAGAATACTACTCCAGCAGCAACAAAAGCAGTTCCTGGTATTCCTGATACGCCAAGAGATGCTAGCATACAAATAAATGAAATTAAGAAAATATTTGATAATGTAATATCTACACCAGTAGCATTCATAGCCATTATAGCTAATACAGCAGGGAATACTCCGGCACAAGCATTCATACCTAAAGTTGTTCCCATAGTTGGAGCAAAAGTAGCTATACTGCTAGATGTGCCATATTTGTTTAATCCATCTATAGATAGAGGAAGAGTTCCCATGCTTGATCTAGAGGTAGCAGCCACTAACATAGCTTTCCAAATACTTTTGTAAAATCTAACTATATTTGTTCTAAATACAACTAATAAGACAATATGCATCACTAAAACGATCATCATTGCGATGTAACAAGTTAAGATAAAATATAAAACCGTAGAGATACTATTTTTATCAAGTTCAATACTCATTTGAATCATTAGCCCAAGCACACCATATGGAGTTAGAGCAATAATTATTCTAGCAAGCTTTTTAATTACAAAAAAAGCAGAGTCAATGAAACTAATAAAAGGCGCAGCTAATTTACTATCTTCACGATGTGCAATTAGCATTGAGAATCCAAGGAATATTGCAAAGATAACTACAGCCATTACGTTGTTATTATTCATCTGATGGAATAGGTTATCTGGTAAAAAACCTAAGATAGTTTCTGAAATGGTTGATGTTTTCATATCTTTTGCAACGTCACCTGTTATAGATGCAAGATCTATACCTTGACCTAGATGCATAGAAATCGCTACTATAGAACCAATTGCTGCACTTATGCCTGTTAAAACAAGTAGTATAGCTATTGTCTTATATGCAAATCTTATAACATAAGAGCCATCATAGTTTTTTAAATTAACAATTGAGTGAACTATAGAAGTCAGGACTATTGGAATAATTAACATCTTTAGCAAAGATATATAACCATCACCTAAAATATCGCTAATTTGAACAAAACTTGTACTATTATAGTTAGTAGTATTGTATATTATTCCTATAACTATACCTAAGATTAGTGCAAGAATAGTTCTAAAATTAAAGCCAAAATTTTTTAGATGTAATAAAACTAAGGCAAATACTGAGCCAATAAGTAATATAAGCATTATAGTCCTTATGAGAATCTAATAAACGAGATTGGAATTTTAACATACTTTACCAAACTGGTATACATTTGTTAGCAAATGATATTTGGATAATTTATTATCGTAGTCAAAATTTGATGTATATTTTGATGTAATTAAATATTGATCATGATTATAATAAAGCAATTATAGCTTTTAATTATTATCGTTAAATGAAAGAAACTCTTATGCACAAAGAAGCTAGCAGTAGCTTTGAAAAAGTTGCTAATCAGCTTAGCTTAAATAAAGATATTATCAAAAATATTGTTAAAGATCTTAAAGAAAAAAACATTAGAAGAGTAATTACAATCGCAAGAGGTAGTTCAGACTGTGTTGCAAACTTTGTGAAATACCTTTTTGAAACACAACTAGGTTTTAGTGTTTCATCTCTCCCTCCTTCTGTCACTACCATATATGGAAAAAATATAGGTGATGAGCAGACTTTAGCTATCGCTATCTCCCAGTCTGGAGGATCACCTGATCTAAAAATGGCTTTAGAGGGATGTAAAAAGGCTGGTTGTACTACATTGGCTGTAGTTAATAAAGAAAAATCACCTTTAGCTGATTGTGCTGATCTAGTTTTACCAGTTAGAGCTGATGCTGAGAATGCTGTTGCAGCTACAAAAAGTGTTATAACTTCTTTAGTAGCTTTGATAAATATTGTTGCCGAATATAATCAAGATCAAGAACTGCTAACTGAGTTAAATCGTTTACCAGAAGTGCTCGAAAAAAGTCTTGAGTCTGATTGGTCGATTGCTATAGAAGAGTTGAAAAAAAGTAAAAATATGTTTGTAATAGGAAGAGGTTTTGGTTTTCCTATTGCTCAAGAAATGGCACTTAAATTTAAAGAAACATGTGGCATTCATGCCGAAGCATTTAGTTCAGCAGAGGTTCTACATGGACCTTTTGCTTTGATGAATCAAACATTCACTACATTCACAATTTTACAGAATGATCAGAGCGCCTCTGGCACACATGAAATTGTTAAACGAATGACTGATTTGGGAGTTAAAACAGTTTTTGCAACAACTGATTTAGATTCGGCTGCAAAAGTACATTTACATGTAGATGTTCAAATTCACCCAATACTCGAAACAATTGTATTATTACAAGAGTTCTATCTTATGGTTAATCAGTTGGCTTTGTCATTAGGATTTAACCCAGATAGTCCGAGTAATTTAAAAAAAGTTACTGAAACTGTTTAATTCTATCAGTATTGAATTTAGAGGATAACTAGCATGAGCGAAACTATTAAGTTGAAGTTTAGAATTGCTGTGATTGTATTTTTTTCAGCAATGGGTGGTATGCTATATGGTTATGATATAGGAATAATAAACAGTGCTTTTTTATTTATAAACAAAGATATTCCAATGAGTAGTTTTCAGACATCTCTTTTAGGGGGATCTGTTCTTTTTGGTGGTGCTTTTGCTATTTTGATTGGTGGAATAATTGCAGATATTCTTGGTAGGAAAAAAACACTAATTTTATCTGCTTTAATTTTTATAGCATCAGTAATTATGATTGAAAGCTCTACTAATTATACTATGCTTTTATTATCAAGGCTTGTTCAGGGCACTTCAGTAGGCTTTATCTCTGTAACAGTACCTATTTATTTAACTGAGACAGTTCCTAGTACAATTAGAGGTTTTGCAGTCACATGTTTCCAACTGTTTTTAACTGCTGGGATACTCATAGCAAATTATGTCGGTCTTTTGCTTGAAAATACTGGTAATTGGCGAGCTATGTTTTTTACAGCTTTAATACCTGGGGGTATATTCTTTTTAGGTTGTTTTTTCCTGAGTAAGTCTCCTCGCTGGTTATTGATGAATGGTAAGAAAAAAGAAGCTAAAAAAGTTTTAATTGAAACAGTCGGGGAACAGAAAGCCAATATTGAGTTAGAGGAAGCTTTGGTAGTTATAGAGCAAAGTAAACTAGAGACGGTTACTTTAAGCTCTATATTAACTACGAGACATTACCTAGTGCCGATACTTTTAGTTTTCTCCATTGCTATATTAGCTCAACTTACAGGTATAAATAGTTTTTTAGAATTTTCAGCAACTTTATTAAAAGCAGAAGGTTTAAACTCAAACTATGTAAGTATAGTTGGTGGAGTTGTTATAACAGCTATAAATTTTTTGGCTACTATGATTGCTGTTTTAATCGCTGACAAAATAGAAAGAAAGTTTACGATTATGGTATGTACATTTTTTGTAGGCTTTACTTTGCTTGTAACAGCAATCGCTCTTTGGATTCTTCCTGTCTGTCTTTTGCAAGGATGGATTTTATTAGTTGGGCTTGTTGTATTTATATTTTTCTTTGCGCTAGGGCCAGGAGCGTATGTTTGGGTTATTATGTCAGAGTTATTACCAACTCAAATACGAAGTAAGGCCTTAGCTGTAGCTTTATTCTTAAATAGTATGATGTCTGCTATTTTAGCATCAGTATTTCTTCCAGCTACTAAGCATTTAGGAGATAGCAGCATGTTTTTTATATGCGGAGCATTTACTTTATTATATGGTTTTATAGTATTTAAGTTTGTTCCAAAAACTAGTGGTAGATCTCTAGAGGATATTGAAAAAGAGTTTATAAAATAAGTTAAGCAGGGTTATCAATATCTATAAATTTTGTTTCTAAATTAAATTTGTCTCTTAATAAATCTGCAATTGCTTTGGCTCCTTCTTTCTCAGTTGCATGATGCCCAGCTGCAATGTAATTTATACCAAGCTCACGAGCTGTATGAGTTGTGCGTTCTGAGATCTCTCCTGATATAAAAGTATCAGCTCCAACTTTGTGGGCATATTCTATATAGTCCTGAGCTCCACCAGTACAAATCGCTACTTTTTTATTTCTATCATTAGCTTTTATAACTGTTGGAATTCTACTTGATTTATTCTCAATTAGTTTAGCAAAATTATCTAGATTAGTATCACAATCTCCAATAATAGAAATATCAGGTTTTGAACCAGTTTCAAAAAACTCTAGATTTGTAAGATTTAACTTTTTCGCTAATAGAATGTTGTTACCAATCTTCGGATGTCCATCTAAAGGTAGATGGTAGCCAAATAGATGTATACCATTTTTTATAAGTTTAGCTATACGCTCATATTTCATACCAACTATTGGGTAACTCTCACCTTTCCAAAAATAGCCATGATGTACTACAATAGCATCAGCATTTTCATCGATAGCTTTATCAATTAAAGCTTGGCACGCTGTAACACCAGTGATTACCTTTTTGATATCTTTATCACCTTGAACTTGTAATCCATTAGGAGCGTAATCTTTAAAGTTTTCTATTTCAAAATAATTATTTAAATAATTTTCTAACTCTTTGAAGTGCATAGGTCTGAAAAATCTCTTTTATAATGATATAATCTTGTATTGTATATTTTTCGTAGAATTTTTTGAAATAGAATTACATTTTTTTGGAATTTTAGAATGAGTAAAACAAATGTTGTAAAAGTTGGCGATGTAGCCATAGGTGGAGATAATCCTGTTGTTGTTCAGTCAATGACGGATACATATACAGCGGATATTGAAAAGACAGTTAAACAAATACTAGCTTTGCATAAAGCTGGAAGTGAGATTGTAAGGCTTACTGTAAATGATGAGCCGGCAGCAGCAGCGGTTCCAAAGATTGTTGAAGAGTTGGCTAAACATAAATGTTTCGTGCCATTAGTAGGGGATTTTCATTACAATGGACATACACTTTTAAGTAAGTATCCAGAGTGTGCTAAAGCACTTGCAAAATATCGTATTAATCCTGGTAATGTAGGTTTTGGTAAAAAGAAAGATACACAGTTTGCAGAGATTATAAAAATAGCTATTGAAAATAATAAGCCAGTGCGAATAGGTGTTAATTGGGGAAGTTTAGATCAGTCATTATTAGCTAAGCTGATAGATGAGAATAATGCTCAGGAAGATCCTCTAAGTTTACAAGAAGTTATGCACAAAGCCTTGATAACATCAGCTCTAGAAAGTGCTAAATATGCTGAAGAGCTTGGGTTAGCAAAAGATAAAATTATAATTTCATGTAAAGTCAGCGAAGTACAAGATCTAGTCGCTGTCTATCAAAAACTTGCAAGTCAGTGTGATTATGCTCTTCATTTAGGTCTTACAGAAGCTGGTATGGGTACTAAAGGAATAGTTGCTAGTGCTGTTAGTTTAGGCATTTTGTTACAACAAGGGATTGGTAATACTATTAGGGTATCTCTTACACCTGCACCAAATGCTCCGCGTACAGAAGAAGTCAGGGTGTGCCGTGAGATTTTACAAAATCTAGGTATGCGCACATTTACTCCGAGTGTAACATCTTGCCCAGGCTGTGGTAGAACTACAAGCTCATTTTTTAGGGAGCTTACAAGTCAAGTTAAAGAACATCTTGATGAAAAAATGCATACATGGAAAGAACAATACAAAGGCGTTGAAGCTATGAAAGTAGCTGTGATGGGCTGTGTTGTAAATGGACCTGGTGAGTCAAAAAATGCTGATATTGGAATATCTTTACCTGGCAGTGGTGAGTCACCAGTCGCTCCAGTATTTATAGATGGTAAAAAAGCTCATACTCTAAGAGGAGATAATATCTCAGGAGAGTTTATTGAGATTGTTGAGAACTATGTTAAGAATCGTTATGGTAATAAATAGGTGAATTTAGAATATGTCAGTAGTTTTTATTAATACACCATTTCCAAGGCTAAAGCTTGGTTATACAAATAAGCTGCAAGGATTCAGCAAAGATAAGTATGCTAAATTTAACCTAGGAGATAAGGTTGGTGATAAGCACCTTGCAGTAGAGAAAAATCGTAATTTATTTAAATCATATACAAAAGCAGATGTTAAATGGCTTAATCAAAATCATACTAATATTGTTAAAAGTTTTGACGAATGCGATGCTGGTTTTTGTGATGCTATCATTACAGATAAGCCAAACCAAGTTTGTGCGGTATTAACAGCGGATTGCCTACCAATAATACTTTTTGATAAAAAGATGACAAAAGTTGCTGCAGTTCATGCTGGTTGGAGAGGTTTATCTCAAGGAATACTAGAGGAGACTTTAAAAGAGTTTATTGGTCTTGATCTAGTAGCATGGTTTGGTCCATGTATTACAGAGTCTCATTATGAAGTGGGAGCTGATGTTCATGATAAGTTTATTGAACTTCATGAAAATTTTGGCCAAGCTTTTAGGCAGAAAAAAGAAGGTAAATATTTATTTGATATGAAATTTATTGCAAGACAAATATTAAATGATAATCATTGTTTTGATATTGTTGATTCAAACTTATGTACATATAGTAATAAGAGATTTTATTCATATCGTAAAGAAGGTATTACAGGTAGGCAAGCTTCATTTGTGTGGTTTGAATAGCTTTTTAAAAAAGGATTTTATATGTCTGAAAAATTACAAGTTTTAAAAAAAATAATGCAAGAAAAAGGGTATGATTTTTATTTAGTGCCCTCAACTGATGATCATAATAATGAATATGTACCTGATTGTTGGCAATATCGTGCTTGGATAAGTGGATTTGATGGTTCTGCAGGGGATGTTCTTGTTGGTATGGATAGAGCATATTTATCTACAGATGGTAGATATTTTACACAAGCAGATTTTCAGCTGGATAAGCAAGAATTTAGCTTACTTAAACAGACAACTTTCGCATCAAAAATTGAAGAGTGGCTGAGTGAGAATTTGGCTGGTAAGATTCTAGCAATAGACCCTAAAAAAATAAGTATAGCAAGAGCTGAGAACTTATTGGAAATAGCTAATAATACTGGTGGAAAAATTGTATTTGATAGTGAAAATTTAGTAGCACAGGCTCAAAAGGAGTTATCTCAAACTGTAGAGACTCCAACAGAAAATATTTTTGTGCATGAAATTCAATATGCAGGCCAATCTGTTGAATCAAAGCTAAATAATATTCGTAAAGAACTTAAAGAAAAACAAGTAAATGCGTTAGTTATATCTAGTCTTGATGAAATTATGTGGACACTTAATATCCGTGGTAGAGATATTTGTCACACTCCTGTTGCTATTAGTTATTTGGTAGTGACTCTTGATGAACTTTATCTATACATAAATAAATCTAAGATTGATGATGAGGTTGCTGAATATCTTAGCTCAAACACTATTACAGTTAAAAATTATTCAGAGTTCTACACTGATTTGGCGACTTATGAGGCTAAATATTTGCTAGATGTAACAAGTGCAAATTTCGCAATGAAACAGGCTATCAAGCAACAAGTAAAAAGTGAAATATTACTAACTCAATCACCAGTAATACTTAGTAAAGCTCTTAAAAATACTATGGAAATAACAGGTGCTAAAGATGCTCATCGAAAAGATGCAGCCGCATTTATCTCTTGGTGGCACTGGTTAGAGAATAACTATAAAAATAGTGTAAATGAGATCCAAGCACAAGAAAAATTAACTGAGTTTAGAGCAAAACAAAAAGGTTATGTTGAAGATAGTTTTAGTTATATTATTGGACATGCTGCAAATGGAGCGATAATTCACTATAGCGCAAAAAATGATGAAAATCTTAAAACTATAGATGATCAAGCACCGCTATTATGTGACTCTGGAGGACAGTACAAGGATGGTACTACCGATATTACAAGAGTACTGCATTTTGGTAGACCTTCAAAAGAGCATAGAAGATACTATACATTAGTGCTTAAAGGGCATTTAGGATTAGGTAGGGCGGTGTTTCCTAAAGGTACAACAGGATCTCATCTTGATGTTCTAGCACGTGAGCATTTATGGCATTTTTGTTCTGACTATAGTCATGGTACTGGTCATGGTGTAGGTAGTTTCCTTGGAGTGCATGAAGGACCTCAAAGGATAAATTCTGCATCAAAAGTTGAGCTTATGCCTGGTATGATTGTCAGTAATGAACCGGGTGCATATTTCCCTGGTGAATTTGGTATTAGAATTGAAAACTTATGCTATGTAAAACAGCGTGACCAAGAGTCTCCTACTGGACATGGGCCATTTTTCTGTTTTGAAGATTTAACTTTGATTCCTTATGAATATAAGTTGATTGAAACATGGATGCTAACTTATACTGAGAAAAAAACTATAAATAACTATTATAGTAGAATTAGAAAAGAAGTATTGCCTTTGATTGAAGATAAAGATGTTAGAGATTTCTTATTATTTAAAACAAGGCATATCAAATAAGTAATATAGATACTGCAACTCACAGTATCTAAAAATGGTTATGACAAAAAAAACAACGAACAAAAAAGATACTAAAAAGCAAGATTCTAAGAAGCCTGTAAGTCCAGTCAAAATAATTATATTACTGATACTTGCGATAGGTGGAGGCTTCTCTGGAGCTTTTTTAGATAAATATGATCTTAAAGAAAAGTTCATAAGCTTTAGACATGCTGTTTATAATTATTTTACTAGTGAACCTATAAAACATTTTACTGCTAAAGATAATGAAAATATTGTTGCTAAGTTTTTCTCCGAAAGTGATGAGGCTAAAAAGCAAGGGTCTAATCAGTTTAATAATTTAGAGCAATACTCACCACAAAGAACCTTGCCAGCAGTTACAGATTACTGTCATGACTTTCTCGCTTATGGTAACCCTAGTTTTGATGTTACAGAAGGTTTGGGACAAACAAATCTTTATTTATGTAGAGATGGTTATGTTGTTGGTTATAACTATCAAACTAAAGAAGCAACTTGGGTAGCATTTAAGTTGACTAAGTCTAAGGTGGCTAATCGTCGTGAGCGTGAAGATAGATTTAAAGAAGATGACGATGTGCCATTCGTGTATAGAGCTACTTTAGATGATTATTCTCATTCTGGCTATGATAGGGGACATTTAGCTTCTTATGCTTCTATGGATTTTAGTCAAAAATCTGCAGATGAATCTTTTTTACTATCAAATATGTCTCCTCAAAAAGCAGGTCTGAATAGACAGGGTTGGGAAAGATTAGAAAGGGATGAACGTATTTGGGCAAACATGTATGATTCTATATATGTGTATACAGGCCCAATATATAAGAAACAAACAATTCATAAAACTATAGGTGATAATAAGATAGCTGTACCAGATTATTTCTTTAAGATAATTTATGTGCCATCAAAAAATAAATCTATAGCTTTTGTAATGCCAAATGCAAGAGTTGGTAAAACTAAGGTTGCTAATTATAGAGTATCTATCAAAGATATCGAGCAACGAACTGGTTTGCATTTCTTAGATAATATTCAAGATAGAGATATGGTTGTAGATAATGTTTCACCAATGTGGCGAACTTCTTATTTATAATTATTAACTATAACTAGTTTAGTAGCTTGCTGAATAATTTTCTCACTACTTGGTGCTTTTTTATCTGTAGGATCTGTATACATCATTCCTAAAGCAAAAGGTTCGGCATTTTGTGGCCATATAATCGCAATATCATTAGTCGCTCCATATTCTCCACAAGTCCCAGTTTTATCCCCTACAATCCAGTTCTTTGGAGTATTATAAGCGATCCTATTAACACCTGTATTGTTATCTTGTAGATATTTAATAAAAATTTCTTTGTGTTTTTCATCAAGAATATTACCAAAAGCAATTTTATAAATGTCATTAGTAATAGCTTTAGGTGTAGTTTTGTTGATAGTACTATCTGGTTTTGTATGATTGATTTTAGGCTCTATGTTTTTGATATTTGTATCATTGTCACCAAGTTTTTTGATGAATTTATTAAGCTTATCAATCCCTCCGAGCTCTTTGACAAGAATATTTGCCGCAGGATTATCACTAAGAATAGCAGCAAAACACAATTGAGAAATTGTTAAGTCTTTGCTAATATTTTTACCTGTAACTGGAGCATAGCCCAACGTACTAATGTCTTTCTGAGTTATGGTAATCTTTTTATCTAAGAATCCTTTATTGTGCATATCTTTTTCAAGAATAGCTCCTACTAACAAAAATTTGAAAACACTGCAAATTGGGAAATAGTAATTTTCATTATAGTTAATAGATGACTTATCTGTACTATAAATTCCAAGCTTACCATTATATTTATTTTCTAAATCTTTAAATGAATCATCTAGAGAAGTATTTGCTAATAATATTGATGGAAGTAGACATATACTTGATATTAAGAAACGCATTATAAGTTTTTTATTAAAGAATAGATGATTAGAGTTTATAGTAAAAAATTGCTATATTAGAAATCTTTTTTTGCAGAATCAAAAGCTTCGATATTTTTTTTACTATTGGCATTATAGATAAATTCATAGCCATATATATATGTTACTGGTGGTTTGTTTGCAAGATCACTTGCATGAATAACTTTTTCTAACTCTTCTTTTGAAGTATTTTGATCAACTGTTAGCATTTCATTTAATTGAGCAATTCTGCGATGTTCACCATTCCATTTTTCATGTTTGGCAGACTCTATCATATTATTGAGATAGGTTTTGCCACCATTTAGAACTCCAGTAATAATGTCAAAGAATTGATCCATCATTTTAGCTTGGGCACGATCAAAGATACTATTAAAATCATCATTTTTAAAAATAGGAAAACGTCTGCATTCTAATATTTGACCGCTATCAATACCACTATCAACAAGATGAGCTGTAACACCATAAGTAGGGCGTCTTTCATAGATTGCAAAGTTGATACAACCTCTACCAGGATGCTCAACAGGAGCTGGATGGAAGTTGATACTAGTAATGTTTGCTCTATCTAGTAGCCACTGTGGAACTAAGAATAAAGTCTTGAAGCAGATTATATAATCCCCATACCAGTTTCTAACCTCTTCTGTTAGTAGAGATTGTTTATTGGCTGTTGGAGTATAGCCAGTTAAATATTCTGTAACTTCACAATGTTGTGATTTTAAAAAGCGAATAGCTTTTTGGGTCATTTCACAATTAGCGGAACCAAATATAAGCACTTTAGTATTTTTGTTATTAATATTTTGCATAGTTTTTGTTTTTTTAAAAATACAGTTAGAAATCATAGTATTGTATAGTAGTTGATATTACAAGCTATTAAGATGTTATAATTATCAAAAATAGAGGAATGAATTATGAATTTGCCCAAGTCAGAAAGATTAAGGTATCGTTTATTATCACGATCTCAAGAAGATAAAGATCTAATACGTTTGTTAGATACAAATCCAAAGAATAAGGAGTTCTTTCCTGATGGAGCATCTTCAAAAGAAGATATTCCAAAAATTATAGAAAGATTTGTCGGTGGTTATGAAAAATATAATACTCCTATTTTTATGGTGTTTGATAATGAAAATAATTTCATTGGTCGAGCTGGGTTTGGTTATGCCGAAGAAATAGATGCTATAGAAATTGGCTATGTAATTGATCATAAGTATTGGGGTAAAGGTTATGCAACAGAGGTTGTTAAAGCTTTGCTTACTTGGGCGAAAGAAAATCTAGAGTATAATGAAGTATTTGCTTTTACAGGAGTTGATCATTTAGCATCTATTGCAGTTATGAAGAAAAATAGTATGGAATATGTTGGTAAACAAATTCTAAAAGGGATAGAGTGTGTTCTTTACAAAAAGGAAATTATCTAAATTTGGCACCGTAGGGTGTGTAGTCAATTGCATAGTTACTTTTGTTATGATTTTCTACCAGTTTTGAATGTAGGCCTGAGCTTGTTGGGCTTATATTAGAATTCATTCTATTGTATTTGCCCCATAAATTATCATGACTAAATTCAGATTGGCAGCTTCCTAATAGTATTACTATAATTAATGTTATTACGCTCTGTTTAAACATAATTTTATCCGTAGTTTTCATTCAAAGTTGCAAACCCAAAAGATCTAAGAGCTATTTTAGCAGATTAAGTCTAAAATAATTAATTTGTAGATAGATATTTATTATTAAATTTCTCTAATTTAGTAAAATATTTACTTACTCTTTTTTCATAAGAGCTATTAATTCTCAATATGTGTTTAAATTATATTATTTGTTACCCTTGCCCAGAAAATATTTTTTAATACGTTAAATTAGAATGAATGTAAGAATTTTAAAGAATCTCAAACAAGAGAAAGGTTTTTCTGTAATAGAATTAATGGTGGTAATTGCGATAATAACAATTATTGTAGCTATTGCTATACCATTATATTCAAACTATCAAATTAGAGCAAAACTCTCTAATGCAGATACTGCAGCTAGAATTTATGTTAATGAAATTGCTCATTATACATATGAAACAGCCGAATTTCCTGCAGAAGATTCTAAACTTTGGAGATGTGAAGTTATAAATAGAGATTATGTCAATCAAGTTTGTAAAGAAAGAATTGATATTCAAAATGCAGTTATTAAAGTTTATGTTGAGCCAACTTTAATACCAGAGATTACAGATCCATACTATCAATATGACTTAACATTGACTGAGTAAGAAATAGATATAGGAGAATATGATTATGGATATTACGAAGTTATTAGTTTTAATAGGAGGAGTTTTTTTTAGTATTTACTTAAATGCTACGACCCTTGAAATAAACAAATCAGCAGGAAATATGCCCGCTAACATGGTCCCCGGTGTTACAAATGAAGAAGGTGATAATGCAGAAGGTTCTTCAAATGAAGTATCTACAGGCTTTGATTCTTCCTTACTAGAAGAAGCAGATAAATGGAATGGATCTTATAGTTGTAATCAAAGTAAAGGAAAATGTTATACTTACTCAGATAATCAAAGTTTATTTGATTATAAAGATCAGTTCTCAGTTAATTTTTATGAAGGTGCAGGATTAGGTGAAAAGCCTTATGATGAGAATTTTAATTTTAAGGAATCATATAATATATATACACAACCAGTTAATGGTTATATGTATGCGAATGGAACTTTAAATGGAGAAGAGTTTGATGTAGCTTTTAATTCTTTGGAGCAAATGGAAAACTCTGATTTAGATGAAAGTATCAAAAATGATATTCGTAATTCAATAGATATGATGAAAGAAACAAAGAATTTTTGTAATAACAATAGTTCTTTTTGGGCTTGTAAGTAATTTTAAAGTTTCTATCTTTCTAATTGCTTTAAATACCATTTATTAAGAGATATTATACAGTTACCATATTTAACTGATTCATAAGTTCCACCTTTATAACTAGAGCTAACATCTGAACAGATATTGTCACGATATTTTTTAAACTTTTTTATATTATGATCTTGAATTTTATCAAGCTTAGTATCAAACTTTTGCATTTGTGATTTTAGGCATTCATTTATCTCATAAGTATTACCATCACACTTGGTAGTTTTACTAATAGCTAGAACAGGTAAGCATAATAGAGCGATTAGACTAAATATTTTAAATTTTTTCAAAGTGATTTCTCCTAAATATCAATTATATGATTTTCATGATTAATGAAATTTTCTATTTTATGTCTTTCTGTAGTTGTGATAAAAACTTGTGATCTTAATTTCTTTAGATACTCAAAAAGTGTCTTTGTATGAGTGCTATCTAATTCAGAAGTTATGTCATCTACAAGGTAGATACATTTATTTTCATTTTCTAGATTATGAACTTCTCCTTGAGCCAATTTTATAGCACAAATAAGTAGTTTCTGTTGGCCACGCGAAAATGTATCTTGTACTGGTTTATGATTTGTCGTAAGAACTATATCAGCCTTATGAGGACCATGATTTGTGATGTTATAGCGATTATCATAATTAAAAGACTCTTCAAGCACTTGAGATAGTTCTTTGTGAGAGTTCCAGCCACGAGAATATTCGATATCAAGTTTTAGATCAGGATTAAACTGAGCCAATATTTCGTATATTTTAGGCTTCAATTTTGAAAAATAAGTATGTCTTTTTTTATCCAAAATATCTGCAAATTCGCATAGCTTGTTATCAATGCCATCTATATAAGTTTTAGGATAGTTTTGTTTAAGAGCAGAGTTTCTTTGTTTTATAAGAAACTTTGTTTGTTGCCATATTTTCAAAAATGTTTTATCTAAATAAAAGGCTCCCCAATCTAAAACCTTGCATCGTTGTTGTGCTCCTGAGTTTATAATATTAAAACTCTCAGGGTTCATTAGTTGAATAGGTAAGTTCCTAGTTATCTCAGTGTGATTTTTTTGTATTTCAGAGTTTAGCTTTGAAATATTGTTATTATTTTTTTTACGCGATAGCGATATTGTAATTTCATCTGGATTATATGCTTTTGTATAGATTACAAATTCATCAGAATCATGATTAACAATACGATTAAGCTGAGAGCTACGAAATGATCTACTATGAGATAGGAAGTATATTGACTCGAGAACAGACGTCTTCCCAGAGCCATTTTTACCAACTATAAAGTTTAAGTTATCTGTAAAATCAAAGCTTTTAAAAGGTATATTTCTAAAGTTTTGTAAACGAAGATTAGCTATATACATTTTTTAGATAAGCTCTAAGCTGGTATTATAAATTTGTTGTTTTAGTATATCAGGATTTATTTGATAAATATTGCATAGCAGTTCAAAAATTTTTGGGATATTTTCAGGTGTGTTGATTACATCTTTACTATTATGCAATTGCATATCTGGAGAATCTGTTTCTAAAACTATATTATTTGGATCAATTTTTGTAAGTGTTTGTTTTAGTTTTGAATTTGGCTGAGAGATTATTCCACCAATACCAAGTTTAAAGCCAAGATCAATATATTTTTTAGCAATATCTTCATTGCCATTAAAAGCATGAATAATACCACCATTTTTAAACTTGTGATCTTTAATAGCTTTTATGATTTCATTATGAGATTTTACAGAATGGATAATTACTTGTTTATCAAGGTTTTTAGCGATATCAATTTGTGCTGAGAAAAATTCTAACTGCTTATTGTAGTTATTGAATCTTTTATCAAGACCAATTTCACCAATTAGTTTTGTTGAAATATTTTGAGTATATTTTTCTAAATCATTTAAGTCATCAATTTTATGTTTATCTATAAAAATAGGGTGTAGTCCAAAGCAGATATGAATGATTCGATACTCTTTGTTTAAATTTATCAGGTTCTGCCAAGTTGCTCGTTGTGTTGCTGGATTTATAAAATAATTGATACCCATGCTTTCACAGTTTTGTAATAGCTCTTCACGAGTATTATCAAAAACTTCAAAATCCAAATGACAGTGAGTATCAATAAACATAGTCTTTTATTTAAATTCTTTAGGTTATTAAGTTATAATACATCAAGTTATTTAGACATTAAAAATAAACATTTATCTATAAGGTTTGTAAATGAGTAAAGTTACAAAAGATTTTTTATTTGAATTAGGTACGGAAGAGCTACCACCAAAAGCGCTTAAAAATTTATCTCAGTCACTATTAGCAAGTGTTGAGAGTCAGTTAAAAGAAGCAAAAGTCAATTTTTGTAAGGCTAAATGGTTTGCATCTCCAAGAAGATTATCTTTTATAATCAAAGATTTGGCAGAATCACAAGATGATATCGTTATCGAAAAGCAGGGCCCTCTAGTAAATATTGCTTACAAAGATGGCGAGCCAACAAAGGTTGGTTTAGGCTTTGCAAAATCTTGTGGTGTTGAGTTAGATCAACTAGATAGAGTAGAAACGCCAAAGGGAGATAAGCTTTTTTATAAGGCGACTCAGCAAGGGCAAAAAACGGTAGATTTATTACAAAAGATAATTACAAAAGCTCTTAAACAACTACCAATTCCAAAAATGATGCGTTGGGGAGATTCACCTGTTGAATTTGTTCGACCTGTACATTGGGTTGTTGCAATTTTTGGTGATGCTATTGTAGATATGGAAGTGCTAGGACATAAAGCAGCAAATATCACTTATGGACATAGATTCCATCATCCTGAAGCTGTAAAAATTGATAGCATAGATAATTATGTTGATCTATTAGCAAACGTAAAAGTATTTGTAGACTGGGATCAGCGTAAACAAGAAGTTATTAACCAAGCTCAAGCAATTGCTAAAGAACATCATTATCAAGTTGTACTTGATGATGATTTAGTAGAAGAAGTTTGTGCAATTGTTGAATACCCAAATGCTATGCTGTGTAGCTTTAGTGAAGACTTTTTGAGAGTGCCACAAGAAGCTCTTATTTCTTCGATGGAAGAGCATCAAAAGTGTTTTGCTCTATTAGATAAAGATGGTAATTTAGTAGCCCACTTTATTACAATTTCAAATATTCAAAGTACTAAGCCAGAACTAGTAACATCTGGTAATCAAAAGGTTATGAATGCTAGACTAGCTGATGCAGCATTTTTCTATGATACTGATTTGAAGCATTCTTTAGAGAGCTTACTACCTAAACTAGAAAATGTTACATTCCAGAACAAACTTGGCAATATGTATCAAAAAGCTCAAAGAATCGCAAAATCAGCTCAAAAATTAGCTCAAGCAGTAGATGTGGATGCTGAGCAGGCATATAGAGCTGGTTTGTTGGCAAAAGCTGATTTAATCTCAGATATGGTATTTGAGTTTACTGATCTTCAAGGGATTATCGGGAAATATTATGCAAAAGCCCACGCTGAAGATGAAATTGTAGCTGATGCAATTGAGCAACAATATTGGCCAAAATATTCAGGTGCTGAGCTACCAAAAACTGATGTTGCTGTCTGCGTTGCTTTAGCAGAGAAGTTAGATACTCTTGTTGGTATATTTGGCATTGGTCAAAAACCTACGGGTAATAAAGACCCATTTGCATTAAGAAGATCAGCTATTGGTATTCTAAGAATGCTTAGAGATACAAATGTTGATATATCTTTAGATAAGGTTATAGATATTGCTTTAGCTAGTTATAAAGAAATTAATGGTCTGAATTTTAAAGTAGATACTAAAGAAGAAATTATATCTTTTTGTATTGATAGGTTGAAGAATCTTTACAAAGAAGAGGGTGTTTCAGTTGACACATTCGAATCTATTAATAATACTCAATATGATTCAATCAAAGATTTTGCGGCAAGAGTCATAGCTGTAAGTGATTTTAATAACTCTAATAAAGCTCAAAGTTTGATAGCTTCAAATAAGCGTGTTGCAAATATCTTAGCTAAGAATGCTCAAGGAAAATCACAAACTTATGATATTGAGTTAGCAAAATCTGTTGGTAATGAATATGAATTAGCTTTAGCTTACAGTATCGAGGAAATCACCCCTGATCTTCAGAAATATCTTAAAAATAGGGAGTATAGTTATGCTCTTGAGCTTCTAACTTGTTTAGATAAGGTTATTAGTGAGTTCTTTGATAATGTTATGGTGATGGATGAAGATGCTAAAGTTAGACAAAATAGAATAACTTTACTTGCAAATATTCACCAGATGTTTGCAGATGTTGCGGATATTTCTAAGCTTTAGACCTCAATTTTATTTTACATTCTGAATATACTTTTTTATAAATTTCAGGATGTTATTTTTAGTATTAGGATTTAAGCTGATTGCTGTAGTTTAAGTTTTTTATTTAATTTATAAATCCCAAACAAAAGTCCAATAGTTATTATAGCAAATACTAATTGTGTATATGGTGATGCAAGTACTAGATGTCTACCATGATAAAAGCTAACAACATAACTACCAATAGCAGCTATCATATTTTTTGAGAAATTTAATATGGAATTTGCTGTACCAAAGCTATGATTTACTTGATCCATTGCAAATGAATAAATTAGCGTTGAGCTAAAGGCTACATTACCACATAAAACAAACATTGTAAGGGTGTAAATTAAAGCACTATCTAAATTTAAGCTATTAAAAATAATAAGTATAATACAACTAGTTGTCATTAGAGCAATACTGTAGTATAGAAACTTTAACTGTTGTACATGACTTGAGTTTTTTTTAATAAGAATATTTGCAAATATAGCTCCTAGGCAACATAGCCCAAAATATAAACAATATAAAAATGAACCAGTTTTATAGTCGTTTAAGTATATTAAAGCTGATGATGATATATAAATAAACAGTGCTGCGAATATTGTTCCACTTGCAAGAGTCGCTAACATAAAACTAGGATTAGTAATATGATTAAAATAACCAGGAATTAACTTTAGTAAATTAGGCTGTCTATTTTTATGTTCTAAAGTTTCTTCTATCATAAAAGCAGTAATAAGCATTACTACACCATAAGCAGTTAAAAAGTGAAAAGTAGCTTGCCACGAATGTGTTAAGTCTGTAATAATTGTGCCAATTATAGGGGCTACTATTGGAGCAATTAATAATATTATAATTATTGAAGCAAGAAGGTTTGTAAGCTGAGGTCCTTTATAGCAATCCCTAGCGATGGAAAATGCAATCACTGCACCAACAGAATCAGATAGCCCTTGTACTAGTCGCATCATCTCAAGCATTTTAAAATTATAACTATATGAGCAAAGTATAGTACTAATAATGTAAATTATGCTACCTATAATTATGATTTTTTTGCGACCAAATTTGTCAGAAATAGCTCCCCAAAACAGCATGCCAAAGCTGAAGCCTATAAAATAAGTAGCAAAAGTAGTTAGTACCTTACTATCACTAACACCAAATTCATGAGCAATCAATGAAATTGCAGGCGCATAGGTATTTACAGCTAAAGGAGGTAAGGCTGCAAAAAGAGCTAAAATTATTGGAAAAATTTTTGAGTTTCTAGTTATATAATTCATTATAAGTTAGTCCGCATTATAAAATATTACGCAGAACTTTTTTGTAGCATCTTAATAAGTATTGACTTTACAGATCTATCAAATAAGTTCTTGATGATTGATTTAGTTTAGGTAAATCTTTTATTGCAGTATGCTATAAAAGTTAGAAAACTATTTATATATTCTCTAGTATATACTCTTTTAATTTTTTACCAACTACTTTATGACGCCAGCCATTTAGGAGTTTACTACTAATATAGTCTTTATCTATGCTAAGGTTATATATTAGAGAGCGAATATCTTTTCTTGAAGCAATCAGGCTAGCATCAAATCCAAGTTCTTTAGTTTCTAGATCAAAATATGCTATAACTTTATCATATGTTTCAGGAGATAGCTTATTTCCTGATTTTTTTTCTAGAATCATACTATCAACACATTGCCCTGTTTTAAGAGCTGATACAATATCCTTTTTTATCCAAGGTTTTAGTTTTTTTAATTCTGGATGCTCAAAAGAATCTAGAGATTTAGGGCTTACATGAGCAATGGTATATAAGATTTTATTGTCAAAAATAAATCTAACAGGTATATTCTTTTTTTGAGCAATTTTTTCACGCCATTGAGCTATTAAAATAGCATTTCTTTGAACTTTTTCACTAAATTTTTGGATATTGCCAATTTTAGTATGAATAATATCGACAGAATTAAATTCTGTTTTTTGTATTTCTATAAGCTCTTCTTCGAAAAAATCTTTATAACTGCTTTCATTAAGTTTTTGATCTAAATGCTCTTTTACTTCAATTAGGTGTTCAACATCTTTTAGAGCATAATCTAACTGCTTTTGTGAAAGGGGTCTTTTGCGCCAATCTGAAAACTGTGATTCTTTCTCCATTTCAATATCTAGAATATCTTTTAATAAAGACTTTAGAGATGACTGCATTTGATAACCTAAAAAGGTCGCTGCAAGTTGAGTATCAAAGACATTATTTACTTCACAGTTGAAGAATTTTTTTATAATTGGAATATCATTTGTTGCTGAATGAATAATTTTTTCAATATTTGTATTTTCAAAGATTTCTTTGAGTAATGAAAAATTTAGTTCTTTTAAGGTATCTAATAGAAATATTTCATTTTCAGTAGCTATCTGAACTAAGCATAGCTCAGGATAGTATGTACGCATCCAGTAGAACTCTGTATCCACTGCTATTTGATTCGAATCTTTAATAGTTTCAATAAGATTTTGTAGTTGTTTGTTTGTGTTGATTATCATTTATTTGCTTAGAATACTTTTGAGAACTTTTAGGTATCTCTTTGCAGTATTTATTTTTTATAAAGTATTTAATTTAGATATGTTACCATTTTCATATATTTATTGCGTGATAAAAATTAGATGATTTCTGATAATTCTCAAGATTTTGATTTAAAAAGCTTTTTAGCAAACTTAACAACTCACTCAGGCGTTTATCGTATGATTGATAGACATGGTGAGATAATTTATGTAGGTAAAGCAAAAAATCTTAAGAATCGTGTGAATAGTTATTTCTCAAAAGGTGCTAAAGATACCAAAACTTTAATGATGGCATCACAAGTGGCTAAGATTGAGATAACTATCACACCTAGTGATTATGAGGCGTATTTGCTTGAGAATAATCTTATTAAACAACACCGACCGAAGTATAATATTTTATTTAAAGATGATAAAAGCTATCCCTATTTAGTTATTTCGCGTGATAAATTTCCACGAGTTGCTTTTTATCGTGGTAAATCAGCTTATAAAAAAGGACAGTGCTTTGGTCCATTTGTATCAATTTCATCTGTAAAAAATACCCTAAATATTATCCAAAAAATTTTTCCAATTCGCCAATGTGAAAATTCATACTATAAATCAAGAGTTAGACCATGCTTACAATATCAAATTAAACGATGCTTAGCTCCGTGTGTTGGGCTAGTCTCTCAAGAGCAATATGATGAACAATTAGCAATTTTAAAAAAATTTCTTGCAGGTAAGTTTAGTAGTGTGCTAGAAGAAATTTCTGAGAAAATGTATCAGGCTTCTGAAAATATGGAATATGAAAAGGCTCAAGTTTATCGTGATCAGCTTGTAGTATTACGTAAGCTTCAGCAACAGCAAATAGTTGATATCCAAGCAGATAAAACTTTTGATGTGATTGGGATATATATCCAAGATAATTATGCAAGTATCGCCTTGTTGCAGATTCAAAATGGTGATGTGGTAGCTGATAGGCATTGGAGCATTGACGCAAAAGGGCAAGATAAGACATCCATAATGCATGCATTTTTATCACATTTTTATCTTGGGGATGAGATTCGTAATATCTGGCCAAAAAATATAATTTTATCAAAAGTTGATTTCGCTGAGATTACAGATTTGATGAATAGTATTTCACAAAAGATAGGCCAATCAATCAACTGGATAATTGCACCAGCAGCTGACAACCTTAAGTGGTTAAAGCTAGCAGAAGTAAATGCTAGACAAAAGTTAAACATATACACAAGCTCAAAATCACAATATCAAAAACGCTTAGACTCATTGAAAGAATTTCTTGAATTTGAAAATGATATTAAACGGATTGAATGTTTTGATATTTCACATTTTCAAGGTGAGGCTACAGTTGCTTCATGTGTTGTTTACACAGATGAGGGGGAGGATCGTAAATCTCATCGTAGATACAATATTAAAGATGTTAAAGCTGGTGATGACTATGCAGCTATTCACCAAGCAGTATATCGTCGAGTAAGCTCAGGATTAGAAGCTGATAATCTTCCAGATGTAATGATAATAGATGGTGGAAAAGGGCAGATTCACCAAGCAGAAGCAGTATTTCGTGAATTTGGTATTCAAAATAAAGTACAGCTTGTGAGTCTAGGTAAAGGTGTTGAGCGAATTAGTGGTAAAGAAAAAATCTACAAAGGATTTGATGATGCTGAATATACTTTAGATGAGTATGACCCAGGCTTTTTACTATTACGACAAGTTCGAGACTCTGCTCATGACCATGCTATCAAAGGTCAGCGTAAGAAAGTTAGCTCAAATAGACAATCTTCAATTATAGAGGAGATTGAAGGTGTTGGACCAAAACGCCGTAAAGCATTAATTATGCACTTTGGAGGCTGGCAAGAGTTATCTAGAGCATCAGTTGATGAAATTGCTAAAGTAAAAGGGATTAGTAAAAAACTGGCCCAAGAAATTTGGGAATGTTTTCATTAGGAATGATTAATGAATAATAAAAAATTAGCATTAATAGTTATGACTGGTTTTGGCTTAAATAGTAATAAGCTACTTTTTTGTTGATAGGCAGGTAGTGTGGTTTTTATATGAGCATAATTCAAGACAATATACCTTTATGAAGTTTTTTTAGATGATCTTGTTTCTATTATAAAAAAATTGACATTTGTTTTTTATATTTATTTTTTTACCAAGTTACTATTGAAGAAAATTATTGCTACTGATAAAAAGCCTCTGTTAGTCGCTAACGCAATTGTAATAGGACAGTTTGTTAAAGATATTTTAAAAGGTTTTTTTAGTAGATATTGGCCAGAGACATTTAAAAATAATCTGTCTCTAATTAGAGATAATGCTTATGGATTTAATTGGTTTAAATTTGATAATATCAATAACTCGTTTCCATCAGGACATGCAACACTTATATTTTCTTTTTGTGTGAGTTTGTGGATTTTATTTCCAAAATACAAATTATTATGGGCATTATTAATTTCCTTAGTTGTAACAGCTCAACTACTTCAATATTTTTATTTTGCGAGTGGTCTCGATGCTTGGCTCTTTAGTTGGATTTTACGCTGCAAAATATTATGATGAAAAATAAAATTGTTGAGTGAAAAAAATCACAATTTTAGCTTACTTTTTATGATAGGATATTTTATAGTAAAACATCCAACCTATATGAAATGAATAGAATTAAATTAGTAACAAAAAGCCAGGTTTTTTCGATAGTTACTTTTATTTCAGCAATTATTTTTTTGGTAGCCTTAGTGTATGTTTCTACTGATGAAAAAGATATAAAAGTTGAGTCTTATCAGAATTTTAGAACATATGCAGAAGAAGGCAAGTCATTTGACTTTATATTTGATGTTACAAAAGAGCCAAATGAAAAAATAATGGATGGAGTTTTGAAATATAGTGCAACGCTTGATAATTTACTTATTAAACAAAACTCAATTGTTTCTGTAGGAAAAAGATTTGATGATCAAGGTAAGGAGGTAATTGTGACAAGGACTTTTTTTCCTAATGGAGATGTCAATTTTGATGTGAAAATTTATGATAATCAGAAACTTGAACAACAGATACATAGAAAGGGCAAGCTTAACAAATCTGTGTTTTTAGAAACATCGACTGCAAGAATTAAACTTTAAAGAAATATTTCTTTTCTACTAAGTTCAAATTAGAATTTTAAATAAAATCTAGTTAAACAATATCGATATGCTAAAATTGTTACAAATATTTAATAATTAGATTTTTAAAACTATAACAATGGAACAAAAACAAAGAAAAGCAATATCACTTATATCGGGTGGTCTTGATTCAATGCTTGCTACAAAAATGATGATAGAGCAAGGTGTTCATGTCGAAGGTATAAACTTTTTTACAGGGTTTTGTGTAGAGGGACATACTCATGCAATTCGTAAACATGATAAAGAAAAACAAAAGCGAAATAATGCTCTTTGGGTTGCTGAACAATTAGGTATTAAGCTTCATATTATAGATGTAATAGAAGAATACAAAGATGTACTTTTAAATCCTAAATATGGCTATGGTGCAAATATGAATCCATGCCTTGATTGTAAGATTTTTATGGTGCGTAAAGCAAAACAGTGGGCTTTAGAAAATGGCTTTGATTTTATAATTACGGGCGAAGTTATTGGCCAAAGACCAATGTCTCAAAGAAAAGATACTATGCCAGTAGTACAGAAACAATCTGGAATTGATGATCTTTTACTTAGACCATTAAGTGCAAAAAACTTACCTGAAACAAAACCAGAAAGAGAAGGTTGGGTTGATAGATCTAAACTAATGGGAATTACAGGTCGAGGTCGTAAAGAGCAAATGAAGATGGCTAAAGATTGGGGTATAGAAGATTATGCTTCTCCTGCAGGTGGCTGTTGCTTCCTTACAGATAAACAGTACTCTGATAAGCTTGTAGATTTATGGCAAGCTCGTAATTCAAAAGAGTATGAGTTTGATGATATTATGCTTTTAAAAGTTGGCAGACATTTACGTTATAAGCCAGAATATAAGCTTATAATTGGTCGTGAAGAAGGCGAGAATAATTATCTGAATGGCTATAAAAATCAGTTTGCTTATGTGTATTGTTCTTCTCATGGTGGACCATTAATTTTAATAGATGGTGACTTTGATAAAGCTGATGAAGAATTTACCGCTAAAGTTTTGGGTAGATTCACTCAAGGTAAAAATGCTGATACTGTAACTATGGTGTTTAACTATCTTGATGGCACTAGTAAAGAGGTAACTGTAGCACCAATGCCTGCTGATGAAATCAAACAAGAATGGTATATATAGATGAAAGAAATAAATCTAGAAAGACTTTTATGTCCAATGCCTGTTATCAAAACTCAAAATGCTCTAAGAGGTATGCAATCAGGAGAGCAATTAAAAGTTATTTGTACAGATCCTGGTACTATGCATGATATCCCAGCATGGTGTAAGGTAAATGATTATATACTTGTTGAAGCTAAACAAGTAGAAGATAAATATCAATTTGTAATTGAGGTGAAATAATGGATCATTCAGTTTTAAATGTGTTAGTTTGTCCTGTTTGTAAATCAAACTTACATTATGATAAAGAGAATCAGATTTTAGTATGTAAAGCTGATAAATTAGCTTATCCAATAAGAGAAAACATACCTGTAATGTTAGTTGAGGAAGCTAAAAAACTAACTCTTGAAGAGGTAAAGAAATATGGCTAGAACTCATATTGTAATTCCTGCTAGACTTAAGTCAACTCGTCTACCAGGTAAGATGCTAGCAGATATTGCTGGTAAGCCAATGATTCAAAGAGTTTATGAGCAAGTATCTAAATCAAAGTTCGATAGCATCTTTATAGCTACAGATTCTCATGAAATTAAAGAAATAGCAGAGGGCTTCGGTGCCAATGTTATTTTAACAAGAGATGATCATGAATCAGGCACTGATAGAATTGCAGAAGCTGTTACAAAGCTTGGTTTTGATGATGAAGATGTGGTCGTTAATGTTCAAGGTGATGAGCCTCTTATCCCTATTGAGAATATTGAGCAAGCAGCGGAACTTCTTATCAATAAGCCAGAAGCAGTAGTATCGACTCTTTGTGAGCAAATTACAGATGCAAGTGATATTTATAATCCAAATAATGTTAAAGTGGTTTTTGATAAGAATAATTATGCTTTGTATTTTAGTAGAGCATCTATTCCTTTTGAAAGAGGGTTTTCTGAGAAAAATCAGGTTAATATTTCAGAATTTTTTAGGCATATAGGTATCTATACATATCGAGTTGGATTTTTGAAGCATTATGCTGAGTTGACAGTATCTCCTATTGAAAAATATGAGGCGCTTGAACAGCTTAGAGTTTTATATAATGGTTATAAGATTGCTGTAGATCAGGCTGCTAAACCAACTCCTGCAGGTGTCGATACTTTAGAAGATTTAGAAAAAATTAGGAAGCTATTTTAATGTTTGAATTAGATTCGCGTTTAAAAGCAGATACTTTTGAAGTTTGTGAGTATTTAGATTGTAAAATTTTAGTGATGAATAATTCTATTGTTCCATGGTTTATCGTAGTTCCATTTACAGATAGAACAGAGTGGTATCAGCTAGATGATTCTCAACAATACAATATCAATAAAATTATAAATAAACTATCTGACTTTATAGTCAAAGAATATAATACTGATAAGCTAAATGTCGCAACTATTGGAAATGTTGTTAAACAAATGCACATTCATGTAGTAGGGCGTTTTGAGAATGATCCAGTTTGGCCAGCTCCAGTATGGGGGAGTATTGAGTCAAAATTGTATGCAAAGCAACAAATAGAGCATCTAATTAAAAAAGCCAAAAGTATTTTTAATTAAATTTAATGTCTTTACCCATATTAAATTCTATCCTTTGATTATTAACTTGTTTATCTCATAAATTCTTAAATTTATAATAAAGAAAGTATAGATTAAATATTTTTTCCTATAAATATTTTGCTTATGTTAAAAAAAATCTTGTTATAGATTGAAATTATAGTATATGATGAATATTGCTTACTATTTAGTAAATTCATACAGGAAATAAATAACTATGAAAGAAAAAAAAATTAATTTTATAACAGTTAAGATAGCTGTTATAGCAGCCCTAGCTGGTTTACTTTTTGGGATGGACACAGGTTACATCAATGGCTCACTTAAATTTATAGCACAAAGTTTTCACCTGACAGAATCACAGCAGGGACATGTGGCTAGTATATTATTAGTCGGTGCGGCTATTGGAGCTTTATTTAGTGGTGTTTTATCTAAGAAATTTGGGCGTCGAAAAGTATTAATAATTGCTGGAGGAATTTTTTCTTTAGCTACATTGGTAAGTATTTTTGCTCCTAACTATGAAGTATTTTTTATAGCCAGGTTTGTTTTGGGAGTTGGTGTTGGTGTGGCATCTTTTATTGCTCCTTTATATCTATCAGAAATATCTCCAAAAGAGTTCAGAGGAGCTCTTGTTGGAATGTATCAACTAATGATTACTATTGGGATATTTTTAGTTTTTGTTACAAATTCAGCTCTTGAGCAAACTGGTTCATGGAGATTGATGATGGTAGCATTAGCAATTCCTTCAGTTCTAATGTTTGTTGGATGCTTAACCCTTCCAAGAAGTCCTAGGTGGTTAGTTTTAGTTGGTAAAAATGATGAAGCTGAAATAACACTTAAAAAAATAAGAAATTCTGAAAGTGAAGCTGTAGCAGAGTATCAGGAGATAAAAGAAACAACAGTGTTAAATGTTAATCCATTTTCGATGCTTAAGCATAAATACTTTATTAAAGTATTATTTTTAGGTATGGCTCTACAAGTATTTCAACAGTTGACAGGTATTAACGTATTTATGTACTACTCTGCTCAAATATTTGAAGGAGCTGGGTTTGCTAACCCAATGATTTCTACTATTACTATTGGTTTATTAAATGTTATTACAACAGTATTAGCTATAAAATATATAGATAGATTTGGGCGTAAGCCAATATTATACTTTGGTTTAGCTTTAGTAATAATTTCGTGCTTGGTTGTAGGATTTATTTTTTCAACTCATCATGTTGTTGGTCAAGCAATGAACTTATCTGAAACATTGCAGTGGACAGCTTTAGCATTTTGTTTGATCTTTGTTTTTGGTTTCGCTATAGCTATGGGACCAATTGTTTGGATTGTATGTTCAGAGATTCAGCCTGCAGAAGGAAGAGATCTGGGTGTTACTGCCTCAACTATGAGTAACTGGGTTTCTAATGCTATCATTGTTAATTTCTCTTTAGCTTTTGTAATACATTCACCAGGTAAAGTATTTATATTTTTTGGAGTAGCTAGTATTTTATGTTTAATATTCGTTAAATTCTTTGTTCCAGAAACTAAAGATGTATCATTAGAACAGATTGAAAACAATCTAAGAGCTGGAAAACCTCTTGCAAAAATTGGTAGCTAGTAATTTAATAAATTATCCATTTAAATTTTGTAACATAGCTATTTAAGTATACAAAAACTAAGAGAATTATTATGAGTCCAAGTAGAAACCATATTACATTTGTCAGCGTTACGCTGGCTTTTTTTATGTGGGGATTGCTCACATCTTTAAATGATGTTTTGATTCCTCATTTAAAAGAGTTATTTACCCTTAATTATGCTCAAGCAATGTTAGTACAGTTTGTGTTTTTTATGGCATATGCGTTGTTATCAATACCTGCTTCTAGAGTATTGCAGAGATTTGGTTATAAGTGGGCAATTGCAATAGGTTTTGCCGTTGCTGGGTTTGGCTGCTTAGGGTTTCTACCTTCTGCTGAATATGCTGTGTATGGATATTTTTTGATTAGCCTATTTGTTTTAGCTACAGGTATTGTTATTTTACAAGTAGCTGCAAATCCATATGTATCTTTACTTGGAGATAGAAAAAACTCTTCTGCTAGACTTACTTTTGCACAAGGACTTAACTCTTTGGGTACTACTTTGGGACCTGCTCTTGGAGGAGTTTTTATTTTAGGTGCTATAGCGGCAGCTAATGGAAATGAAGATATTGTTATAACAGCAATTCAACATCCTTATTTAGCTCTTGCTGTTGTTATGTTTTGTTTAAGTTTATATTTTATTTTCTTTCCTTTGCCTCAGTTGAAAGAAGAAGAGATACCTGAAGATCATATAAATATTTCTAAAAAACCTATTTGGGAGTATAAACATTTAATATTAGGTTGTGTCGCAATATTTGCATATGTTGGAGCAGAAGTTAGTATAGGAAGCTTTTTAATTAATTATTTAGGAACGGATCATGTTTTATCTTTGGCTCCTGCAAAAGCTGCTAGCTTTGTTGCTTTTTATTGGGGTGGAGCTATGGTTGGCAGATTAATAGGAGCAGTTGTCTTGACAAGGGTTAAACCATCTAAAGCTGTGACGTTTAATGCAGTGTTAGCAATAATGCTAGTTTTAATCTCAATGTTTTCATTTGGTAATATTGCCTTGTATAGTATCGTTGCGGTAGGCTTGTTTAATTCAATACTGTTTCCGACAATATTTAGTTTAGCTGTTAGGGAGTTGGGAGAAAAAACTTCTCTGGGGTCAGGGCTTTTGTGTGTTGCTATAGTCGGAGGAGCTATTATACCTGTTATTCAAGGAGTAATAGCTGATCATATAGGTATAACAATGTCTTTTATTGTGCCAATTGTATGCTATTTGTATATATTGTTTTTTGGAACTTATGGGTATGATTCTCAAGTTAGGTTGTCATAATATAATAATAGCTATATAAATTTCTCAAGTTGTATATTTTTACTAAATAATGTATCCTTTAGCCTTGTAATTATTAATAGTCAAATCAAATTAAATAAGGAACTATAATTATGAAAGCTTCAGCTAGACATTTGCTAGTACAATCAGAATCTGAATGTCAACAAATCAAAAGCGATATAAATGAAGGTAAAATCACATTTGAAGAAGCAGCTAAAAAGCATTCTCTATGCCCATCTGGTGCTAGAGGTGGTGATTTAGGTACTTTTTCTCAAGGGCAAATGGTTCCTGAGTTTGATAAAGTAGTGTTTAACGATGAACTAAATACAGTTCATGGTCCAGTACAAACTCAATTTGGTTATCATCTATTAGAAGTTACATCACGCGGATAATTTCTAAATTTCTCATAATTTTCAAATTATTAAATAAATTTCTCAAAATAATTTACGGATAAAAATGAATTCTGAAACTAAAAAAGATTTTAGCCAGCTTGGGCTAAGTCAAGATATTGTAGATACTGTTACTAAATTAGGATACGAGAATCCTACTCCTATCCAACAGTATGCTATTCCATATATCTTATCGGGTAGAGATGTGCTAGGTCAAGCACAAACGGGTACAGGTAAAACAGCAGCGTTTGCATTACCTTTAATAAATAATATGGATTTTGAATCTAGAGATAGAGCTCCTCAAGTTTTAGTATTAGCTCCAACTAGAGAGTTGGCTATACAAGTTGCAGAACAGTTTGAAGCTTTTGCAAAAAGTATTCCTAATTTAGATGTCGCTTGTATATATGGTGGTCAAGAGTATGGCTCACAAATTAGAGCACTTAAAAGAGGTGTTAAAGTTGTAGTCGGTACTACAGGTCGTGTAATGGATCATATTGAAAAAGGCACATTACAGCTTGATAACCTAAGAGCGTTAGTACTTGATGAAGCTGATGAAATGCTTAGAATGGGCTTTATTGATGATGTTAGGTATGTATTAAGTCACGTATCTGATGAGTGTCAAAGGTTGCTTTTCTCAGCGACTATCCCTACTGATATTGCTGATATCATTCAAGAATATCTTAGAAATCCTTGTAAAATACAAGTAAAAGCTAAGACAAAAACAGCTAATACTGTTACACAAAAATTTATAGTAATCAAAGGCTTTAGAAAAATTGATGCTCTTGATAGACTGCTTGAGGTTGAAGAGACTGATGGCGTAATAATTTTTGTAAAAACTAAAACAAGTACTATAGAAGTTGCGGATAATCTTAAAGCACTAGGCTATAAAGCTGCAGCTATCAATGGTGATATGCAACAATCGCAAAGAGAGTATATTGTAGATCAGTTTAGAAATTCTAAATCTGATATTTTGGTAGCTACTGATGTTGTGGCTCGTGGTATTGATTTAGAGAGAATTTCTCATGTGGTTAACTATGATCTTCCTAATGATGCTGATACTTATGTACACAGAATTGGTCGTACAGGTAGAGCAGGGCGTGAAGGTGTATCTATTTCATTAGTTCCTTTAAAAGATATGCGATTCTTGAGAATTGTTGAGAGGTTTACTAGTTCGCCGATGCAAGAAATATTTATGCCAAGTGCAAAAGATCTTGCAGATAGTAGAATTGCAAACTTCAAAACTAGAATTGCTTCAGCTATCGAGAAAAATAAATCTCTTGATAAGTATAAAGAAATTATCACAGGTATTCGTGACGAATTAGAGTTAGACTCAGATGATCTTTTAGCTGTACTTACATTGCTTACTCAAGGTAAGAAATCATTCTTCCCAAGAGAAATACAAGCTAGAGATGATAGACCTCGTAGAGATAGAAATGACAGAAACTCTAGAGATGGTAGAAGAAATGATAGGTTTGAGCGTAGAGGCGACCGTAATGATAGAGGTGATCGTGGTGATAGACGCTTTGATAGATCAGAGAGAAAACCTCGCAGAGCTCCAAATATAGATTTGACTACATATAAGTTAGAAGTTGGTCGTGATAATGATGTTCAGCCTAGAAATATCGTTGGTGCTATAGCTAATGAAGGAAATATTGATAGTAAACATATTTGTAATATTTCTATTCAAAAAGACTATACTCTAGTTGATCTACCTGCAAACTTATCTCCTAAAGTTGTCGGTCATCTTAAAAAAGTTTGGGTAGCTGGTAAAAAATTAAACATCACTGCTCAATAATTAAATCTATTTTTATAAAGGTGGCTAGTAGTTTGTCTTTATAAATATCTATTCTGAAAATTTATCAATTGATCGAAATTAATAAACTATCTTATAGATCAATACTAAATTTAGCTATGTTTGTTCTATTTGATCCTTTAAACCTGTATAATTTGTCAAACTATCTATTCAATTATAATTTTTACAAATGAGTAACTATATATTTATAGTTTCTGCACCATCTGGTGCTGGTAAAAGTTCTTTATTAAAAGCTTTTTTAGAAACGAAAACAGGTAAAAATAATTTTGCTGTAGCTACTTCTCATACAACTAGAGACCCTCGAGCTGGTGAAACAAATGGTAAAGAGTATCATTTTGTTACTATAGCCGAATTTGAAAAGATGCTTAAAAACGATGGTTTCATTGAGTATGCAAAAGTTTTCAAAAACTACTATGGTACTTCAAAGGCAGAAATAGATAAACTTCTTGCTGCTGGTAAAAACATTATACTAGAAATAGACTGGCAAGGTGCTCAACAAACAAGAGCTATATATGGCGAAAAAGCTAAGAGTTTATTTATACTGCCACCATCAATGGAGGAGTTAAGAAAACGCTTAGAAGCTAGAAATACTGATTCAAAAGAAACTATAGATTATCGTATGGATCAAGCAGAGGATGAGATTTCTCATGCCGATGAATTTGACTGTCAGTTAGTAAATGATGATTTTAGTCAATCATTAGAGCAGTTATGTAATTATTTCGAAGAAAATATCCAAGGTTAAAATCAAAGGAGCATTTGGATGTTAAATCAAGAACTTATAAAAGACAAAATATCGCAAGCTAGAAAAGAGTTACCTAGTTTAAAAATCAAAGATGCTGAAAAACAGCAATATATGCAAGAAATCAAAGATTTGCTAAAACAAAATAATGCTTGTTTAGTAGCTCATTATTATGTTGATGATGAGATTCAGGAGTTAGCTGAGCAAACCGGAGGCTTTGTAGGTGACTCTCTTGCTATGGCTAAATTTGGGCTAGAAAGCTCATGTGATACTTTGGTTGTCGCAGGGGTTAGATTTATGGGTGACTCAGCGAAAATTCTTAGCCCTGAGAAAAAAATTCTAATGCCGACCTTACAAGCAGAGTGTTCACTAGATTTAAGTTGTAATAATGGTGAGTTTGAGAAGTTTATAAAAGCTAATCCTGACAGAGAGGTGGTGGTATATGTAAATACTTCTGCTGAGATCAAAGCTCTAGCTGACTGGACGGTAACTTCTTCCAATGCTTTAGAAATTTGTTCGCATTTACATAAGCAGGGTAAGAAAATTCTTTGGGGACCTGATAGATTTCTGGGAGATTGGATCACTAAGCAAACAGGTGCTGATATGCTACTATATGATGGTAGTTGTATTGTGCATGAAGAGTTTAAGGCTCAAGCTCTTGATGATTTGATGCTTGAATATCCAGATGCAGCAGTTTTAGTTCATCCAGAATCTCCAGCTGAAATTATCAAAAGAGCAGATGCTGTAGGCTCTACTTCACAGCTCATAGCAGCAAGTAAAGATATGGAAAATGATAAATTTATAGTTGCTACAGATATTGGTGTATTCCATAAGATGAAGCAGTTATCACCACATAAGCAGTTTATCCCAGCACCAACAGCCGGCCGAGGTGCTACATGTCAATCATGTGCAAAATGTCCGTGGATGAAACTTAACCAACTTAAAAATTTAAAAGATTGCTTAATTAATCAAACAAATGAAATTTTTATAGAAGAAGAAGTTCGCCAAAAAGCTCTTGTTCCTTTAAATAGAATGATAAATTTCTAGGAAATACTTATGTCTGAAGTAATGCTAAATACTAATCAAATAAAAGAAGTACCTTTTGATATTATACAAAGGCTAGTAAAAGAATCTTTAGCTGAAGATGTTGCTAGTGGAGATATCACAGCTCAATTAGCTAGAGACATAAATACTATAGCTTTTTGCATTACTCGTGAAGATATGGTTTTATGTGGTCAAGCATTTGCTAATGAAGTTATAAATCAAGTTGATAAAGATATTCAAATAACATGGTTTTATAATGATGCTGATAAAGTAGCAGCTGGTGAGAAAATCTTTGAGTTAAAAGGTAATGCTAGAAGCATATTGACTGCAGAAAGAGCAATGCTTAATTTCATTCAGATGTTATCTGGAACTGCTACAACAACAAATAATTTAGTTACACTTATTGCTAATTATAAAACTAAACTGCTTGATACGCGTAAAACTATACCAAGCTTTCGCTTAGCTCAAAAATATGCAGTCAAATGTGGTGGTGGATTTAATCATCGTATTGGGTTGTTTGATGGTTATTTAATTAAAGAAAACCATATTCGATCTGCTGGAGGTATTGCTCAAGCTGTCACAAAAGCTAAAGATCTAGATAGTAGCAAAATAATAGAGGTTGAAGTTACGAATTTAGATGAGTTAGATCAAGCTATAAATACTGGAGCTAATATTGTCATGCTTGATAATTTTCCTCTTAAAGATATATATACAGCAGTTAATTTAGCTAAAGGTAAAATAGCTCTAGAGGTCTCTGGAAATATTGATGCTGATTCAATAGTTGAGATGGCTAAAACAGGTGTTGACTTTATATCCTCAGGAGCAATAACAAAGCATATAAAAGCAATAGATTTATCTATGCAGGTTCAGTTATAAAAATGATTACAAAAAAACATGATGTTGCTATAGTTGGTGGAGGGCTGGCAGGAGTTGTCGCTGCTATAGAACTTGCTGAAAATAATGTAGATGTTGCAATTATATATGATCAGAAAGTTAATTTCTCAGCTAGCTCTTATGCGCAAGGGGGAATCGCCGCAATAATATCTAGTGACGATACGATAGAATCTCATGTTGCAGATACTATTATAGCAAGTGGGAATCTTGCAAATCTTGATAGCGTGACACAGGTAGTCAAAAATTCATCTTCATCAATAAAGTGGCTTGAAAATCATGGTGTTGAATTTGATAAAAAAGCTGATGGTGAGTATAGCTTACATTTAGAGGGTGGACACTCCTTAGCAAGGATCTTACATATTAAAGACTATACTGGTAGGGAGGTTATCTCAAGATTATATGAGAATCTTAATAAGCATAAAAATATAATAGTATATCCAGAACATAATGTTGTAGAACTTATAAAGGGTAAAGATAAGTGTGTAGGGTTGTATGCTTATGATAAAAATTATCAGGCTGTTAAATTTATAACTAAAAAAGTAATACTGGCATCAGGTGGAGCATCAGGTTTATATAAGTATGTAACTAATGCAACAGCTGGAACTGGTAGCGCAATGATTATGGCAAATAGCATAGGATGTCAGCTAGAGAATCTTGAGTTTACGCAATTTCATCCTACTTGTTTCTTTGGAAAAGCTGGAGAGCCTATTTTAATCTCTGAAGCTATTAGAGGAAGTGGAGCTGTACTTGAGACTAAGAAAGGTATTCGCATCATGAAAAATATTCATGAAAAACAAGATCTAGCACCTAGAGATATCGTTGCCAGACAGATATACATAAATATGCAAGCTGGTAGAGAAATATATCTAAATGCGACTCATCTAAGTACAGCTCAGTGGCAAGAGAAGTTTCCATATATTTATCAAAACCTACTTGAAAATGGTATAGACCCAGCTGTGGCTCGAATACCTATATCACCAGCGGCGCATTATAGTTGTGGTGGGATAAAGGTTGATGGTAATTCTCAAACAGAAATAGAAAACCTATATGCTGTAGGAGAAGTATCTTGTACAGGATTACATGGTGCTAATAGATTAGCGAGCAACTCTTTACTTGAATGTATTGTATATGCTTTAGAAGCTAGTAAACATATCCTTCAAAATTTAGATAATGATCTTATTGATAACAATCAGAAATTTAAATTACTAGAATCAAAAAATAATTATTCTGAGCATATATCTAAAATAAGACAGTTAATGTGGGATAAAGTAGGGCTAGTTAGACAAGAGCAAAATCTTTTGGAAGCATATCAACAAATAAATTTATTGGAAGATTCTTTAGATAAAAATACTAGCCTAGATAATTATGACTATAAGTTAGAGAATTACAGAAAAACTATAAGCTTAGCTAAGCTTACCATTGAAAGTGCAATTGTGAGAAAAGAAAGTATTGGTAGTCATTTTTTGCGAAATAGTTAATTTGTCAAAAAATATATTTAACCTGAGGAATTATATGAAAAAATTATTATTGTTTTCTATTGGATTTTTTATTTGTTTCTCTGGCTTTTCTAACCAAAAACAAAAAGTATCACTTCTTATAAAAAATGGTTTAGTTTTAACAATGAATAAAAATCATGATGTGATAGATAATGGCGTTGTTGTTATAAAGGGTAATAAAATAATTGATGTGGGAAATAAAAAAATAGCTAATAAATATCTTCCAAAGGAAACTATCGATGCTCAAAATGGGATAGTAATGCCTGGGATGATTAATGCTCATACTCATGCCGGAATGTCAATTTTTAGAAGTGTTGGGGATGATGTTGCTGATAGGTTAACAAGATATTTATTTCCATTAGAGGCTAAACTGGTAAGTCCTAAGCTAGTATATGATGCCACTTTGCATTCTGCTATAGAGATGGTCAAAGGAGGTGTTACAACTATGGTTGATATGTACTACTTTGAGGATTATGCAGCTAAAGCTGTTAAGAAGATTGGGATGAGAGGCATAATGGGTGAAACAATTATGATGAACCCAACACCTGATTCAAAACAACCGTATGGCGGAATTGATTACGCTAATTCAAAACTAATTCCTAAATATAAAGATGATGAACTAATTACCCCTGCGTATGCCCCTCACGCAACTTATACTAATGATTCAAAGCATTTAAAGGAAATTGAAAAACTATCGAAACAAAATAATGTACCTATAATAATTCATCTAGCTGAAACTAAAGCAGAATCAGAAAAATATAAAAAAGAATATAATAAAACTCCTGTTGAATATCTTGATTCTATAGGTTTGCTATCTGACAGATTAATAGCTGCCCATTGTATTTTTGTAAATGAAAATGATATTAAGCTTCTAAAAAAGAATAACGTAGGAGTATCTCACAATGTCATAGCTAATATTAAATCAGCAAAAGGTATTGCTCCAGCCTTAGAGATGTATAATCAAGGTGTCGATATTGGCTTAGGTACAGATGGTCCTATGAGTAGTAATACTCTAGATATAATAAACCAAATGAGTTATGTGGCAACTATGCAAAAGTTAAAACATAGTGATAGGACGGTTATGCCTGCTGAGACAGTTGTTGATATGGCAACAATAGGAGGCGCTAAAGCAATTCATATGGATGATAAATTAGGCTCTATAGAAAAAGATAAGTTGGCAGATATTGTAATAGTTGAAACAAAATCAACCAATATGAATCCTATATATAATCCATATTCGGTTTTAGTCTATTCAGCATCTCCTTCTAATGTTGATACAACTATAGTTAATGGTAAAGTTCTTATGAAAAATAAAAAATTACTTACCTATAACGAACAAAAAGATAGAGAAATAGTAAAGAGCTATGCTAAAAAAGTAGATAGTGTAGTAACAGAAATGGATTCTAAATTATAAACAGTGGGGAAAATCTATGCTAAAAAAAGATATTTTATCAATTCCTAAAGTAGTATTGCATGATCATCTAGATGGAGGGCTAAGATCTCAAACTATTATTGAACTTGCAGATAATTATAATATAAGCCTTCCTGAGAAAAATTCGCAAAAACTTTTAGAATGGTTTTCAGAGGAATTTTCATCAAAAGATTTTGATAAATGTTTTGATTCATTTAATGTCGCATGTTCTGTAATGCAAACTGTAGAAGCTATTGAAAGAGTTGCCTTTGAATTTGCAGAAGATCATGCATTAGAAAATGTAATATATGTTGAAGCAAGATTTTGTCCATTTTTTCATAGAGAAAAGGGGTTATCATATGATCAAATAATAGAGAGTATTGCCAAAGGTTTTAGTAGGGCAAAGCAGAAGTATGATATTGAAACAGGTATATTAGTTTGTGGAATGTATCATTTCACCGATGATACTAATCTAGAACTTGCAAAATTATGCTTAAAGCATAATGAAATTGTTGGTTATGATTTTGCGGGTATGGATTTAAATGGTAGTGTATCTACAGCACATCCAAAAACTATAAGTTTTCTGCAAGAAAACAATATTGACTTTACAATTCATAGTGGAGAGTTCTCAAATATCCAAAATATAAAAGATAGTATATTAACTGGAGCAAAAAGAATTGGTCATGCCTGTAATTTGTATAAAACTGTAGATAATGATCTTTTACGAGAAGTTGTTGGACTACTTATAGATAAAAATGTACATATAGAATCTAATGTTAGTAGCAATCTAGCACTAGGGATAGTTGATAGTTTTGAGAATCATCCATATCAAAGAATGTTTGGAGATAATATAAACGTTGCTTTAAACACTGATGATAGATTAATGCTTAACAATATATCTATAACTGATGAGTATTATAGTGCACATCTAAAAAATAATTTATCTTTCTCTAGCATGGTTATTATGAATTTAAATGCTGCAAAGGCAGCGTTTATCAAAGGTGATAAAAAAGAAAAAATAGTTACAAAAGTAAAGGCTTTTGCTGAATCTGAGATATTATGATTTATTAAATAGTTGCTTGATTCTAACAGCTATTACTCCAGCAAGCATTGCATATATGAAGTTTATAATTACAGGAATAATAAATCCAAAAATTACAAAAAATATCCCATCTAAATATTTTAAAGCTTTAGGCTGAGTCATATTCATATAGTTAGCAAACCATTGTATAAACTCTTCTCTAAAAAAGAGATGAGGGGCAACTTGTAGCTTTGTTGTAAAGACAATGTTACATAATGCACCTACAAATATTCCTGGGTCAGAGATTAGTTGATGAAAATCAATGTTACTAATTTTAAAAGATCTAAAATAGACAATTTGCAAATGATTATACTCACATATTACAAATATAATTAGAAAAACAATAATGTATATTCTAAAGTTAGTCGGAGGGAGTTTATTTAGAAGGTAGAGCTTGATTGATAAACAAATTAGACAAGCAAAGCTTAATGCTAGAAGAAAAATTCTAGCGTTAAGATAGGAACTTAAAACTAAAATAAATGAACAAAATATCATCCAATTAAAAAGTTTCCATACTTTAGGTTTTAGAAATTCAAAATCATTTTGAATTTCTTTTATTACATCAGGTTGTTCAGTTTGCTTTTTTCTAAATATCATAAGATATATTTATTTGTGTTTTATCTTATTATGGGGTTTAAAAAATTTTTTTAAAAGTTTATATTAAAGGATTAATGGAGTTATTATGTTTTTATTGTGATGAAAAGAAAGATTACTATAGCAAGTATTTTCTATATTTTAGCGACTGGGTTACTATTTGCAGATACAAGTGGAGCTGTAAATCAGCCTATTCAACATTTAAGAAAGCAAATAGATAAAATTGATGAACAGATAATAAAGCTAGTTGAAAAAAGAGACGAAGTCGTAAAAAAACTAACAGATTACAAGAGTGAACATAACCTACCTGTGATATCTCCAGAGCGAAATGTGAGATTACAGAAACAACATGAAATTTTAGCTGGTAAATATAATGTATCTCAAGAGAAGATTGATGATGTTTTTAAAGCAGTAATGACACCATAAAATAGTTCTAGTTTGCCTTAAATTTGCAGAATTATCTTTTAAATAAGTCTCTAAAACATTATAGTATTAAAATCTTAGATAAATTATATAGTACTTATGAAAAAATATATAATCTTAGCTCTTGGCTTTGTTTTTTGTAGTTCAGTATTTGCAATGGCAACAAATTCTGCAAAACCATCTGTAGAAGGTTACAAAGCAAAAATAATGAATGCAGATCAACAGATTGTTCAGTTAATGGCTGAGCGTAAAGGTTGGCGCAAAAAAATGTTAAAGCTTGAGAAAAAGCAAAATCTAGAGCATTATGATCCATTTGAAGATAAATCATTAGCAAATACGCGTACATCATTTGCAATACAGTATGATGTGTCTCCTAAGTTAGTAAAAGAGATTTTTGATATCTTAAACAAAGATACTCAAACTGCAGATCAAAGTTTTTAATAAAGTATAGGAGAAGAAATAATGTCTATTTATGATTTTAAGCTTACAGCAAATGATGGTACGGAATTTTATTTACCAAAAAATAAGGTTTTGCTTATTGTAAATGTTGCAAGTAAATGTGGTTTTACTAAACAGTATAACGGGCTTCAACATCTTCATAAGTTATACCCTGATTTGGAGGTTGTAGCATTTCCTTGTAATTCCTTTGGAGGCCAAGAGCCGGGTGAAGATGGAGAGATTAAAGAATTCTGCCAAACAAATTTTGGTATTACATTTCCCATTATGAAAAAGACAAAAGTTAATGGAAAAAATGCTGAACCAATATTTGAGTATCTAAAAGAGAAAGCTAAAGGTGTATTAGGTACAGAAAGAATTAAATGGAATTTTACAAAATTCTTAATTTCAAAAGATGGTCAAACTGTACAGAGATATGCTCCTAGAGTTATTCCAGAAGATTTAATTCCTGATATTGAGAATTTCTTAAAAGACTAAATCTGTTATATAATCTAGTAATCAATAATCTCTTTTTTTAAAAAAAATGATAACAACTTCACTTTCTTACATATCATCATTGTTAATGATATGTAGCCTTATTGTACTTATTTCTAGTAGATCAAAGTCTAAAATCTTTGAATATTTTCCTGCTATTGTAATTATTTATTTCACAATAGTAGTTTTATCTATGCTTGGTTTTTGGGATGCTAGCTCAATGCAGATTAAGCAAACTAAATCACAGCTAGAAGATCTGATACTTCCTATAATGCTATTTTTGATGTTAATTCGTTGTGATATTAGAATGGTAATAAAGCTTGGGAGAAAATTACTAATAGCATTCTTTGGTGCAAGCCTAAGCATTATTATAGCGTTTACAATCATGTATTTAACAGTTGGAAAGCATATATCGCCAGATGCTTGGAAAGGATTCTCAGCATTATCAGCAAGCTGGATGGGTGGTACAGGTAATATGGTTGCAGTCAAGCAAGCTTTAGGTACTCCGGATAATCAAATGGGTTACATACTTCTTACAGATTCAATTAGTTATACTATTTGGTTTGCATTTTTATTTGTTCTAATTTCTAGAGCTAATATCTTTGATAAATGGACAAAAGCTGGCTGTATAGAAGAGCATATCAAAAAAGTAAATATAGAAGATCCTTATAATATTAAAGGGGATATAAATTTTGTAGGAATTTTTGTGCTAGTGGCTGTTGCATTTACAGCTACAGACATAGCAAATATATTATCCTCATATCTTCCTGCTACACAGTTAATATCAGCTAAAACTTGGACTATTCTTTTAGTTACGTTATTTGGATTTGTTGGTGCTATGACACCTCTTGCTAGAATCAGAAGTGATAGTATTATAGCAAGTATATTTTTATATTTTCTTGTTGCTCTTATTGCGTCTGGCTCAACTTTTGAAGGTTTCTCAGAAGCTCCAATATATATAGTTTGTGGACTTATGGTTTTAACTATACATGCAATAATTATGGTTATTATTGCTAAAGTATTTAAGTTAAATTTGGCTATGTGTTCGATTGCTTCTTTAGCAAATATTGGTGGTATTGCTGGAGCTCCAATTCTTGCTAGTGCATATTGTAGAAGTTTAGTTTCCATTGCGGTAGTTATGTCATTGTTAGGTTTTCTTATAGGAACTCAAGGTGGTTTAATTGTAGCTAAAATACTTTCTGGATTTGCAATATGAATAAAATAATAGATATAAGAACATCAATCATTAAAACACCTCTTAAAAGAACTTTTGTAACGGCTGTTAGAAGTACTAATCATATAGATTCTCTAGTTGTTGAGCTAACTTTAGATAATGGTCAAAAAGGTTATGGAGTAGCTCCTGCAACGACTGCTATAACAGGTGATACACTACAAGGGATGACTTATATAATTAATGAGGTTTTTGCACCTGTAATAAAAGGCTCAAAATTAGAGGATTATAAAGAAACTATAGAGCATGCTTTTAAGCGAGTAATGTTTAATAGTGCTGCTAAGATGGCCGTAGATCTTGCTTTTCATGGCTTACTAGCAAAACAAAAAAATATATCTGTAGCACAGTTACTTGGTGCTAAGAAAAATACTATAGAAACCGATGTGTCTATAAGTTGTGGTAGTGTTGCAGAAACTATCCAAAATATTCAGAATGGTGTTGAAGCTGGTTTTAATGCTATCAAAGTTAAAACTGGTGCGGATTTTAAAAGAGATATAGAACTTCTAAAAGCTATTGATAGTGAATTTTCGCGTGATATTAAGTTTAGGTTTGATGCTAATCAGGGTTGGAGTATTTTACAAACTAGACAATTTATCGAAGAGCTTAATAAATACGATATAAATGTTGAGATTATTGAACAGCCTGTAAAATATTCTGATATTGCTAGTATGAGAGAGATTACTCAATTTAGTAATATACCTGTGGTTGCCGATGAGTCAGTTTTTGATGCTAAAGATGCACAACGAGTAATAGATGAAAAAGCTTGTAATATGATAAATATTAAACTAGCAAAAACTGGTGGAATATTAGAAGCACAAAAAATTAAAAAAATAGCGAATGAGGCAAATATCCCATGTATGGTAGGTTGTATGATGGAATCCCCTGTTGGGATATTAGCGACAGCTAGCTTTGCATTGTCAGAAGGTATAAGTGTTGCTGACCTTGATCCTCTAGATTGGGTTGATAAAAGTATATATAGTGATTATATAGGCTTTGAAGAGCCTAATATTATTTTGAAAAATACCAAAGGTTTTGGGTTTAGTGCTTAATATATGAATGAAGATAAAGTTTTAGTATTAGTGCATGGATTTATTAAAAATAGTAAAGACATGCGTACTCTTAGAGATTTTTTTGCAAAAAAGTTTGACGATATAATATCTGTTGATTTACCTACTACTTTTGTAAGTCTTGAGGTTGCTGTTACAAGGTTATGTGAGGTTCTTAAAAATATTCCAAAAACAAAAACCATTACATTTGTCGCACATAGTATGGGAGGGCTTATAACTTGTAAAGCTATACATGAGTTAAATCTTGATAATATTGATAAATGTATTTTTATAGCGACACCATTTGCAGGATCAAAAGTGGCAGATTTTGGTGATAAGATTCCTTTTTATTCAAAAGTTTTAAAGCCAAATAAAGATTTATTAGCAACAGATAAATATATAGAGTTTTGTAATAGTGTTACAGATAAGTTTCCTACTGGTTTAATAGCTGGTAATAAGCACTCAAAGTTTAATTTGTTAGCTAAACTTTGCTTAAGTAAGGAGCATGATGGTCTAGTAGATGTTGATTCTGTTTTTGCTATTAATAGTAGTGATAGAGTTGTTTTAAATAAGAATCATAGAGAAATACACCATGATGCAGAAACTTTTAGTAAAATAGCTTACTTTTTGGAAAATAATAAATTTAAATAAGTTCATAAAATATCTGATAATAATCCATAAAAATTTTATTTTCTATTAAAATAAAGTAGTATTGTAATTTAGTTGAATTATAAATTGCATGATAATTAGGAGATTATTTTGAAGTTTTTGAAAGTGTTATTAGTTTTGACAATAGTATCTGGGGCTTATGCTAAGGACAATACGCATTACAAAAATTTTATAGTATTTGGCGATAGTATCTCTGATACAGGAAATCTTCCGGAAAACTATTTACTGCAAAATTCTGCAGAAGATCTACCGATGAATTATGTTGTTCCTGTAACTAATCCTATAGCTGAAAATATGCTAGGCACTAATTTTCAAATGCCTAGTTTTGTTGCAGATAACTATCCTGATATGACTTGGGCATGGAGTGTTCCAAATAGTGAATATGCTGAGCTTTCTCATCCAAATAAAGAACATTATTCATTTGGGTGGTTTGATTATTTTATTTATAATACTTATCCTCAAGCTAACACACCTTCGATGGTGAACTGGATAGATCTATACCGCAATCCAAATAGTCTAAAAGATAGTACTTCGCTTAACTATGCTGTTGTTGGAGCTATGACTATAGATGGTTATACCAATCCAGACTATTTCGCTGTAACTACGCCTGTCGATGAGGGCGATATAGGTAAAGAGCAAGAGCAAGTTAAGTCTAAAATAGATAGCTATACTAAAAGCGTTTCTAACGATAATTGGGAAAATTTAGCTGTTGCTGGAGTTATAAAGCAAATTAAATTTTATTTATATGATAAAAATAAATATTCTCAGCTTCAGGATAATACAGATACTGCATATATCGTTTGGATTGGAGCTAATGATATTAGTAATGCTATGTTAAATAAGCTTCTTAAAGGTAAGCTAAATGCTTTTAAGCAAGATATCGGTACATTTAAGCTGCCAGGAAATATAGCAAATAACATTCAAGAAGCTGTGAAAATGCTAGAAAAGCAAGCCGGTGCAAAACATATTTATGTTATTAATGCTTATAATTTAGGCCTAACACCAACAGCAAGAAATTTTGGAGCTTTATATTCGCTTCCTTCTTTGATATCACAAGCATTGAATGCTCAGCTAGAAATACTATTTGTTAATGATAGTAATGTGAAAGTTATAGATATGGGTAGTAAGTTAGATAAAGCAATAGTATCTCGAGAGTTTGTAGCAAAAGCTAAAAAAACAGAAACATGTAGTAAAGACTATTTTAGTGCGCAAGTTATTGAAAATAATTGTTATTATAAGCCTATGAGTCCTAGAGAAGGGTATCCTTTTTGGAATAATAGTCACCTTGCACAACCTATGCAGCAAATCATAGCATTTGAACTTATGAATAAGATAATCAATGAACCATTCTTAGAAAGAGCTAATGTTTTGACTATTCAAAATCCAGAAAAAATTGATAAAGAAATAGCAGCTATAGCTAATTCAATAGTTAATAAGTAAGTTTTTTTATTTTTTTGTAAAATTTATTTATCAAAACTCTTATTGGCAAAGAGTAAGTTCTTGTACTGGGAAAGATTGGTTAGATGTTCCCATTTGATGCACATATCCAAAACTTGTAGTTGCTAAAGTAAGAGTGATTACAGCTGTTAAGACTAGTTTTTTCATTTTTTTGCCCTTCTGTTTTGCTTAATTTATTTTATGTATCTATTATTTCACTAACATGTATATATGTAAAATTAATGTTTTTTATTATATATATCAGTAAAGTTGATATGTGCTATTTTAGGGTGGATGTTGAGTTTATAAGAAGCTTTGCTTTATTATAGATATACAGTTGTCTACAAATATTTGTCTTATGTGTTTTCTTTCTGAATTACAAAATCGTCAAATTGAAGAATATGCTATTTCTCAAGGGTTAAATCTTATTGAAAATGCTTCTGATGAAATAGTAAGCCTTATTTGCTCTAAGTTTGATAAGAAAAATAAAATCTTGGTAGTTGTTGGATCTGGTAATAATGGTAGTGATGGCATTGCTGCAGCTATCAAACTATATAGTCAAGGTTATGATGTAGATATCTATAGAGTCTTTCCAAAAGCAAACCTAGATAATCAAGGTTATTATGATAAATTTTTTAAACTTAAAAAGCCTTTGGAAAAATTACCAAATGTAAGTGACTATGATGTAATTATAGATGGAATATTTGGCATAGGATTAGATAGAGATCTTGAGGGAGATATTTTAGAGCTTGTTAAAACTATAAATCAAAATTCTAAATATACGTTAGCTATAGATGTACCAAGTGGTTTAGGTGCTTTTAATGCTAAGGTTTATGGTGAAGCAATTCTAGCTAGACAGACAGTTACATTTTTAGCAGATAAGCAGGGCTTACATACAGGCGATGGTCTTGATTATGCTGGTCAGGTAACTGTCAAAGAGCTAATTAATAGTGAAAATATCAAAATTAGTCAATCAGAGTATCAAGTCTATAAAAATCATATTCAAGATATAAATCTCGATAATATTCTTAGGAAAAAGAAAAATACTAACAAAGGCACTTATGGCAATCTAGCTATAATTGGTGGTAATGTTGGTATGAATGGGGCTTTGCAATTAGCTGGTAAAAGTTCGCTATATAGTGGTTGTGGTAAGGTCTCGATGATATCTTTAGATAAAGATTTTCGTGCAGATATGTCTATGCCAGAGTTAATGACAAAATCTCTAGGAGATATCCCTAAAAATCTAAATACTTTCTCAGCTTTAGCAGTAGGAGTTGGTTTTGATACAACTGATGACGCTCAACAAGTTTTAGAGTTGATAATTGATAACCTAACTCAACCTGCAATATTTGATGCAGATGCTCTAAATATAATCTCAACTAATCAGCAAATTAGAGAGAAATTTATTAAATTAGAAAACAAAATAATAACTCCACACCCAGCAGAGGCGGCAAGATTACTTGGCTGTACTATTCAAGAGATTCAAGATGATAGATTTGCTGCAGCTAGAACTTTAGCTAAAAAATATAATGCCACAGTCGTACTAAAAGGAGCTGGAAGCCTAATTTGTAAAGATAATGGTATCTATATAAATGCTACAGGCAATCAAGGTATGGCAGTAGCAGGGCAAGGCGATGTGCTATCTGGGATCATTGGAGCATTTTTAGCTCAAGGTTTAGATACTCTATCAGCAAGTAGGTTGGCTGTATATATCCATGGCTTAGCTGGTGATAAGTTAGCTAAAAAATTAGGTGGTTATATTGGAATATTTCCTAGTAGAGTAGCTGAAGAAGTTTGTGAGGCTTTGAATAATATTTATATTCTTCAGTAGTCTACTTCCTGCTATTTTATAGATGGTTTAACAACAGAAAGTACATATTTGCACTACTATAGTTAATTCTTTTATCAAAGTATCTCAGTATTTTTTTAATATAAAAATAAAAATTTCCTATAAATTAAGTTTAATAACTTTTATAATCAAACTAATAAGATTATAAAGTTTTGTGGTATTTTTATGGCCAAAGTATTTGATAGTCGTCCGGATGATTGGGCTGATAAAGATAAATCTGGAGCGAAGAGCCAAAGTAGCGTATCAGAATATAAAAGTGGTAAAGTCCAAAAGAATATAGTTAGCGATGATAGTATAGTTCAAGAGGAGTTAGCAGAAGGTAAAAAGAAGAAGCTAATATCTTCATCTAAGGTAGAAGAGATTAGTAAAGGAAATATCTATAACACTTACGAAGATGATACTAAGATTTATCAGCAATCTAAATCAGCCAAAGAAACATTTCATGCAAAAGATTATAAGAGCGAAACTAAGCAAGAAACGACAACTATACAAGCAAAGAGTAGAGTTGAAACGATCATGGCTGATAGTACAACCATAAGTGATAATATACTGACAGAGACTGGCTCAGGCAAGCATACAATCACAGCTACAAAGAATATCAATCTTAAATCAAACAAAGCCACGATAAGCACAGACAAGCTAAATGTAAAAAGTGCTGGTTTTCGAGTAACAGCGAAGAATCAAACAGAAAAAGCGCCATTTAAAAATATTAATGCAGGTAGTATTAAGTACAATATTGGCTCTAAGATGGTTATAGATGGTGATATGACTAAATCATCATTTAAATTACAAGAGTATCAAGTTAAACAAGCAGAATATAAACATCCTGATGATAATGCAGATGATATTTACTATATTGGTGATGTGATATATAGCCCTAAGCAAGCTAAGCTATATTTTGTACCGACAAACTTAGTTAGAGATATATTTAATTCACAAGCTAAATATTTAAGTAAATCAAAGACGAATTCTATATATAGGAATAACTTTGCTAAACGTCAAGTAGCAAATAGATTTGACACAAGTAATGACCTTGAACAAGTGATATTAGCTAATAAAGAATATATCCATATAAGCTTTGTAAGATCTGGTATCTGTATGCTAGACCAGTCTGTACTAGATAGTATGAGTATTGCAGATATAGATTTTGATAAAGATAAACATCTTGATGGAGATACATACCTGATTAACTGGGGTGCTATAGGTGGAGATTTAGAATCTAAGGTTAAAGGATTAGGTTTTAAAGGAGGCTATCAGTTTGCTAACCAACAAGCAGTAAATAATGGCATAGAGCATTTACAAAACTTATCTGAGACAAATATCAACAGATGGTTAGATATCGGTAAGACTACACAGTCAAGTATGCTATATATGGGCTTGATGTTAGCAGGTAGGTACAACTTCAAGCAGTTAGCAGAGACTTATGCTAGGTTACCATATAAGCCTGATCTAATAGCAGATATTGATTATGATAATGAAAAAGCAATAACACATAAATCATATCAACATCAAGTAGATGAAGAGTATGGAGTATTTGAGTTGGTAGCTACAGAAGAATATGTAGATAGTCAGGTATTATTATCGCAAAAAGTTAAAGTAGCAGTCAAAGATGATAAGTATGTCTTAGAAGGTGAAAATCACGATCAATATCCTACAGCTAAAGATAATCAAATAGTTGATGGAATATTGCATTGGAGTAGGGCAGCTAATACTAAGAATAGTAAGAAAATAGAAAAACTAAATCTAGGTAGGTTAAAAATCAAAGACCTACAATCAAAACAACTAACAAATCCATATCAGCTAGATTATAAAGATGATAAGTGGTTGATCTATGCAGATAGTAAATATCTACTCTCTACACATAACAAAGATCAAGACTATCCAGAGGGAGATGCTTTGATATTTGATGCTACAGTGGGTGAGCGTTACTCATTGGAGAAGTTTTATTACTATCAAGAGGCAAGACAAGAGTTTGAGCTAGATGAAACAATCATAGCTAAAACAATAAAACAAATGTTAGGCAGAAGAGCTAACTATCAAGCATTGGTAGATACTTATGCTGTGCCAAATGATGAAGAGATTAAAAAGCACTTAGAAAGCTTACAAGAGAATGGTAAAACAAAGGATATAGAATCAGTAATAGCAGAGTTAGAAAAAGCAGATGATGAGCTGATACTAGCCTTAGTACCTGAATCAGTAGGTAAACTACTATACCTACTTAATAACCCAAGTAAAGCTAGCCAAAAAGCTATAGAGGATAGTATAGAATTATCTGAAAGGGTGCTTAAGATGTGTATTAAGCTTCTATCTACCTTTAGAACTAGAAAAGGCTATCTAATCGCACTAAAACATTATCAGCCATTAAATGAATATGATGAAGTAGACCCTGTTAAAAGTGTCGATCATTTATGGAATAGAGAAGAAGACATGCTAAGCATTGAAGATAGCAGTCTACAAAGGAAGATAAACGGTTTATACAACGAAATAAACAGTGAAGAAATGACCCTGAAGCTTAGAAAGGATAGAGATCTTTTCTACAAGCATGAATACTTAGAGATAACACCTGCTACAGTAATGCTTACGAGGGATGCTGAAGACATAATCCATGACCTAAAAGAAGAAGACCAGGAAGACACAAGCCAACCGCTAACAGACTTACCAGATAAAGATGCTAGTGTACTATGTGAGTTGGTGTATGAAGAGGAGTTTTTAGAGGCTGTAATAAGACAGCAAAAAGATAATCCTATACCTTTATCACAAGCGATATATAAAAAAGATAAGAAAAGCTTAATAGATGATCTTGATAAGGTTTTATCAGTTGATAAGCATGGAGACTTGAATATACCTTTTGCTGATTATTCTAACTATTATTATCCAATCTTAGCTAAATACAAAATAGTAACAACAAGTAGTAAACTGAAAAACACCGTTGGCTACTATGGTATAGCAATTGCTAATGCAAAAGATAGCACTAATAGCGGTATCTATGTAATCAATAGAGGTACAAGGCAAGATACCTTAGAAGCGGTTTATCATGACTTAGTTAAGTCTGACGTACTTGATATGGGTATATTAGGCAAAAGTATGCCTGTAACTATAATATCAGAACACGCAAAAGCAGGTATTGAATTTGGTGAAGACTTACTTAAAGACAATAATCTGAAGTATATTGGGTTTAGTGGTCATAGTTTAGGTGGTTCTATAACTCAAATGCAAGCAGTTTATTTTGCAGATAGAGCTTCAAAAGGAGTTAATTTATCTCCATCAAAAGGCTTTGAGCCTTTTGGTGTTGAAAATGAAGTTGCTCCAAGAATTAGTCATATTACAGAAGGTCATAAAATATATTATATGACTTTAAATCCTCTTAAAGCTTTAAATTCAGCTGTATGTATGGCTGGAATTGATTGGAATTGTAATAGTTGGCAAGGTATCGCAGATAAACTAGTAGTTAATTATGTAGGATATAAACCAAGTATTAAGTTTACAGCTTTTGGTCGTAAAGGTGATTTAATAGCAAATCTAGCACATAGTATAGGAAATACAGTAAATATAGATAGTGCAGGAAGTACTAGCGACTTTTTAGAGCTACACTCTATGAGTAATTATAGATACCAAGGATATACTGCGGATGGTAGCTTGATAAATACTCTTGTAAATATAACAAACTCAAATATCTTAAAGTCATCAGATAATACAGAACAAAAAATCAAATATAGACTCTGCTTTGGTACTCCAACATTTACTAATCATGAGGAACTATAAGATGAGGTTTATAAAAATAGCAATATTATTTGTTTTTATGGTAAGTTTGATCAGTTGCGGAGCTTATCAATATACAACAGCTAAAAGAGAAAGTAATGAAGCAACAACAGAGCAACAACAGAAAGTTAAAACTGAGATTTTAAAATTACTTGAAGATGAGTACAAGCAACCATTCAAGCTAAAAGATTTTAATTATACATATGAAAGACATTGGGTAGATAATACTTGTCAGATGAGCTTTTGCAAAATGGAAAAATATGGTATATATAGCTTTAAAGTACAGGCGGTTGATAATCCTATAATCATCATGAATTTTAAAATAAATGATGGAGATGTAACAAAAGCATCAATTAAACCCTTAATTGATGCTTTTAAAAAGCATCAATTAAATACAATATATTGCAGTTCATTTGGAAATTATTGGAAAGAACATAAGAATGATAAAAATAATGATGCTTTAGAAAAAATTAAAGAATATTGTGATGAAAAAGGTCAGACAGAATCTTATGATAATTTCTGGACGCAGTAAAAACATAGACTTTACAGGTCATAGTTTGGGTGGTGCAATTGCACAAATTCAATCGGTATATTTTGCTAATAAAATGCGAGGAACTACAAAGACCTTTGAAGCATTTGGACTTAAAAGCCAAGTACACTTAACTTTAGAAGTTATACATGACAATAAAGTTTACTACCCTACTTTAAACCCTATTAAGTCTTTACGCTCTTGGGCAAGTACATTTGGTATATTGTTTGATGGTGGTGATTGGGAAGATTTGGAAGATAAGCTAATAGGTAAGTATGCTGGAGATAAGGTCAATATTGACAGTAAAATAACCAACTATATAAGGGAAGGAGATTTGGTTGGAACTACAGCTGAATTAGTTGGCAGTACAAATGTCATAAAGACAGGGTTATCTTCATTGTCAGTTACTCTATTACATTCAATGAGTAACTATAGGTATCAAGGCTATCTACCTGATGGTACTTTAATTGATACTCAAATAAATACTACTAATGCTAGTATCTTGAGTGAAAAGCTAAGCCCTGCATACCAAGAAATTATAAACACTCAAAAAGCAAAATATAAAGCTTGTTTCTCTAAAATGTCTAACTATATCGAGGTTTAAAGTGAAGTACTTAAAATTAATCCTAGCATCTTGTTTAATATTTTTTTTAACTAGTTGTGCGACAAAGTTATCAGCTAAAAGTAGTAGTGATGACCAAGTAAAAGTTAAACAAGAAGTATTACAGTTACTAGAAAAAGAATATAATCAAAAATTTAAATTATTAAATTTTGATTATAAATATGAAAATCATATAAATGGAGCTACTGATTGTACTTTTATTTACTGTAAAGGTAAAGAGTATGGTACTTATTACTTCAAAGTGCAGGCAGTAGATAATCCAATTATTATAATGAATTTTCAAATAGAAGATATTGATAGTCTAAAAGCATCTATAGATTATTTCAAAAAGAAACGATTAAAAACTATTTATTGTAGTTCTTTTGGTAAATATTGGAAATACCATAAAAATGATAGAAAAAATAATGATTTAAATAAAGCTATAGAATTTTGTAATAAGATAGGTCAAAAAGAAGACTATGATAATGCTTGGACGCAATAAACATTTAGGTTTGAAGTTAAGGTCAATAAATATTGTGATGCGAGAGGGCAAACTCGAGACTATGATAATGTTTATACAAGATATTAATTATAGATGTTTAAATGGTATCATTAACTTATGAAAACAGATTTAAGCAACTTACCAGCATCTAAGCAAAATCATCTATCTCAGATAGTCGCTGTTATACGCGATGAGTTTGAGCAAGTGACAGGCTTTTCTCATGGTAAAAGAAAAAACAGTAAGATTTTAAAGATTATCCTATTCGGTAGTTTTGCTACAGGTAAATGGGTCAATGATCCTGCACATGGTTATATAAGTGACTATGATATCTTGGTTATATTAGATCGCCAAGAGCTAGTAGAAGAGTACAGGATTTGGGATAATGTTGAATCTCGTATGGCTGCTAGGATTCGCCCAGAAGTAAATATAATTGTCCACTCTCTTAAAGAGGTAAATGAAGCTCTTGTAAAAGGGCAATATTTCTTTTCTGATATAAAACGAGATGGAATAGTGCTATATGAGTCAGATCGTAGAGAATTAGCATTAGCTGGTAATCTAAGCAAATCTGAATCAAAAGAAATCGCTGAAAAAGACTACGAACAATGGTTTGAGAGTGCTAGTGAATTTGTCGAATTCTTTCAAGTAGCAATTGAAAGAAACTATCCGAAAAAAGCAGCTTTTTTTCTACATCAAGCTTCGGAGCATTTTTATGCTTGTTTACTTTTAGTTTTTACAAACTATAAACCAAACACTCATAATTTGGTTAAACTCAACTCATTAGCAATTGAATTAGATGAGCAGACTGCTGAGATATTTCCACAAACTAGTAAGGTTGAGCGTCGCAGATTTCAACTTTTAAAGAAAGCATATATAGAGGCTCGCTATTCAAAACATTACAAGATAACTGAAGAAGAACTAACTTGGCTGGGTGAGAGAGTTAAACAATTACAGCTTCTGACAGAAAAGCTTTGTAAAGATAAGATTAGTGAGTTTGATAAATGATGTTTAACAAGTATAAACTTAAAGATATTTATCTATATAATTATTTTATAAAGGTTTATACATTTCTTTCTATGGCCAAAGTATTTAACACTCGTCCAGATGATTGGGCTGATAAAGATAAATCTGGAGCGAAGAGCCAAAGTAGCGTATCAGAATATAAAAGTGGTAAAGTCCAAAAGAATATAGTTAGCGATGATAGTATAGTTCAAGAGGAGTTAGCAGAAGGTAAAAAGAAGAAGCTAATATCTTCATCTAAGGTAGAAGAGATAAGCAAAGGAAATATCTATAACACTTACGAAGATGATACTAAGATTTATCAGCAATCTAAATCAGCTAAAGAAACATTTCATGCAAAAGATTTTAAGAGCGAAACTAAGCAAGAAACGACAACTATACAAGCAAAGAGTAGAGTTGAAACGATCATGGCTGATAGTACAACCATAAGTGATAATATACTGACAGAGACTAGCTCAGGCAAGCATACAATCACAGCTACAAAGAATATCAATCTTAAATCAAACAAAGCCACGATAAGCACAGAAAAGCTAAATGTAAAAAGTGCTGGTTTTCGAGTAACTGCAAAAAATCAAACAGAAAAAGCACCATTTAAAAATATTAATGCAGGTAGTATTAAGTACAATATTGGCTCTAAGATGGTTATAGATGGTGATATGACTAAATCATCATTTAGACTCCAGGAGTATCAAGTTAAACAAGCAGAATATAAACATCCTGATGATAATGCAGATGATATTTACTATATTGGTGATGTGATATATAGCCCTAAGCAAGCTAAGCTATATTTTGTACCGACAAACTTAGTTAGAGATATATTTAATTCACAAGCTAAATATTTGAATAAGTCAAAGACAAATTCTATATATAGGAATAACTTTGCTAAACGTCAAGTAGCAAATAGATTTGACACTACAGCTGACCTTGAGCAAACATTATTAGCTAATAAAGAATATATCCATATAAGCTTTGTAAGATCTGGTATCTGTATGCTAGACCAGTCTGTACTAGATAGTATGAGTATTGCAGATATAGATTTTGATAAAGATAAACATCTTGATGGAGATACATACCTGATTAACTGGGGTGCTATAGATGGAGATTTAGAATCTAAGGTTAAAGGATTAGGTTTTAAAGGAGGCTATCAGTTTGCCAACCAACAAGCAGTAAATAATGGCATAGAGCATTTACAAAACTTATCTGAGACAAATATCAACAGATGGTTAGATATCGGTAAGACTACACAGTCAAGTATGCTATATATGGGCTTGATGTTAGCAGGTAGGTACAATTTTAAGCAGCTAGCAGAGACTTATGCTAGGTTACCATATAAGCCTGATCTAATAGCAGATATTGATTATGATAATGAAAAAGCAATAACACATAAATCATATCAACATCAAGTAGATGAAGAGTATGGAGTATTTGAGTTGGTAGCTACAGAAGAATATGTAGATAGTCAGATATTATTATCGCAAAAAGTTAAAGTAGCAGTCAAAGATAATAAATATGTCTTAGAAGGTGAAAATCACGATCAGTACCCTACAGCTAAAGATAATCAAATAGTTGATGGGATATTGCATTGGAGTAGGGCAGCTAATACTAAGAATAATAAGAAAATAGAAAAACTAAATCTAGGTAGGTTAAAAATCAAGGATTTAGAATCAAAACAACTAACAAAACCATATCAGCTAGATTATAAAGATGATAAGTGGTTGATCTATGCAGATAGTAAATATCTACTCTCTACACATAACAAAGATCAAGACTATCCAGAGGGAGATGCTTTGATATTTGATGCTACAGTGGGTGAGCGTTACTCATTGGAGAAGTTTTATTATTATCAAGAGGCAAGACAAGAGTTTGAGTTAGATGAAACAATCATAGCTAAAACAGTAAAACAAATGTTAGGCAGAAGAGGTAACTATCAAGCATTAGTAGATACTTATGCTGTGCCAAATGATGAAGAGATTAAGAAGTACCTAGAAAGCTTACAAAAAGATGGTAAGACAGTAAGTATACAAGCTGTGATAGATGAGTTAGAAAAAGCAGATGATGAGCTAATACTAGCACTAGTACCTGAATCGGTAGGTAAGCTACTATACTTGCTAAATAACCTAAATGATAATGACCAGAAGCTGATAGATTCAGATGAGAATCTAGCAAATGCTAGAATAGCAATGGGACTCAAACTAGTATCAACTTTTACTTCTAGAAAAAGTTATCTAATCGCATTACAGCACTATCAACCACTAACAGAATATGATGAAGTTGAGCCAGAAGATAGTGTAGATGCCCTTTGGCATGATGAAAAAGGTATATTTGCAGATGAGAACAATAGACAGGTAAACGGCCTATATGATTATGTAAATGAGTTAGACTAATGAAAACTATGATTATAACGCTATCGGTGATATTTATATTAATTGCGAGCTTTACCGTAGGTAGAGCGATGGGCATATTTGGACCGAGTCAAAGTAGTATCAATGAAGTAGGTGAAAAAGCTGCTGCACAACTAGAGAGTGCTTATGATAAGAAGTTTGTCGTAGTAGCAGATAGTGGTAGATATGCAACTGGTAACCGAAGCTATGAGTTTGAGATGTATCCAGCTGATGACAAAGACTATAAAATAGCAGTAACTACAGATGTTTATGGTCGAGTTGAGTTCTCTAGCTATGATGAAAATCACTACAAAATAAAAGAATGGAAAGATAAATATATATGCCCATATATGGATAAAATCACAAAAAATAATACTTGTGGTTCAATGGTTGCCGTAGCTTTAGGTGTAAATAATAGTGACTTTGATGCAGCTAAGGCAACCTTAGATAAGTATCCAACATTTATGCAAGCAATCGAGCATAGTACTCGAGGCTTACAAGTTGGCGCTGGAGGTAATGTGAAGTTTGATATAACTCCGCAAAATATATTAAAACTAATGGAGGAAACCTATAAGTTAGGTAAGTTCCTCGATCAATATAAGTTTTATCAGACTAGTATAAGAATAAGAATTTGTAATCCAAAAGATAAAGAAGGGCATTGTACATATTGGGGTGGAATTGGTATTAAAGACTGGTCATATATGCCAAATCCTGAGAAGCGCTGGATAAAGAAAGAAAATATAAAAAATTGGCAGTCACCTTTAGATTTGGCCGATTTTACAAAAGTTGTAGATACTAAACCTGGCGAAGTTCCTAAAAGAGTAAAATTATCAGAATCAATGATGTGGCCAGAAATTCAAAGATTATATAAAGAACAACAAGCTTAGGAGTCTAGAGCTATTAAATTTATAACAAAGCATAGCCTTGTTAATAAACTACGATAAAGAAAAATAGGATAACAGATGAAAACTATGATTATAACGCTATCGGTAATATTTATATTAATTGCGAGCTTTACCGTAGGTAGAGCGATGGGCATATTTGGACCGAGTCAAAGTAGTATCAATGAAGTAGGTGAAAAAGCTGCTGCACAACTAGAGAGTGCTTATGATAAGAAGTTTGTCGTAGTAGCAGATAGTGGCAGATATGCAACTGGTAACCAAAGCTATGAGTTTAAGATGTATCCGGCTGATGACAAAGATTATAAATTCTCAGTAACTACAGATGCTTATGGTCGAGTTGAGTTCTCTACCTATGATGTAAATCACTACAAAATAAAAGAGTGGGAAGATAAATATATATGCCCATATCTAGATAAAATTTCAAAAAATAATACTTGTGGTTCAATGGTTGCAGTAGCTGGAGGTATAAATAATAGTGACTTCGATGCAGCTAAGGCAACCTTAAATAAGTATCCAACATTTATGGAAGCAATAGAGCATAGTACTCGAGGCTTACAGGTTGGTGCTGGAGGTAATGTGAAGTTTGATATAACGCCGCAGAATATATTAAAACTAATGGAGGAAACCTATAAGTTAGGTAAGTTCCTCGATCAATATAAGTTTTATCAGACTAGTATAAGAATAAGAATTTGTAATCCAAAAGATAAGGAAGGACATTGTACATATTGGGGTGGAATTGCGACTAAGGATTGGTCATATATGCCAGAAGCTAATAAAGAGAATGGTTGGATAGAAAAAGAAAATATTAAAAACTGGCAGTCACCATTAGACTTGGCAAACTTTACAAAAGTTGATACGGGTGAGCCATATCATGATTTGGTACCGGTATCACAGTCAGAGATGTGGCCAGAAATTCAAAGGTTATATAAAGAGCAACAAGCTTAGGAGTCTAGAGCTATGAATAAGCTATATACTAAAGATAATAATCCACTTTTTGAAAAACATCAGTTTATTAAATATAAACCACAAAATAGACGTAATAAAGTGGATGCAAAAAATATTGTAAAAACACTAAAAGAAGAAGGTATACAAATCCTTCCGGGAGAGCCTTTAGAAGATTTGCCAGATAAAGATGCAGCGATATTTTGTGATTTAGTTTATAACCCAGGCCTATGGGCTGCTATATTTAAGAGCTTTAATATAAACAAAACCAATATAAACCTAAAAGATGCTATAGCAAATATAAAACAAGAAAATGGGGGTAATTTAAATAAATATTTTGTAAAATCGAAAGATGCCGATGCCTTTGAATATCTTAGTGATTTATATAACCCTATACTTGAGAAGTACAAGCTAGTAGCTACTAGTGATAGTATTTCAAGTGATGATTTTATAAGGTCAAGTGTAGGAATTGATTTTACTGCCAAATATGATCTAAATTTTAAAAGTATTAACTACTTTGGTATAGCTATTGCTCATTTTAAAGATAGAAAAACACAAGGTATATATATAATTAATCGTGGTACTTCTGCAGATGACGAGGATGGATTTCTTAAAAAAGCAACATTTGGAATCGTTGGCTCTGGTAAAGACATTTTAGCAGATACTACTATGGCACTTACAAAACTTAAAGCCGGTGGCTATGTGATTAAGCATATGCTTGCTGGTGGTTTTTTTGCAGAGTTTCTGCTTAATAGAGATGTGCAAGGGCTTGATGTTATGGAATCAGATATTAAGCATATAGGCTTTAGTGGTCATAGCTTGGGTGGCTCTATTACACAGATTCAAGAGGTGTACTTTGCAGATGTGATGCAGAGAAATGCTGTCAATCTCTCAAGAGCTATTACATTCCAAGCTTTTGGTGTCAAAAATGTAGTCGATGGAATTATTATAGAAAGTTATGGTGCTTGGTATGCTTATACTAAAGGGGATGTGCTTTCATCTGTATATAAAGTTGATAAAAGTGTTGACTCATTTAGTCTTAAAGACATTCCTGCTGGTGTTTATGGTATTGACTTTACAGGTAAAGGCTATTGTAAAGAAGCTCTTCAAAGTAGGTCTGCACTACCTACAGGTAATGATGGTGTTGTATTTTTCTCTGAACATACTGAGGTTATGCAAGATCTAAATAAACTAAGAGCAGAGAATTCATCATTTGAAAATGCTGAAGCTTTGGTTTATAGAAATGGAGGTGTAGTAGCGGTAATCAAGGTCAAAGAAATATCTTCAAGTAATGGTAGATTAAGAGAAGTTAGAATACTCTCTGTTAGCAGTGATACTACTAATCCGATCTCTACTATCCCAATGCCATCAAAGAGTAATAATGAGGCTCAAGAGCTGTTACAAGAGAATCTTTTCTTTGAGAAAATGATAAAAGATATAGCTAAGTATATAAATGAATTCTCTGAATTTTTGGTTGCAGATAAAGATAAAAGTAAGTTCCATGAGCGCCTAGAAGTAAACTATAAAAACTATAAGACAGCATTAAATATTAAAAACTATGCAAGACAACAAGATATAGTAGCAAATATTGCAGAGCCTGTATGTGGTAAGACTGTAATTAAAGTTGATGGTGGCTTCTTTAGACTAAAAGGACGAGTAGCAGCACATTCGATGTCTAACTATAGATTCCAAGGCTATAACGGTGATAATAGCCTAATCGTAGATAAGGTTGATGTAGATTTTAGTGATGCTTATTATGATACTCTTGCAAAACCTGTAGGGTTATTGTTAAACACAGCATCAACTATTAAAGGGTCCGCTTATGACTCTACTACTTCAAGAGATGAAAGCGTAAGTGCATTTAGGAAAGCATGCAAAAATTATAAAATTGTATTTAGCGAGATGTCAAACTATAAACAAACTAAATTCGCTATTGGAGATTCAAAAAGTTAGTTTGCTAAAAGTAGTAACAGCTCAGGATAAAGAAAATTACTGGGGCTTGATAGCTTAAATCAACCCTATATTTTATAAATGCTATGGTACTATATAGTTTATGAAAACAGATTTAAGCAATTTACCAGCATCTAAGCAAAATCACCTATCTCAGATAGTCGCGGTTATACGCGATGAGTTTGAGCAGGTGACAGGCTTTTCGCATGGTAAAAGAAAAAACAGTAAGATCCTCAAAATTATCCTATTCGGTAGCTTTGCTACAGGTAAATGGGTTAATGATCCTGCACATGGTTATATTAGTGACTATGATATTTTGGTTATACTAGACCGTCAAGAGCTTGTAGAAGAGTATAAGATTTGGGATAACGTTGAATCTCGTATGGCTGTTAGAATTCGTCCAGAAGTAAATATAATTGTCCACTCTCTTAAAGAGGTAAATGAAGCTCTTGTAAAAGGGCAGTATTTTTTCTCTGATATAAAACGAGATGGAATAGTGCTATATGAGTCAGATCGTAGAGAGTTAGCTTTAGCTGGAAATCTAACTAAATCTGAATCAAAAGAAATTGCTGAAAAGCACTACGAACAATGGTTTGAGAGTGCTTGCGAGTTTTATGAGATGTATCGAGTAGCGACAAGTAAAGGTTTTCTTAAAACAGCAGCATTTGAGTTGCACCAAGCTACAGAGCGTTTTTATGCTTGTTTACTTTTAGTTTTTACAAACTATAAACCCAATACTCATAATTTGGTTAAACTTAACTCATTAGCAATTGAATTAGATGAGCAGATTGCAGAGATATTCCCACAAACTAGTAAGGTTGAGCGTCGCAGATTTCAGCTTTTAAAGAAAGCATATATCGAGGCTCGCTATTCAAAACATTATAAGATAACTGAAGAAGAGCTAACTTGGCTAGGTGAGAGAGTTAAACAGTTACAGCTTCTAACAGAGAAGCTTTGTAAAGATAAAATTGCGGAGTTTGGAGACTAAAATAATAGTACCAAATTCAGAAGTGTTGGTGCTTATTATTTGTTATAATATCCTCATTCAAATAGTATTTTTCTAATGGAATTTATATCTTGAAACACCAACTTAAATGGATGGCGTGGGAGACAACCAGACGCTGTAATCTCAAATGCGTACATTGTCGCTCATCTTCTGAATGTGAAGTGCTTGGACATCCTGATTTCTCTACCGAGGAAGGCTTTAGAATTATTGATAATATAGTAGAGTTTGCTAATCCTGTATTAGTACTCTCTGGTGGTGAGCCGCTTTTACGAGCAGATATTTTTGAGCTAGCTGAGTATGGTGCTAGCAAAGGTCTACGCATGGCTCTAGCTACTAATGGCTCTCTGGTTACAGATGAGATTTGCCAGAAAATCAAAAACTCCAGTATAAGCATAGTATCTCTAAGCATAGATGGTGCTACAGCTGAGACTCATGATGATTTTCGTAGCCAAAAAGGTGCCTTTGAAGCAACTGTAAATGCTGCAAAATTGTTTAAAAAACATGGTATACCATTCTTGATAAATTCATCATTTACCAAGCGTAATCAACATGAGATCAAAGATGTCTACAAACTAGCCAAATCTCTGGAAGCTACAGCGTGGTATCTGTTTATGATAGTACCAACAGGGCGTGGTGAAGAGCTGATGCAAGAGTTAATAGATGTTGATGATTATCAAGATATTCTAAATTGGCACTATGATATGGAAGCAGATGAGCAAGATATGCTTGTGCGTCCAACATGTGCACCACATTATTATCGTATTCGTTTTGAGCGTAATAAAGAGGATGGAGCAAAAGTTCGCTCACGTGCTCTTAGCTTTGGAACTGGTGGTGGTAAAGGCTGTATCGCTGGTCAAAGTATCTGTCTGCTAGATGTTGATGGTAATGTCTATCCATGTAGCTATCTGCCTGTTAGTGCTGGTAATGTCAAAGAGAAATCCTTTGCAGATATTTGGCAACATAGTGATGTAATGCACGATATGCGTGATTTTAGTGCTTATGAAGGTAAATGTGGTTCATGTGAATTTATCAAAATATGTGGTGGCTGTAGAGCTAGAGCTTATAATATTCACGGTAGCTATCTTGCAGAAGAGCCGTTCTGTAATCACATGCCAATTAGAATGAAACAAAAAGAAAATTAGGGTGTTTTTTGTTGGTCTTAGAGTTTTATCGTACTCCAGTCATTTCTAAAATATAAAGATATATAGCTTTTTGAACTTGTAATGTTGGATGTACTTCATCCCAAAAAAAGTAATGCTGTGGATCATCGCACATTTGTCCAGTATATGAAGCTTTGATAGTCGCCTGCATAACTGATGAATCTATTAGTTGTGCAAGAGTATCGTTATCAATTTCTTCATTAGTATTTGAATTTTGCATTATTAAATCTTTGTAATAATCATTATTTAGAGTTTCTGGTAGGTAGTAACCTCCGTGCCAACATGACTCTTGAGTTGTTCTAATTTCAGTATTATATTTTTTATTAAATTCATCTATATTAGCCATAGCATTATTAAAAATATTTGCTAAATCTATGAATTTAACTTTCTCTTGATTTTGTTCTGCAAACTCTGCAAGTTTTTCATTATATTTCTCAGTCATGTATTTAACAACTCTTTGATTATCGAGTCTTTTTGATTCTAATGTTACTGATAGATCTGGTAAACCAATTATTATATTTTTTTGTGTATCTATCTCTAAAATAGACGATATGATTTTATCAGTAACTTGCTTAATAGCTTCATCCATTTCTATAGTAGTAAGATTGCTATTTGATGTTAGTATATCGTTGGCACCAATTAGAAAGATTCCTAATCTTTTTTCATTTTTATTAAAAGTTAACTTGTCTATATTATAAGATGTTAGTTCAGCTTTTAGATTGTAAGGGAGCTTTACATCTGCCCACTCTGGTTTATATACTACAGTTGCACCACCTACAGCATAGTTGCTAGTTTTTATATTATTTTCTAAAAGCATATTTTTAAGTCTTAAAGACCAAATATCACCATTTGAAAACATACCTTTATCATAAGGAGTTGATTTTGGAAGCAAGCCTTTTGTTACGCTATATAAAGTTCCTGTATCAGTTAAACTATCACCAAAAATTATAACTCTATCTATATCGTTAAATTCACTTTGGCTTAGATCTAGATTATTGTTTATCGAGCAACTAGAGATTGTGAAAGTTGGTATAACATACTTAAGTGTGCTGGAATATGAGTGCCAAGATTTTTTATACTTTTTATGTAAATTATTTTTATCGACAAAAATATTACCAAGTTTTTTTTCAAACATAGCATGGTTTGAATTCCAACTATTACTAAGATGATACTTAACTAGACCCTTATCACTATTGCTTGTATATGATATTTCAAATTCTGAGGTTGTATCGAAAAACACTTTATCATTAATAAATTCACCTGCATTATGATAGCTATGTGGGCTTAGAGTAATATATGCGTCACTATCTAGATTATCACCACTTATTTTAAACTCTACAGGAACATTACACTCATTTTCTAAAACAATATTTGATCTTGCATCAGCATAGGTATTAGTCATATAGCATATAAGTACTATAAATAGAGGTAGTCTAAAAGTCATTATTTTAAATAGGTGGATCATATTCAGATTATTTTATTACAGGTAATACTTTCAATGCTATCATCTTTTTTTTGGGTTATATGTTTCAGATATGTAACGCTATGTAACAATTTTGTTACATAGATCTAATTAAAGAAGTTCGTGGAGAAAATGTATTAACATTTTTATCAAAACTCATGGGTTAAGATTTCTAGTCATAATTCAAAAATTTTATTAAAGTGTATAAAAATAAGTATATTTATAAAATTAGAATTGACTATATTTATCATACCACAGATAAAAGATTTCAAAATTCAGTCAAAACTATACGATAAAAGATTGGGTGAGCTGTAAGAAGATATATAGTAGCTATCTTGCAGAAGAGCCATTTTGTAATCACATGCCAATTAGAATGAAGCAAAAAGAAAATTAAATACGATATTTATCTTTTATTGTCTTTGTAAACCTACAACTTTAGACATCTCAATAATTTGCTTAATATCTTCTTTTGGAGTTGGTTTTTTTCCTCTACCTTGTACTTGTGGCGGAATATCTACAAAATTCATAGCTTTTAGATCATAAGTGACATAGCCTGTATCTACACTCATAGCATATACACCAACAGATCCAGTTCCCTGATATGCAGCATTATCTTTATAAGCGACTGTTAGATTTTTTAGATCTTTGACAGTAGTCCAAAGAGTCATAGATTTTTCATAAGGTGGTACAGAAACATTAGCTATAATAGATGTGGCATGATAAATAGCCTCTCTATTTGATTTTGGTTCAAGCATAAGTTCAGATAAGGTATAGGCTCTCACAAAGCGAGATGTAGAGCTAAAATCTCCTGGCATACCAATTAGTTGAGCAACCTCTGGACGCGAGCTTTTTACAGTTTCATTATAGTTTATAACTTTACCAGCAAAAGTTGGGTTAGAACCATCAAATGGTTTAAGTAGCGATTGATATTCTTTGATATTTTCTAAATGCCAATTATAACTAGGGGCATTGGTCAAGACATTATCAGCATTTTCATATATATGAATTTCACCATTAAGAAATTCAATCACAGCACTATTACCTAGAGAGTCTCTAAGTGAGATATGTAAAGGGATATTTTTGACAAAAACACCAGGCTTAAGTTTGATCGCACTATTAACAAGTTGATGTTTAGATACAAGTTTAAGAGCCTCTGGTACATCTTTAGCCATTGCTAACAAAAAATTACCAATATCATATATAGCAAGGACAGGACGCGTGTCTTTAGGATCATATTTAGGATATTGTGTTATATCAAGGTATAAAACACTAAATGATAATCCTTGTGTATTTAATCCATCAGCAATAGTTCTGTCAAAGCCAAATCTACCAAAATAGCCATATTTATTTTTCCAGTTCGCAAGTTGGCTTGTTGGGATTTTATCAGCATCAATAACTACATTTGTAGTATTCTCAACTCCTACGTAATCCCAACCGTTTTCAAAAGCAATATTAATTGGAAAATCCATAGATCTTGCTTCGATTTTATATTCATTTTTATTTATAAAAACATTTGTACACATAGCCTATCCTTTTTTGTATATGAGTTCATACTTCTAAGTGATATACTTTAGATTATCAAATATACAGTATTCAGAGTTATAAAAAAATGACAAACCAGTTTGATAATATAATTTTATACCGCATGGTAACTCCAGAAAAAACTTGTCCTTATGGTCTAAAAGCGAAAGCATTATTTGAAGAAAAAGGCTGGAATTTTGAAGATAATATTTTAAAAACTAGAGCAGAAACAGATGCTTTTAAAGAAAAATATAGCCTAGAAACAACTCCATTAATCTTTATAGATGGTAAGCAGATTGGTGGTTATAGTGATTTAGTAGAATTTCTAGGTGAAAAATGATGGATCAATTAAAGTATTTCATCTATGAGACAAAAGTTCTACCCAAACATATAGATCCAAATAATCATCTAAATAATATCGTATATTTACAGTGGATGCAGGATATTGCAATTGCTCATGTAAAGGCAAATGGTGTATTTGATGTTACAGAGAAGTATGGGCTTACATGGTTTGCAAAGAAGCATACTATAGAGTACTTAGCACAAGGATTCTTAGGCGATGATATTATTGTAGTAACTTGGGTAGAGAGCATCTCAAAGATCTCAACATTTAGAAAATACCATATCTATAGAAAGTCAGATAAAAAACTCTTATGTAAGGCAGATACTCTTTGGGTAATGGTAAATGCTCAAAAGGGTAGACCTGCAAAAATTCCCACAGAATTAGTTGAGATCTTTGATAAATATAATGATTTTGAGATTGATGATGTAGCTAAATTGATTTAAATTTGAGGAGCCATAAAATATGAGCATAGCAAATCAAATTATAGATCTTTTTTCTCAAGAAGATTATCCAAAAATAAGTAAATTAGAAAATGGTAATCTTATAAAATACTATAGTGATGGTATTGTTGCTATTTTTCCAGCTATTAAAACTTCACAAAAAGCTATGATAGTTTCAGCAGGTATACATGGCGATGAGACCGGAGCTGTAGAATTAGTATATAAACTTTTTAATAGCCTTCTAAATGGTACTGTAATTAGTCGCCCATTGATGATTATATTAGGAAATCTAGATGCGATTAAACAAGGAACTCGTCAGGTGGAAACTAATCTAAATAGATGCTTTGATGATGACGAGCTTAGCTTAAATAGTTCTATGGAGCATAAAAGAGCATTAGATATCATTACTGCTATAGATGAGTTTAAAGAAGAACTTGATGCTAAAGATATTTCAATAGAAATGCTACTTGATTTACATAGTTATGTTTATCCAGATTATTTCAGTCAATATCATGATGATAAGACACAGTTTGCAATTTGTGTTAAAGAACAACCATATAGTTTAAACCATGAGCAGATTTTATCTGCTTGTAATCTTGGTAAAGTTATAACTGATATTGATATGAAAGGGACTTTAGTTTCTTTTATTGTGAAGAGATACCCATATATTACAAGTATGGTATTTGAACTTGGACATGCTCATAAACTAGGTAAAAATAACCCTCTAGATTTAAAGAATATTGCTGATTATATTTATGCTCAAGTATCTGAAACATATAATAAAAATAAACAAATTAACCCTCAACAGATTGAGAGATATAAATTTTGTCCACCAGTAATTAAAAATAATGAAACATTTGAGCTAAATAGTAATATATGTCTAAGAAATTTTACTAAGTATGAGAAAGGAACTGTTCTCGCTTATGAGAATGGGGAAGTTATATATAGAATGCCTTCAAACAATCATACCGTACTTTTCCCATGGCCAACTAGACTGGTGGGAGCTGCAGGCACTTATATTTTAGAAAAAATATAAGAATTTTTTATCTTTTGTTATTTTTAATTACTTCTACAGGACCATGATCATCACAGTGATTGCCATGAGGATGGTGTAATCTACCATCTACAATATAGTCAACATGATCTCCATGTGGTACAGCTTCATGCCCACAATCTGGCCCATGTACATGATCACAACATTCATCTTTTATAGGATTGCAGTTATCAGGATTTTTTTCTGATACTTCTAAACTATGCTCATCATAATGTCCTTCATGTTCATGATGAAGATGTCCATCGTGAAGGTAATCATAATGGTCACCGTGCTTTATTTTTGTATGACCACAACCATCCTGATGTTGGTGATCATGATTCTCATGAGTTTTACACTTGCTCATAGTAATTTCCCCTTTTTACTGCTTTATTAGTTTTTGTCTTAAACCTTCAAATAAATATATAGTCGCTGCTTGAGCTACATTTAATGATTCTATATCACTGAGTGTTGGAATCATAGTTTTTTCACCAACTGAAAAATCCTGTATACCATTAGCTTCTTCACCAAATACCAAGATACTTTTTTCTAACTTAAATGATGAATCATAGCATGATACTCCTTCATGAGGAGTCGTTAGCCATACTTTATGATCTTTTAGTTTAGCAGAATCTTTAAGTTGTTTTAGGTTATCAAAATAATCAAAACTCAGGCTAAATTGAGCTCCCATACCAGCTCTGATTGCTTTTGGATTAAAAGGGTCTACTGTACCATTTATAAGAACTATTTCCTTTAGGCCAACGGCTATAGCAGTACGCAATATTGTACCAATATTACCTGGATCTTGGATTCTATCCAATACAAGCACAAAATCATCGCTAAATTTTAATTTCTCAAAACTTCTTTTTTTAGCAAGTATCAAAACACCTTGCGGATTCTGTGTTTGTGATAGTTCATTTAAATCTTTTTCAGAGATTATATATTTTTTATCAGGGCTGTACTCGTAAGAATCAGATTTTTCTGTAACTAATATTGCAGCTATTTCTGGGCTAGGTAGTCTAGCTAGTGCTTCTTGGCAGCATCTAAGACCTTCAACTATATAATATTGAGACTTTTTTCTTCCTTGAGAGGAGTGAAGTTTTTTTATTTCTTTTTGTAAGTTTTGCGTAAGTAATTTCATTAGTAAAGCTAGGAATATGTATTGCTATATATTTTATGTTTTTTGTATAGCTGTTTAAATAGCTAAAGTGTGTATTTTTGCTATGTTTATTAAGACATGTTAAGTTAAATATATAGTGAAAAATTTTTATAGTTATTATGCAAAGAGAGAAGGGCGCGTATGCACCAGTATTTTATCCAGCGATTATATTAGCCATTATACTTTCATTACTTGGGATTTTGATACCAGTAGCTTTTGCTAATAATATGGAATATATACAAAACTTAATCTTAGAAAAGTTTGGTTGGGCTTATATTTTAGCAATGAGTGTATTTGTATGCTTATGTTTGGTTTTAATGTTTAGTAGATTTGGAGATATTAAATTAGGCCAAGAGCATGATTTGCCAGAGTATAGTAATATGTCATGGTTTGCTATGTTATTTGCTGCAGGAATGGGAATTGGCTTGATGTTTTATGGAGTTGCTGAACCTCTTAAGCATTTTTTAGCACCACCAAACTTTTCTGGTGATCAGATGGAGGCTGCACAGAGAGCACTAAATACAACATTTTTTCATTGGGGTATAGAGGCTTGGTCTGTATATGTTGTGCTAGGACTATCATTAGCATACTTTGCATATAGACATGAGTTACCACTTTTGCCTCGTTCAGTGCTTTATCCTATTTTAGGTAAACATATATATGGACCAATCGGTCATGCTATTGATGTATTTGCAATTTTAGGTACGCTATTTGGAGTTGCAACATCTCTGGGGTTTGGAGCTATGCAAGTTAGCTCAGGAATTAGTTTTTTGACAGGGCTACCAGATACCGTAAATATGCAAGTTGTTTATATCGTATTTATAGTCGCATTAGCAACCATATCTGTAGCTTTAGGTCTTGATAAAGGGATCAAGGCATTGAGTAATTTAAATATTGTATTAGCTGTGTTTCTATTGATTTTTGTACTTTTACTTGGACATACAACAGCTTTAATCAAAGATTACTTTCAAAATATAGGTTATTACTTAAGTAACCTTGTAAATCAAACATTTAATCTGTACGCCTATAATAAAGAAAGCCAAGAGTGGCTAAAAGATTGGACTCTATTTTATTGGGGCTGGTGGATTGCTTGGTCGCCTTTTGTGGGTATGTTTATAGCAAAAGTTTCAAAAGGCAGAACAATTAGGCAGTTTACTACTGGAGTTTTATTTATTCCAGTTGGTTTTACTTTTTTATGGATGACAGTATTTGGTAACTCTGCTATTACAATTGCTATGACAGGTCATGGGCAGGATCTTGTTAATGCTGCGAATAATAATATTCCAGTAGCACTTTTTGAGTTTTTTCAACATTTTCCATTTTCAATTATATTATCTATTGTTGCAGTGTTTTTAATTGTGACTTTCTTTGTAACCTCTGCGGATAGTGGTGCGTTGATAATAGATATCTTAGCAACAGGGAATGCCAGAAAATCTATAACAGTTCAGCGTATAGCATGGTCTGTATTAAGTGGCCTTTTAGCTATTTCTCTTATTTTAGCAGGAGGTCTACAAGCATTACAATCAGCAACAATTATTAGTGCTTTTCCGTTATTATTTATCTTATTCTTGATGTGTGCATCTTTAATTAAATCATTAAGGTTAGATTACTTACGTATCAAAAGTATAGAGACTCACTCTACAGTTGTTCAGTATGTCAAGGCAAATACCTCTTGGCAAGATAGATTAAGATCTATATCTCATAAACCATCAAAAGCTCAGACTGTAGAATTTTTGCAACAAACAGTTGTTACAGCTGTTTCAGAAGTTGTTATTGAAATGAAAAAAAATGATATAAAAACTGAAGTTACTAGAGAGGAAGATCATATACAGATGACTATTATAATAGACGGAGGTGAGGATTTTGTATATAGCGTTATGCTAAGATCATATCAGTCAAAACCAGAAGAGCAAGATTATCATCGTGTAGAAGTATTATTAAGTCATGGTGGGCAGTATTATGACATTATGGGGTATTCAAGAGATCAAGTAATTGCGGATATTGTTACGCAATATGATAAGCATTTACACTATTTGCATTTAGCAGTAGCTGATAAAGATATTGTCAATTGATATTAATTAAGAACTGCATAACTAAAGTTTAGTATCCAAGCAAAGCTAATCCAAGCAAGATATGGCATTAGTAAGTATCCAGCAGTTTTATTAATTTGACTAAATATTCTAATATTCCATGCTAAAAATACCCATAAAACAGACATTTCTAATAATGCTAAATTAATGTCATGCCAACAAAAGAATATAAAGCTCCATAAGAAGTTTAAACCTAACTGTATAGCATATACTATAAATGCTTTTTCCTTTAACTGACCTTGTTTAAAGACTAACCAGCCAGATACTGCAATCATAATGTATAAGATTGACCATACAGGAGCAAATACCCAATTTGGTGGTGCAAAGAAAGGACTTTCTAATTGCATAAACCAGTTTGGGATATTATCAGCTGTAATCATACCTATAAGCATACCAACGCCAAGTATAATAACTATAAATAAAAATAGTGAAATAGTATTTTTAACTTGTTTCATTTTTGACTCCTTAAATTGCTAAAAAAGGGCTTTAAAATTGGTTTAAATATAGTAGATTAGAATATACTTTTTCTAAAGTTTACACCATAATTATTAACAATATTTAATCTATAAGGGAAGGGTAGTAATGCTAAAAAATAAGAGTTTAAACCCTCATGAGTATGCAATTATAATTAATAAAGATACTGAGCATCCATTTACAGGTAGATACAATGATTTAGATCAAAATGGTATTTATATATGCAGGAACTGTGGTACGCCTTTGTTTAAAGCGGACAGTAAATTTATATCAACATGTGGTTGGCCAAGTTATGATATTCATATTGATAATAATGTTAAACAGCTACCAGATGTAGATGGTCGAAGAACAGAAATTCTTTGTAATAATTGTGATGGGCATTTGGGGCATATATTTCATGGAGAAGGCTATACATCATTAAATACTCGCTATTGTGTTAATTCTGCTTCAGTAGATTTTATTCCAGCAGAAGATTTTGGGGATACAGAAGAAATTATTGTAGCAGCAGGGTGCTTCTGGGGAGTTGAGTATTATATGAAAAAGCTTGATGGTGTCTTATTTGCTGAATCTGGATATTGCGGTGGTGATGAACCTTACCCTGATTACAAAAAAGTTTGTCAAGGTGATACAGGTTATCTAGAAGTTGTAAGGATTATTTTTGATAAATCTAAATTATCTTTAGAAGATGTTTTAAAATACTTTTTTGAAATTCATGATTTTGAACAAGTTAATGGACAAGGCCCAGATGTTGGAGAGCAATATAAATCAGCTATTTTTTACTATAATGATAAGCAAAAAAATATAGCACAGAGCCTTAAAAAAACTCTTGAACAGAGGGAGTATAAGGTAGCTACTCAAATTAGAGAGATGAAGCCTTTCTATGTTGCTGAAGATTATCATTTAGATTATTATATGAAGCAAGGTTCTTTACCTTACTGTCATACTCATAAAAAAGTATTCTAATTATCTTTTGGAAAAAGCCTGTTTTTGATTACTAAGAATAGTAATATTGATACAATGATGAAGCCTAACTGTTGAATAGGAATTCCCAGCATTAGCTTTGATATTGATAGGAAGCTTAAGAAAAATCCTGCTAATCCGGCAACTACAAATTTTACTAGTCTAATGATTGCATTACCAGCACCAAAACCTTGTTTGAGAAGATCAATAGCTTTTGATGTTGTTATGATATTTATTAAAGCAAAACTTCCTGTAGCTAAAGAATTTAGTATTATGAAAATATATATATTATCGAGATATATTGAACTAACTATATTTAATAAAATAACTATAATTGCAAAATAATATCCTTTAAAAATAAAAGTTCTATAGTTAGAAGGGTTTACTTTTCTTCTTATAAAATTACTAGCAAAAATAACGCCACAAATATTTAAAGCAAAAAGTATGCAATATTGCATATACCCTAGGTGAAAATGTTCAATAATTAAACTAGAAGATGAGCTTATAAAGCTAAATAATGCTCCAAAACATAATCCACCAGTTAATGACCCTGCTATAAACGGAACATTTATTAGATGGTGAAAATATACTTTAAAACTTTTATAGAGGTTCTTGGATCTTTTATAATCAGGAAGTGTTTCAGGCATTCCTAATGTTATACATAGTAGTATAATTCCATATAGAGTTAAAAAGTGGAAAATATCTTGCCAGCTTCCTGTTGTATAGATAATGATACTACCTATAATGGGAGCAACTATAGGTGCTATCATAAAAACCATGACCATTGTAGCCATCATTTTCATTAATTTTTGTCCTCTATAACAATCTTTGAGAATAGCCATTGCTGCAACAGCTGCGGGAGAGTCACCCAAACCTTGTATAAACCTCATCGAAATTAAAGTATCAAAATTTTGTGTAAATGAGCAAAATATAGTACTAATAATATATATAAGCATTCCTATAGTAAGTATTTTTTTTCTACCATATCTATCAGATAACGCTCCCCAAAAAAACATCCCAATACCAAAACCTACTAGATATGTGGACACAGTAATTGCTACTTTATTAACATCTATATTAAAAAAATCACTAATATTTCCAAATGCTGGTATATAAGTGTCAATAGCAAAAGGAGGTAATGCAACAAATATTACAATAAAAAAAACAAGGTATTTATTACCTTTTCTAATTTGATACATATCAGGAAATAATTTATTGAGTATATAGATCAATTATTTTAACAGATAAAATAACTGTAAAATCAAATAATTATAAACTTAGTAAGATAAGTACTCTAAAGTAATACTAGAGCACTTTTTAAGGATAGATTATTTATCAGGATTAGCTTGCTGAGGTTCTTGATTAGCATCTGCTGCTTGAGCTTCATCTGTAGTTGCACTAGCATTTTCTTGAGCTTGAGCATCACTTGCTTGACTGTCATCAGTCGTAGCTTGTTGTTCATCAGCATCACTCTTACCTTGAGCTTTATCAACAGCTGCTTGAATACCTTTAGAATCAGTATAGCCTCCGATAACAGTTGTATTGCTAGCATCTGCATCTTTAGCTGGAGCTACTACTAAGAATGGAGTTCCTTGAATGCCTAGATCTTCAAAGCCCATCTTCAAAGTAGCTTTTAGATGATCTGCAATTTTATCATCTTTGATAGCTTTCTTAACATCATCCATTTTTGCACCAGCTTGCTCAGCTACTTTATCAACAGTTGAATCTTTAAGCTTGCCTTCATCTTCACCTGTAGCAAATATACCATTATGATACTTAACGTAAGCATCAGCACCATAAAGCTTATATACTGCTGTCCCAACTTCTGCCGCATACTCAGAAGCAGGAGCTCTTTCACCAAAGATAGGGAATTCACCAAATACAACTTGTACATTTGGATCATTTTCTATGATTTTTTCAATTTCAGGTGCAACTTTAGAACAGTACATACATTGATAATCAAAGAACTCATATATAACAACAGAAGGATCTTTAACATCAGATTTAGGAGTTAAGTCAGAGTTATAAATGCTATCTTTTACCTTTAAGAAGCTAGAAACTCTTTCTTCACTCATTTTTTGTTGCATACTTTGACGAAGGTTATTCATGTTTGTAGCAATATCTTCTAGAGGAATAGCTGGCTTAGTACTACTCATAGCATCTTCAAAACCAGCTACAAGTTTATCATTGTTTATGCCAGCTGCTTTGATATTTTTATCAGCACTAACACTAGCGCCCATGCCATAGCCAATAGTATAACTAGCATCAGATTTAACATTATTATCAACTGTAGCAACAGAAGATCCAGAGCTAGCACTTGAAGTAGATTCATCAGAGCTAGTATTTCCACTTGAACAAGCAACTAAACTTGTAGTTACTGCTGCAATAGCTAATGCTTTTAAAAGTTTTTTCTTAGTCATTTTTGTTTACTCCTTTAACTACTTCTTTTGAGCAGCCATCGCTTGCTTTTGGAATTCCATCATAGAGTTTTGCATTTGCTCATCTGTTAGTTTTGATTTTTTCTCATTAATTCCATCTTTAAGACCATTTATCATCTCTGAATTATCTGTAGAAATATTACTTTGATCCATTTGGTTTTTTAGAGTTTGACCCATAGTGTATCCAACTGAGTAACTAACATCATCTTTGCTATCATTAGCTGCGAAAGCTGAACCAATTAAAGCACCAGCTACTAATGGAGCTACAAGTAGAGTTTTTGTTAATTTCATTATTTATTTTCTCCTTTTGTTTGAAAAACCGTATGTGTATCTTTTTTAATTCTAGCAAACGCTACGTAAATCACAATCATTTATACATCTGGTGCTAAAGTTTTTTGCTTAGCGATTGCCCAGTCAATATGTTCTAATATTAGGGCATTATTTAAAAATTCAACTTTTTTAATTTTTAAGACATCTATATTTGCTTTATTATAAGGAGAGTTGCCAAGAGCTATAGCAATATTGCGTATCCATGCGTTATAGCCAATTCTTCTTATAGCTGAACCTTGTGTATTTTTATCAAAATCTCTTTCAGACCAGTTAAAAAGCTCTAGTAATGGTTTATTTACCAAGAAGTCTCTTTGTTTAAAATCTTTTTCTAAACTTATTGGAGCTTCATTATTAAAAGGGCAAACTAGCTGACAGTCATCACAACCATAAATTCGAGTACCTATTTTATCTCTAAATTCTAAAGGTATATTCCCTTTGTTCTCGATAGTTAAATACGATATACATTTTTTTGAGTCAATCATTTTGCCTGGCAGTATAGCACCTGTTGGACAAAGCTTGACACATGCTTGACATTTTCCACACGCATCTTGTATTGTAGGAGAGGTATCAAGCTCAGATAAATCTAAGTTGCTGTATATGACTCCAATGAAAAAGAAAGAGCCTTGAGTTTTATTCATAAGCATAGAGTTTTTACCTTGCCAGCCAAGACCAGCTTTCTCTGCTAATGGTCTCTCTAGCACAGGAGCACTATCTGTAAATACTCTAAATTTATGGCCTCCCGTAAGTTTATCAATATATTCCCCAAGCTTTTGTAGTTTCTTTTTCATAACCTTATGGTAGTCTCGGCCATGTGCATATATTGATATATCAGCAATATCGTTTGAACTGCGTAAACGTTTAACTTCTGTTTTTGTCGAAAGAGGTCTATTAAGATAATTTAATGTAGCTACTATTACACTATTTGTACCTGGAACTAGCTCATTAGGAACAAATCTTTTTGAACCATGCTTAACCATATAGTCAAGATCAGCATGGTAACCATTTTCTATCCATTTGTTATAGTGAGGGATGTATTCAGATAAGTCACAATCTGTTTTTGAGATCGATGAAATGCCTAGTTCATCTAAGGCATAATTTTTGACTTTTTGCCATTGGTCTAAAGAAAGCTTTAGTTTCATTATTAGCTATCTTGGCGTTTGATATCCCATAATTTTTCTAGAGCATATAGATTTCTAGTTTCCTCAAGCATAATATGTGCGACAATGTCACCAGTATCAACAAGAACCCAGTCAGACTTATTATCACCTTCAATACCTAAAATAGATATCCCTTTACTTTTTAGCTCTTGCTCTAAATTTTTTGAAAGAGATTTTGCATGAGTTGTTGATGAAGCTGTACATATTACGATTTTATCCATCATATCCGTAAGGTGCTCCACATCTATAGCTTGAATATCTAAAGCTTTTAGATCATCAAGTGCTTCTGTAATAATGTGTAGTCTTTGATCTGTAGTCATTTTATAAGTTATTAAAGTTTCATAAATTTGGTCTAAGATTATAACATAACTTAATATAAATAATGATATCATTATATAAACAAAAGACTTGGGAGTTACTACAGTGAGAAAAAAGAGTTTATTTGTATTTATATTATTACTGGTTCTAACAATTGTTGCGGCGGTGCTTTTTTATAGATTTGCTGAATGGTACGCTCAAGCAATGGGTGAGATATTTTCATATATAGTAATAATTAGTTTTTCGCTGTTTGTATTTTCACCATTTAAATTTATGAAAGATAAAAAAGCAAATATAAGCATAGTAAGTTATGTGAAGTATTTGGGAATATCTATATTTGCATTAGCGAAAGTTATTGCAAATATCTGTAAAGAAGTTGTTACAACTGTAAACTATATACTTAAAAGATTCTTTATGAAAACTACTCCAAAGAAAAAAGAATTAGATCAAGATAGCCTAAACTCATAGTTATATAAAATTTATACATGCAATATACATCAGAGCAACAGAGTATTATAAATCATCCTGTGAATAGGCATGCTTTAGTTTCTGCCGTTGCAGGAAGTGGTAAAACACAGACACTTATAGCTAGAGTCGAGTATTTATTATCTCAAGGTATTCCACCTAATAAAATTCTAATTTTGATGTATAACAAATCAGCTCAGCTTGATTTTGCTACTAGGCTTAGAAAAGTAATTAAGCCAGATCTTGCCAGATCTATAAATGTTCGTACAATGCATTCATTAGGTAATAGCTTTTTGCAGGCTTTTGCTAAAGCAGGATTTGTTCATATAGATAAGATTCTCAAAGAGTATGAGCTAGATACTATTATTCAAAAGCTGCTAAAAAATTATCAGAAAGAATTAAAGATAACAAAAGATGTTGATAGTGAAAGAATAGAGCTATTTAAAGAATATATTTCACTATTAAAATCAGACCTGTCTTTAGGCAATAAAAAGATCAAAAAGTTAAATTCAAAAGAAAAAGAACTTCTTGATAAAGTTTTTAATGATTTTAATAAAGAATGTGAAAAACAAAAAGCAATAACCTATGATGATATGATTTATCTTCCAGCTAAGCTTTTTGAAAAGAATAATGCAACTGCATCACAAGCTAGTAATTTATATTCACATATTATTATTGATGAGTATCAAGATATAAATCAAGTACAGCAATATTTTTTGAAATGTCTAGTTGGTGAAAATACTTTTGTAATGGCAGTTGGGGATGTTGATCAAACAATATATCAGTGGCGAGGATCAACACCGTACTATATGCTAGAGGGTTTTAAAAAAGATTTTAAAAATGTAAAACAATATACGCTATCGTATACTTTTCGTTATGGTGATCTTGTATCGCTTATGGCAAATAATATTATTACAAATAACAAAAAACGCCATGACAATTTATGTATAACTTATCCTAAGCTCGATAAAACTACAGATATTAGTATTTTAGATAGCAGTGATAAGGTTGTTCTTAAGCTAAAGGCTTTGATTGAGAGTGGTGTAAGTGCAAATGATATTGCTATCTTAGTAAGGAGATATAACTCAACAACTGTTTTTGAGTTGAGCTGTTTATATCATGATCTAGCCTATAGTGTTGTTGCAGATAAAAATATTTTTAGTGAAAACCTCTTCAAAGCTATATATGGCTATTTGATGTTATTTAACAAAGGTGCTGGTTTTGAAAAACATAATATAGACCAAAGAGCTGAGTTTATAAAATCGATGTTAGACTATCCATCTTTATATTTAAAAAAAGATGTTAAGCAAAAGCTAGCTCATGACATAGCAAAAGATGTATCAAAAGCTATGAGTTTGATTTCTGATCTAACAAAAGACGTCGATAAACCATTTAAAGAAAAAAATATTTTAGCTGTTGCTGGTAGTTGGAGAGCTATATTTAATAACTCTAGAATTAAGAAATCAGAAAAAGCTATAGATTTTATATTAGAAACTTTAAATTTAGAAAAACAGATATCAAAATCATCTATAGAGACTCATTCAAGTAAATCTAAGCTGCAGATTATTGAAGGGATGAGCAGTTTTGCAAAAGGAAAGAAATCACGGTTATCTGAATTTATAGAGCTATTGTATGAGCTATATATAAAATCAGCTCAGCAAAATGATAACGACCCCAATCAAATACAAATTATGTCAATGCATAGGGCAAAGGGTTTGGAGTGGGATTATGTCGTGGTACATGATGCTACAGAGGGCGGTTTCTTTGGGGAGAAAAATTCAAAGGTAACCGATGAGGTGGTCGAGGAAGAACGTCGCTTATTTTATGTTGCTGTTACTAGAGTTAAAAAACATTTGTTTATAGTATCTTCTGATGATATATCAAGATTGTCAGCATGGTATCAGGTAAACAAAAATAGCTATCCTAAAGATCTAAAGTGTAAAAATAGTGTTAGATTCTTATATGAAGGTAATTTAGCAGAATGTGAATCTTATTTAGATAAACAAGAATCTCTAAATTTAGAGGATATTAAAAGTAAGCTTTTAAAGAAATATTATAAGAAAGTTAGTTGTTTTGTTTAGATTTATTTTGTGTGTCTTTTCCTGCTTTAGTAGTTGAGGTATGTTCAGCTTCAAATGGTTTATCAGAAAAATGCATTGATGGATGAGCAATAATCTTACCATCTTTTAGTTTGCTATGCCAAATTCCGTCATCATGGTTAATGCTAGCCTTGAAGCCATCTAATATGTGGATATATTTTTTCCAACATTGAGCTTTATAAACAGGCTTTTTGCCGCTGTTGATAATAACAGTATGCCAGTTTTTACCATTATCACTAGATTGCTGATAAGTTATTAAACAATAGTCACTTGGCTTAGGCATGTTTGCCTTTTCTTTAGCTAGTTGTTCTTGTTCTTCAATAACTTCTTCATTATGGTTGTAGTATAAGCCACCAGAAATAGCAACAACCAGTAAAACAATGGAGGCGATAATTAGCTTTTTTTTCATTTTTAAATTTATGAAATACTTAGTTAAACACAATTATATACCTAATTATGGCTAAATGCGATTGGTAGAGTTTATTTTGTTTGTCAAAATGGTTTATAATATTGACTGTTTTATTTAATTTTAAAAGGCCTAGGCTATCTAAGTTTAAAGGTAAACCATGATCACAACTAAAGAATTACGAAATAAGTTTATAAATTATTTTAAAGCGCAGGAACATTCGCACCAGCCAAGCTCATCATTGATTCCATTTGGAGATGATACTTTGCTTTTTACAAATGCTGGAATGGTTCAGTTCAAAGATGTATTTTTAGGAGCTGAGAGAAGAGATTTTTCACGAGCTGTAACAGTTCAAAAATGCTTGAGAGCAGGTGGTAAGCATAATGATTTAGATAACGTTGGTTATACTGCTAGACACCATACTTTTTTTGAAATGCTTGGTAATTTTAGTTTTGGTGATTACTTTAAAAAAGAGGCAATTAGCTTTGCTTGGGATTTTCTAACTAAAGAGATCAAGTTACCAGAGGAGAAGCTTTGGGTAACTATATATGCTACTGATGATGAAGCATTTGATGTTTGGCATAATGATATAGGTTTACCTAAAGAAAGAATTATTCGTATAGATACAGCTGATAACTTTTGGTCAATGGGAGATACCGGACCATGTGGACCGTGTACTGAGATTTTTTATGATCATGGTGAAAATGTCGAAGGTGGTTTGCCAGGCACTCCAGAGGAAGATGGCGATAGATATATCGAGATTTGGAATATTGTATTTATGCAATATAACCGTCATGCTGATGGTAGTACTACAGATCTACCAAAACCATCTGTTGATACAGGTATGGGCCTAGAGAGGATTGCTGCAGTATTACAAGATGTACATAATAATTACGATATAGACTTGTTCCAAGCTCTTATCAGAAAAGCTCAGCAAGTTACTAATACTAAAGATATTCATTCAGCTTCATTGAAAGTGATTGCCGATCATATCCGTTCATGTTCATTTTTGATAGCTGATGGTGTGTTGCCATCTAATGAAGGTAGGGGGTATGTATTACGCAGAATCATCCGCAGAGCTATTCGTCATGGTAATAAGCTTGGTGCTAATGAAATATTTTTCTATAAACTTGTTGACGAGTTAATTAATCAAATGGGAGAAGCTTATCCGCAACTGGTCGAGAAAAAAGATCTGATTGAAAAAACTTTAATTAAAGAGGAAGAACTTTTCTCAAAAACAATTGAAAATGGTATCAAAATTTTTGATGCTGAGATACAGAATCTAAAAAACGATATTATTTCTGGAGATGTTGCGTTTAAGCTTTATGATACTTATGGTTTTCCTATTGATTTAACAGCTGATATGGCAAGAGAAAAGGGTCTAAAAATTGATGAAAAAGCATTTCAAAAACAAATGCAGATTCAAAAGCAAAGATCAAAAGAGGCTGGAAAGTTTAATGTTGATTACAATGCAACTATTAACTCTCAAGCTAAGACAGAATTTAAAGGTTATTCTACGCTTATAGAGGATGCAAAAGTCTTGGAGATTTATCAAGATGGCGATATTGCTGAAAGCTTACAAGTTGGTAATGATGCTGTAATAATACTGGATAAGACGCCATTCTATGCAGAGTCTGGCGGACAGGTTGGTGATAGAGGAATCATTGAAGGCATTGGAGTTAAGTTTGTTGTTTCAGATGTACAAAAATCAGGTGAAGCAATTTTGCATATTGGTAAACTTACAAGTGGTGTCTTGCATATAGAAGATGAAGTTACTGCTCAAGTAAGCGATAGCAAAAGATTAGCAACAGCTGCAAATCATAGTGCTACACATTTGCTTCATAAAGCTTTAAAAATAGTACTTGGCGATCATGCAGAGCAGAAAGGTTCTTTAGTTGATGAAAACAAACTAAGATTTGATTTTACACATGATAAAGCTATTACGCGCAATCAAATCCAAGAAATTGAACTTTTGGTCAACCAACAAATTAGAGCAAACTATGTTGTTAGCACAATTGAGACATCTCAAGAAAAAGCTAAATCTTTGGGAGCACAAGCATTATTTGGTGAAAAATATGGAGATATCGTACGAGTTATATCTATGGGAGATTTCTCTGTAGAGCTTTGTGGTGGAACTCATGTCGCATACACTGGAGATATTGGCTTATTCAAAATTGTGTCAGAAGGTGGTATTGCTTCTGGAATTAGAAGAATAGAAGCAATTACAGCTGAAAAAGCACTTAAATATACATTTGAGATTGAAAATAAGATAGCAACTATAAAAGATGGTTTAAAAGCTAATGATAGCAATATGCTAGATAAGCTTAAATCTTTAGTTGAGCAAGTCAAAAATCAAGAAAAACAAATTGCTAAGCTTAAAAAAGATCTGCTATCAGGCTCTAGTAATGATATTAAAGAGCAAAAGGTAGGTGAGAATACACTTGTTGTGGCTAATATTGAAGGCGTAGATGTAAAAACTTTGCGTGAAAAAATAGATGATTATAAGTCAAAAGATGATAAGGTAGTTGCTGTATTAACTACAGTAAACTCAGACAAGGTGCAGTTCGTGATTGGAGTTGGTAAAACAGCAACAGCACAAATCAAAGCAGGCGATATAGCAAAAGAGCTTAGTAGTCATATTGACGGTAAAGGCGGCGGGCGACCTGATATGGCTCAAGGTGGTGGTAATGATGCTACAAGTATTAACCAAGCCTTATCTAATACAGAACAGTTTATTATTAAAAGTATAAAAGAGTAAGATTTTGAAAACAGTAGTGCTAAGATATTTACTAATCTCGGCTAGTATATTTGGACTAGGAATTAGTGCTGTAGCTAACCCTGTGTCTGATTATACTACTACTGTTAAACAATCTATCAGTAATTCTCCTCAATATAAATATATTGGTTTTCAATTAAATTCTCGTCAAATGGATCCTGCAATACAGCTAGGTAGGTTATTACCTAGTATAGATGTTGGAGGAGATATTCGAGCTACTGATATTGGGGGCGATGGTAAATCTAGTTCTAGTGGAGATATTTCTAAAGCTGGAGGTTTTAGATCTATAAAAGGTATTGTCTCGTTGACTCAACCACTATATGATTACGGAGCATATAAGGATTTGCAATCTGCAGAAGAAACAGCCCAATTCGCTCAGCAGGATTATAGAACAAGTTATCAACAATTTTTATATGATACTAGTTATGCTTATTTTAATTTAGCAAAAGCTATTAAAAATGTTCAATATAATTCATATAATTTAAAGTCAAACAAACAAAGCTTGAATGAACTAGAAAGTAAATATAAGGCTGGAGTCGCTGATATTGCTGATTATGAAACAGTAAAAGCAAACTACTATATAGCAGAAGCTGATTATGCAGCTGCAAAAAGAGAAGAAAAAGTTGCACGGGCGGAACTACGTAAATTTACAAATAATAATGATGATGTAGTTCTTTATAATAATGATTTTAAAGTGAAAGAGCCTTCGCCCAATACAGAAGAAGGCTGGGAAGAGCTGGCTATGAGAAGTAATCCTGCTTATCTTGGCTCTATGCATACTAAAGAAAGTAAATATTATGATTATCAATCAGCAACTAGCCCATTTATGCCAAGGGTTAATTTTGAGGTTAAATATTCGCCTGGTTTTAATGATATTAGCTCTTTAGGTAATCCTGTTTTTGATAGGTTTTTACCATCTAGAGGAGATGTTAGTGCTTTTTATTTTGGTATTAACCTTACTTGGAATATTTTTTCTGGCGGTACAAATTATGCTGAACTTAAGAAGGCTGCTTATGATTATCAGTCATCTGAGTTTGATATGATCCAGACTGGTAGGGTTGCTCAAAATGATGCGATGTATGCTTTTAGATTTGTACAATTAAAGCAAAAAGAAATAACTTCTTTAAGAGAGTCTGTTGCTGCTGCAAAGATTGCATATGAAAAATATAAAGAAAGGTATGATCAAGGGACTACAACTATTACTCAGTACTTCATACTTTTAAATCAATATTATCAATTTCTTATTCAATTAAACAACACAGAATTTGATTATATTATGGGCTTTTTAAGCCTTTATAAAACAGCAGGTATTTTAACAACCAAAACAGTCCAGGATTTCAATAGTTGGTTATTATTAAATCAAGATGTGGAGCTATAAGATGTATGTATCAACACAATTAAAATGCTTTAAACAAGTAAAAAGTGAGAATTCTTTACCTATTTATCTTATTTGTAAGAAAAACTTCGAAGCTTGGTTAATTCAACAAGATAGTTTTTCTCAAAAAATTATAAATCAGGCGGAGCAAAAAAAGACAACTGTTATTATTCCTAACTCCCAAGGAGATATTGAAAAAATAGTATGTCGAGTAACTGATGATATGTTTAGTATTGCTGAACTATCTAATCAATTACCTAAAGGAGATTATCATATAGAATATTGTGATAGTAATGATCTTGCTTCTATGTATATTGGTTTTGCTTTGGGCAGCTATAAGTTTGATAAATATAAATCAAAACCAAAAGAGCAGAATGTAAAACTATACCTACCAAAAGAGTATGAATATATTTTAGCAAACATAGAGGCAAACTTTATAGTTAGAGATATGATTACAACACCTGCAGAAGAGATGGGGCCAGCTGATATTTCTAATATTGTAAAACAATTAGCTAATGAATTTGGTGCTAGCTTTGAAGAAATTGTGGGTGAGGAGCTTGCCAAACAAGGTTATATGGGTATTTATACAGTTGGTAAAGGTAGTCATAGAGAACCAAGACTAGTTAGATTAAGTTGGGGTGATGATAAGCATCCTCTAGTATCTTTAGTTGGTAAAGGGGTTGTTTTTGATACTGGTGGTTTAGATATTAAACCATCATCTGGAATGCTTCTTATGCATAAAGATATGGGAGGATCTGCTAATGCGATAGGTCTTGCTTATATGATTATGAAACATAAATTGCCTATTAGATTAAATCTTGTGATTCCAACAGTTGAGAATGCTATAGATGCAAAATCATATCGTCCTAGTGATATTATTAAAATGAAAAATGGTACAACTGTTCAGGTGGTGAATACAGATGCAGAAGGGCGATTGATCCTAGCCGAACCACTATTTGTAGAGGCGCAAAAGAAACCAAAATATTTGATAGATTTTGCTACTCTCACAGGTGCTGCTAGAGTAGCTGTTGGTCCAGAAATATCTGCCTTTTTCTGTAATGATGATGAAGTTTCTAATGATATAAATAAATATGGGAAGCTTATGAAAGATCAAGTTTGGAGGCTTCCTTTAGCTGATTGTTATAGAAAGAATTTAGAGACAGAATATGCTGATATATCTCATGCAGATTTATCCTCTCCATTTGCAGGGGCTATAAAGGCAGCTTTATTTATGGAGCATTTTGTTGGTTTAGAAGATGCACCAACTTGGATACATTTTGATATGATTGCTTGGAACTTGACTAGTACTCCAGGTAGACCAAAAGGTGGGGAAATGATGGCTGTTAGAGCTATGTTTGAAATGTTGAAGGATAAGTTTACCCATTGATTTGATAATTCTTAAAGTTTTTTCAAAGTTTTATGCCTATAAGCTATATCTATTTAACCAATCAACTTTTGTAAAAATTATTGATATTTCGTTTATCTAATAATACTAAAATTGTATACTCTAACTATAAGTATATAAATTTGGTAATGGATGTATGGAAATGACTGCGTTAGATCAGCTTAGGGAACACTCTAGAGTTGTTGCAGATACAGGCGATTTTGAGTTAATTAAGAAATATAAACCTATCGATGCAACAACAAATCCAAGCCTTATATTAAAAGCAGTAAAAGATAAGAAATATGCAGATTTTGTTAAAGGTATTATAGCTAATGTAAAATCAAATAATCCTAATTTAGCAGAAGCGGATCTTATAAAAGAAATATCTATTGAAATATTGGTTAGCTTTGGTTGTAAAATACTTGATGTCATAGATGGTAAGGTTTCTAGTGAAGTAGATGCTAGAGTTTCTTTTGATACTGAGAAAACTATAAATTATGCAAAAGAAATAATAGAGAAATATAATCAAAAAGGCATTTTTAAAGATAGAGTTTTAATTAAAGTGGCAGCCACATGGGAAGGAATCAAAGCGGCTCAGCAGCTCCAAAAAGAAGGTATAAATTGTAATTTGACGCTTATCTTTGATAAAGCTCAAGCACAAGCTTGTGCAGAAGCTAATGTGTATTTGATTTCTCCATTTGTTGGAAGGATTACTGATTGGCAAATGCAGCAAGAAAATCTTAACGAATTTCCAGAGGTAAGTAGTGATGAGGGAGTTAACTCAGTCAAAGCTATATATGACTTATATAAAGAGCAGGGGTTTAAAACCATAGTTATGGGTGCTAGCTTTAGAAATGCTAAACAAGTATTAGCCTTAGCTGGGTGTGATGCGTTGACAATAGCCCCAGCACTCCTTGAAGAATTAAATAGTATAAATAATAAAATAGAGCCTAAACTAATAAATAGTAATAGTACTATTTCTCAACAAACAAAAATTACAGAAGTTGATTTTCGTTGGCAAATGAATGATAACATTATGGCGACATATAAGTTAGCAGAAGGAATTAAGTCATTTGCTAAAGATACTATAGAGTTAGAGAATATTATTAAAGAGTTTTTATAAGAATATAGGGAGATAAAAAACTAATGAAAAAGATCTTGTTAACATCAATTTTGACTTCAATTTTAGGTGTACCAACAGTAGGCTTTTCAGAGGCTGAAGATACTAGAAAAAATGAATCATACAGTTCTGCAGCTCGAGATATGGGAGGGCTTCAGTCTCATCGTCAAATGTTAAATCAAAGGAAAAGTCAATCTCAGCAAGCTCCAAAGCATCATATAGGTGGAATCTCTGAGGATGATATGAGAGCTCCAAGAGCTAAGCGACCTGATCAAGATTCAAGAAATTCCCATCATGTAAAAGAACATAGTCATAAGGATCATAAAAATAAAAAAGATGATTCTGAAGATGAAAACCCGAATCTAGCAAACCTGACAACACCAGAGCCAGTAAATGCTAGAAATAATCTTAGAATCAGCGATGAAGATAGAGCCTTGAATAGACAAATGATGTTAGATGGCCCTCAGGGAGGCTTTCAAAATAATCAACCAAGAGGCATTGGTGGGACTAGTGCTAACTTCTAGAAAACATTCTTTGCATACTTTTATTAAATATACTAAAATCTACTAGCTGAAATTCTACTAAAACAATTAGGTTTTCCTATGATATTCCAATATGATAATTTTGATATTATTGAAGTAAATGGTGCAGATACTAAGAAGTTTTTGCAAGGGTTAACAACTGCTGATTTAAATCTGTTATCTACAGATAATGATATTTTATTAACTGCTTTTGCAAATCTTAAAGGACGTATTATTTCTTTATGTTTTGTGAAGTTTATTTCAGATGAAAAATTACTTTTATCTGTAGAAAAAACGGTTACAGAAAATTTACTTACATGGCTTAAAAAGTATGGCATGTTCTCAAAAGTGACATTTTTTATAAATGAAGATTTTTCATTATTTTTTACAAAGAATAGTTTTCTAAATCATAATATACTAGCTAAAAATAGCCTAAAATCAGACGTTAGTTTTGAAGAAGTTCAAAAACGAAATATCTTAAATAAACTAGCTGTTATCAATACTGATAATTTTGAGAAATTTTTACCAGCTGAACTTGAGTTAGATAATGTTGAAAATGTAATTTGCTATACGAAAGGCTGCTACATGGGGCAAGAAGTAATAGCTAGAATGCACTATAAAGCAAAATTGAAAAAAGAGTTAGCAGTAGTTAAATCTGACTCAGATATACAAAGTTTTGATCTGAAAAATAGTGAGGGTAAACCTTTAGCAAATGTTGTGAATAAGGTATTAGTTGATAGTAACTGCTATATGTTAGTTGTTTTTCATAAAGAAACAGATTCTGAGGAGTTTACTCTTGATACTGGTGAAGTTATTACTAAATGTTAACAAGGCTTAATCCTCAGCAGCAAGAAGCTGTAAAATATACAAGTTCACCACTGTTGGTACTTGCTGGGGCAGGTAGTGGTAAGACTAGTGTAATTATTGAGAAGATATCATATTTAATTGAAGAATTATTATATCCATCAAAAAGTATTTTAGCTGTTACATTTACTAACAAAGCTGCTAAGGAAATGCAAGAAAGAGTCAAATCTCGACTTAGCCAAGAGCAATCAAAAGGGCTTGTTATATCAACTTTTCATTCTCTCGGATTATCTATTTTAAAAAGACACTTTAAAGAGCTTGGCTATAAGAAAAACTTCACACTCTTTGATAGTCATGATGCACATACTTTGATACATGATATTGCTTACGATCAGTATCAACTACCTAAGCAAAATACAAGTTTTATTCAGTCAAAAATATCCTTTTGGAAATCTGCTTTATTAGATCCAAGTCAAGTTCAGCCAAAAGATGAACTAGAAGAACAAGCAGCTTTTGTTTATAAGGAATATCAAAAGTATCTAAGATCTTATAACTCATTTGATTTTGATGATTTGATATTTCAACCAATTCAATTATTTAAAAATAATCAACAAATTCAAAATCTTTGGTCAGATAAGTTTAGGTATATTCTAATTGATGAATATCAAGATACTAATGAATCGCAATACCAACTTTTAAAATATCTAACACAAGAAAAGCATAAATTTACGGTAGTTGGTGATGATGATCAGTCAATCTATGCTTGGCGAGGTTCTAGACCTGAGAATCTACGCCACTTGCAGGAAGATTTTCCAGATTTAAAAGTAATTAAGCTTGAACAAAACTATCGTTCTACTGGTAGGATTTTGAATATTGCCAATAAACTAATTGAAAATAATAGTCATATCTTTGAAAAAAAACTTTGGTCATCAAAAGATTATGGTGAGCAAATAAAATTAATAAGTTTGGTTAATGATGAAGATGAAGCTCAGTTTATCGCTAGTGATATATTCTTTGATAGAGTCAAAACCAAATCAATGAACTCTGATTATGCTATCTTGATTCGTAGTAATTATCAGGCATTTTTGCTTGAGAGATATATGCAAATGCACAAAATACCATATACGATTAGTGGTGGTAGTTCTTTTTTCTCAAAGTCTGAAATCAAAGATATAATTTCTTATTTACGACTGATTGTAAACCCTGATGATGATAGGGCATTTCTACGCGTAGTAAATACTCCAAAAAGAGAAGTTGGCAGTGCAACTATCCATAAACTTGGTGAATATGCTAGTGAGTATCATTGTAGTTTTTTTCATACCTTATACAATCTTGATGCTATAGACATTCGTGATTTAACAAAGAAAAAGCTATTGAACTTCAAAGATTTGATTATAAATACTCAGCAAAAGATACATACTAGTATTTCATCTGGGGAGTTAAAGAAAATCATTAATGATTTTGTTGATAATATCTCATATAGACAGTGGTTGATAGATTCTAGTTCATCTGAAAAGCAAGCAGAGTTTAGATATGCTAATGTTATAGAGGTTATTAGTTGGATAGCGAAGCAACTTGAAGATGAATCTTATAAAGGTTTAGAGTCCTTATCTGCAGTTTTAAATAAAATGCTTCTTATTGATATTTTAGATCGTGATAATGAAGATAAAAATGATAATCAAGTGCAAATAATAACTATGCATGCATCCAAAGGGCTTGAATTTAAAAAAGTTTATATAATGGGTATGGAAGAAGGCATTTTACCGCACCAACAAAGTATTGAAGAAGAGTCAATCGAAGATGAAAGACGCCTTGCGTATGTAGCTATTACAAGAGCTAAAGAGAATCTTACTATAACAATGACAAAACATCGTAAAAAGTTCGGTGAGAAGCAGATATCAATACCAAGTAGATTTATAGATGAGTTACCTGAAACTGACTTATATTGGGTTGGTACAGAAAAAGAGTGTGCTGAGACTCGTAAAGAAAATTCAAAGCAAAGCTTATCAGCCTTAAAGGAGATGTTTGGGTGATTTCCTCAAAGAATTTTTAACTATTCATTTTTATTATTTTATGTAACAAAAATGTTACACACTGTTACTTATTTGAAACATACTTTTCTTCTTTTGTTAATTATAATCCATCTCCGCAATTAAACATTTGTTGAATAAGAGGAAATTATAAGCATATGAAATTACTTTATAAATTAGCGGCAATAGTAGGAACTTTTTCTTTTTTTTCGTGTGCTGTATCACAAGAATTAAAAAGTTATGATGATATAAATAAGGCAGTGAAATTAGGTAATCAAATTACATTAGTTTTTTCATTAAATAAGTGTGAAGTCTATTCTGGTACTAATGACTATACTGAAATTAATGGATATATAAGACCTACAACAATAATGAATGTAGGAAATAGAATAGTATTTTCTCAGCAATTACTTAATGATCATCATATAGAATCTAGCATCCCTGTTATTGAGAACAATGCATATAGTATTAATAATAATGATGAAGTTGAAATGACATTTAGAGTTTTAGATGCTCAGTCATATAAGGAAATAAATGGTATGACTAAAAAGTTTATCTGCAAGTTAGGAAATGCTGCAAAAGTTTACTCATAAGGTGTTCAAACAAGATTCTTCAATGTTATTTAGAACTTGAATTAGTTATAAGTATTATGTTTTTTAGAAAATATCTAAATTATGAAAATTAAGTAAAAAGTAGGAAATTAAATGATGATAAAAAAAATAAAAATAATTTTATTTATGCTAATTGTAACAGGGAGTACTCTTGCAATAGCAAATGATAATAATTCAAAAAGTGATTTAACTATTGGAGAAGGTGTTAATTCAAAAATTACACTTTTAAAAAAAGGCACTTATCTTGTTGCTATAAATAGAAATAAATGTGAAGATGAAGGAAAATATCCAGAATATGTCCAAACTTTACTTGTTAGTGATAATGGCAATAGCATAAAAGACTTAGGATTATTTAGAGGGTCATCATGTAATACTATTTTATCATTAGCTACTTTAAATAAAGAAGATGGTAAACAAGAAGTGATAGGTACATGTACATCTGATGTAAAACCTAAAATAACTTCAGAACTAAGTTATTTTACAATAGACGTAATAGACATGGAAACAATGGTAGCAACTGAATACGAAAAATATAGTGTCGGCATGGAATCAAATATTTTGGTAGTAGGTGATAAGGTTTATGAAGTGCATATAAGCTATAAAGGATTAGAGTTTGAAATCATCAAACCTTATCCTAGCTTTTATCGCGCTATTGGTGGTAGCTATGAGAAATATAGAATGTTTCAACCTTTATATGTTGAAAATAATCCTTTATATGTTGAAGATAGTAATGTTGCTTTATTAGGTATTTCGAATGATGAAATTAGTATTTATGATTATAACATATATACATATAAAGGTAGTAGTATTGCTAGTGGCTGGTCAAAAGTTGATGCTAACACTTATCTTTCTGCTAAAGTGTTGCCAAATAGTGAACACAATAAATTTGTAACGGTTGCGAGTTACAATAACTACTTATATCTACAAACTTTTGACCCTGTAGAGAAGAAAAAAATAGCTATTAAAAACTTCGGTCCTAAGAAGTCCAGCCACCCTGAACTTATTATTGATGATGATAAGTTAATTATACTTTATACATATGAAGATAGTATTAAATATGTTGAAGAAAATACTCCACCTGCAAATTAACTATATTATTTTTAACAACTTGTATTTAAATTAAGTATAATAGGTACCTTAAATCTGATTATTTTGCTATAAGTGCAAACCATTTTAACATTCTTTTCATTTAAAACGCTATACATACATAAGATACTCGGGGCTTATAAGATTTGAGAAGTTGTTATTTACAGCGATGTTAAACTATATTAAAGAGGTATTGTTGGTATATATACAAAGATAGACGCTTATTTTTTTATTATAAATAGCATACAATATTAATTTTATAGTCTAATGATACAGTTAAGTTAGTCATATGTTTTATTTCTTAGACTAAATTATTAGAATCAATATCCAAAATCACCATTTTATCAGGGATATGAAAAGTTGTACTATATGTAGGGTTAAAAGCTAAGTATGAGCAAGTGTTTATATTACATTTCCAGTTTTTCTCTTCTGAATGATCAGTATAGGACGCGATCCTTAAAAAATTTGCTCTGTAACATTGTGACTTATTAATTAAAGAGTATGGAATAAATAACTCTCCAGAAAAGCTTCCTTTTTGGGAATCTTTGGTTACTTGCCATGCAAGCTTGTTATAAGTTGTATGTTTTGTAGTTTTGTCATTACTTTGTGATGAAGCATCTAAAAAATACGCTTCTTTTCCTGCCTTTTTTATATAAGCATTAAATAAAGCAGCATTTGGATTCAGTTCAAATTCAAAATATTGATTTGAAACTTTATCTCCAGAGTGAATAAATACTTCGAAGACTTCTTGATCGTATAGTTCACTATTGTTAGTTGTATTATCATTTTGATAAACAAATTTACTGCCATCATTTTTAAAATTAATTTTTATACCAGTAGTTTTAGGTGTTATGCTCACCTCTGTTGGGAAATCATAATTTTTTGTACCTGTCTGAATATTATAGAAATTAGATGATATTTTTGTAGTTATATCTTTATTAAGTTTAATAGTTTTGTTTGAGGTATTAGCATATATGGTAGCTTGTAAACATGTATATATAAGTATTAATTTTATGAGGTTCTGTTTCATTTTAAGACCTTATTTATAGTATATAAATGTAGAGTGATAGGTATTAAACTATGTAATAGAAAATATGTAAATAATAAAATTATAAATTTTATTGTAACAAAAATGTTACATATTGTTACTTATTTGAAACATACTTTTTCTTTATGATTAATTAGAATGGTAATTGAAGTTAAACCCTGATTAAGGAAAATGATATGAAACTTTATAAATCACTTTGTCTTTTAGCACCTTTAGCTATCAGTACTTCAGCTTACTCTTATACTCTAGAGTTAGTAAATAACAGTAAAGTTGATTCTAGAATTTATTCTACTCAACCTGTTATTGATGAAAAGGCTGAAGCTGGATCTAGCACTTCAGTATCATCTGTAAGAATAGAAGATGCGACTGAAATAAAAACAGCAGCAAGTGTTCCAAGTCAGCAGTCTTTTGGCTCTCTTGTTAAGTCTTCAAGTAATTTTACATTACAGTTAACTCCACAAACTTATTCAGAGGCGTGGCAAGATGTTAAAGTAGAAGTTAAAGGATCTTTTGGGACAGGTTCATATCAAGCAGTATTAACTCCAGCAGGTAAAGTTACGGCTAGTGGTATATGTAAAGCTGAAACGCATGGTGGTACAGGAGTTACATGTGCATTAGGTTCTAGTGATCCTTCAAATGTAACTATTACATTAACAGGAGGAGATACTCCTTCTCCAGTTACAGATACTGTGAAGATGGAATATGTTGGTGATTGGCATAAAGGTGGTAATGAGTATCATAATGGCGATTGGAGTGGTAAGTCATACGCTTTTGTTTCTTATGAAGGCAAATACTATGCAGCATGCGGAACTACTAATTGGACTGCTGCTCCTGATGAGCAAATAGCGGATACTGGTGAACAAGAGCCTTGGGCAACTTACAATGGTGTAGCTGGAGATATTGATAAAAAAACTTCTCCTTGTAGACGATCTTAATGAATCTTTAGAATCATAAGCAAAATTTTTAGTATTTCTATTAAGCTTTGACAGTGTCAAGGAGCTAAATACATGATTATTCAAATATATAATAGTAGTTTTACTCAGCATCTTTTTAGTGGCATAAGTTATTCTAAGGAGAGACTGTCTAATGTGTACTATACTATAAAGCAAAATCAAGGAACGAGAGTTTTATTATCAATAATAGGATCAAACTATAATTCAGATAATAAAAACTCTATACAAGAAGTAAATCTAGAACATGTTTTAAATAGGATTCCTAATGATGATGTTAAGGTTTTAGTAAAAAATGCTTGGAAAGATTTAGAGCTTATAGTAGGTCAAGAAGTTAGATTATTAGAAAATAACTGTAAGAAAAGTTTTATAAATAGGTTTTTAAAAAAGACTAAAAATATTAGCTTTATTATAAAATCACAATCTAATAAAGATACAACTCTGAATCCTAGTTTTAATAATATCAAGCTTGAGAAGTTATCTATCGAGCTTTAGTTTTCTAATCCAAGATTTATCTTAATATCTTCAATGTAACAAAAATGTTACATATTGTTACGCCTTTGAAACATACTTTTGCTTTTTGATTGGCTATAATTGCACTCCTTAGTAAGTACTCTCTAGAGTGTTGATATAAGAAGTTGATTTAGTAGTTAGTCAATACAAAGAATATTTTCTAATTAGAATACCCAAATTGCCTAGTGGATATATTATATGTTTAAAGCTCCTTTTTAAATAACTCATCGACATATAGAAACTATTAGGCAATCTTTGGATGTTTAAGAATAAGATTAGTAAATGGGCTAAATTTTATTAAACAATGTAAAAGTTTTAAAAAAGTCTGCCAAATAACCAAATTAGAACATTACATATTAAATAAAGAGCACTAAATGAAAATACGGATGCTTTTTTGAATACTTCTAAAAAGTTTCTAATAATATAAGCTATCCATATTGATAGTAGTGATAAACTAAGAGCTCGATCAGCAATTAAGACTCCTCTAAAACTATTATGATTAAATATGTGTTCAGGTATTAATATTATAATTATTAAAGATAGTGATATTGATATTACTGTAAATATTGCAAAGAAAATTAGTTTCAATTTGTTACTATCTATATAACAGAGAGTTATTATAATTATGGTACTAATTGGTAAAGAGATTGCTATATTAGGCATATGAGTCACGTTGACATATACGCTACTAAGTTTGAGCATTTCTATATACACATATAAGCATGTCATAGTTACTAATATAACAGTGTGTAGTAAAAATGTCCTACTATGTTTTACTATAGAAAATATACCTATGAAATAGTACTCAAGAATATTTTTAGACTTACTATTTTTATATATACCAAATTGTATAAGATTAAGTAATATGAAATTTATTAATATCAATGCTACACATCCGTAAAGGATATATTGAATATTAGTATTTACAGGGTATAGGCTTTGATATATTTCTAGAGCAAATGTAAAACCAAAAGCATGTATTAATGCGAGAGCCCATAATTGGTGGCGTCGTTTTGAGATTAGAGAAACTTGCACTACAGCTAATATAATAACTATATTGACTAACGACATAGCAGCAGCAGAAATAAGTAAAGTAAGTAAGCTAGGAGCTAAAATAAAAGCTATAACACCAGATCCTTGAAGTATCAGACAGAGCCTTAAAATTTTGCGATGATCAATAGAGCGAGTAAGTAAATGTAAAAATGGTAAAAAGAAGAAACCTATCGAAAAAAAACCTAGAAATAAGAAATGATACCCTTTAACGTATAAGTGCTGGTTGTAATACACGTCATGAAAAGCATAGAATTTAACTATATAAGAAACATAAATCACAAAAGCTACTTTTGCTATCAAGACAAATGATAAAAGCATTACTAGGTTTAAAAGAGAGGATTTATAATTTGATTGTGACATTTAATCCTCCTTCTACATTATTTTTTAAATATAGCTCGCCTTGATGTGCTTCAATTATTTCTTTACAAACTGTTAGACCTAAACCATTGCCTTTTTTTGCTGAAGAGCCTGTATAGAATGGTTCAAATACTTTTGTTATTTCATCATCTGGAATTCCAGGACCATTATCTTGAATTTGTATAATAAGTTTATAAGCATTGTTATCTATATCATTAATATAAATTTTGACTTGATTTCCATGCTTAAAGCCATTGTTTATAATATTTGATATAGCTCTTTTTAATGCAGGTTTTTTTATTTCTAAATAGAGGTCATCATAAAGCTGATTTATTAGGCGTATATCTTTATCAAGTTCAATATACTCATTAACAATGTCATCTATAAATTCACTAATACTTACTTTTTCTGGTGATATACCAGCTAGCCAATTTTCTTTTGAAAAAAGTACTAAATCATCTAACATTTGATTAATCTCTTCAATATCGTTGAGATCTTTATTGTTCAAAGAATTTTCTAAATCTGTTAGTCTTCTTGCTTGGATTCTTGCTAGAGGAGTTCGAATATCGTGGCATGTCATAGCCAGTAGTTTATTTTGATATTCGATAATATGATTAACTCGATTTTGCATAAAATCAAACGTAGCAACAGTTGAACTAAGCAATTTGCCTTTATGTTTTTTTAATGATTTTGATTGGAAGTACATACCCATCTCAAAAGCAAACTGTTGAAATTCAAGATAAGGAATACGCCAAGCAAGCTGTATAAAAAATATTATAAGTAATATAAAAAAGACTAATGCAATTAATCCAAAAGTAATATTGATAGGATAGGTTAATGCGTATTGTGATTTGTATAAAGTATTAACCCAAACATTGTTTGAAACCTGAATACTTTCACAGCTTTGTACAAGAACTTCATATTTATTTATAAGCTTGCTAAGCTCATGTTTTGTACATACTGGCTGTTTAGAATATATTGTAAAACTACGATATAGATTGTGTAGGGCTTTTTTAAAATCTGTCCTTTCAATATCATTAAGCAGTAAATTATCTTTTGACTGTTTAGATTTTTTTAGTGGGACAACTATACGTTCTGCAGCTACATCAGTACCCGAATTTACTACATAACCAACATACGAAAACTGTATAACAATTAGTCCAGATATAATAGCAATACTAACTAATAAAAGCTTTTTTTGTGAGCGGATAAGTTTACGAAGAGATATATTCATCGTATAAATTCAGGCAGTATCCTGTTCCTTTTATTGTCTGAATATAGCTGCTATCAGCAGTTTGATCTGGATTCGCATCTAATAGTTTACGCAATCTACTTATACGAATATCTATAGTGCGATCAAACTCTTCAAACGGGCGCTTAAGTATATCTTCATAGATCTTCTCACGTGTGATGGTTTTAGATTTATGTCTGTATAAATAATCAAATAGTTTATACAAAGCAGGAGTAAATACTATTTCTTCACCATTATTATATGAAATTTTATGCTGTTGAGTATCAATACTCCAATATGGGGTTTTTATTTGAGATTGTGCAGTTGGCTTTATATCTGTTCTTTTTAGTATTGATTTTATGCGTGCAAGAACTTCACGAGGATTAAATGGTTTTGTGATATAGTCATCAGCACCTGTTTCAATTCCTAATATACGATCAAAAGATTCTCCTGCTGAAGATAAAAATATTACAGGGACTTCAGATATTTTACGAATTTGTCGACAGGTGTCTAATCCATCTATTTCAGGCATCATGACATCTAAAATAACTAAGTCATAAGATCTTTCTGATAACGCATCAAGAAATGATATACCACTATCAAAATCATCAACTAAATAATGATTTTGAACAAGATAGTTAGCTAATCCCTCTCTAATATCTGACTCATCGTCAACTATAGCAATTCTTTTCTGCATTATTCACATTTAATATGAGTATATATTATCCAAATTATAGCATCATAGCTTTTAAAATTACATTTGAATGTAACAAAAGTGTTACATATTGTTACATGTCTGAAACTGTATTTGTTTTATAATGAATTATAATTAGATAACTTCTGTATTAAATTAAAAGACGATTATGAAGTTTATACAGCCTTTCTTTATTTTGTTAGCGATTTTATTTGGTAATTGTTCATTTGCTAACTTAAAAACAATTATTTGCAAAGATGATTATGTTGGTTCAGAGGTTGAACATTATAGCCATAAATATTTAGTTGTTGATAATAATACTCTTAGAGAAAGTTTTAGAGATTTTGCTATTGGAAAAATACATCTTTGTACTTCCCATGTTACAGATATGTCACACTTATCTAATCTATTAAGTAATGAGGCTTTATATAGAAATTTACCAATTGGTATAACAAGCTGGGATACCTCAAATGTCACTACGATGGAGGGCATGTTTGAAAACTTATATAGTTTTAATCAAAATATTGGTGATTGGGATACTTCCAAAGTAAAAGATATGTCTCAGATGTTTAAAAATGCATATAGCTTTAATTATGATATTAATAAATGGAATGTCTCTAGTGTCGATAATATGACAGCAATGTTTTTCAATGCACATGCTTTTAATAAGCCTCTTGATAAATGGGATATATCAAACGTAGTATATACACAAGATATGTTTAATGGTGCATACTCATTTAATCAAGATATCTCTCACTGGGATACATCAAATATAGTTATTATGAACAATATGTTTTATGATGCAAAATCTTTTAATCAGGATATATCAAGCTGGGATGTTAGTATGATCAAATCTAGATTTAGATATAGTTTTGCAAATAAGCAGTATTTAGACGCAGATAACTGGCCAATCTTTAGTAATTAACATTCACTTTAGAAACAATAATAATTCCACGAGGTAAGTTAGATTCAGAATCTTTACCTTGGATAGCTTTAAAGAGATCGGATGTTTTTATCCAAGATGGTTCATATTTATATCTTGCTACATCCAAAAGTAGCCACATATCAGCTTTAGAATTATAAGCAGCTAAAGGAGAGAAGTGTCCACCTCCTTGAGCACCCATATCAGAGCGGCTATAATTGATTATTATATATTTACCATTTTTCATATTATTTAATAGGTTATTTTTAAATTGTTCCTCATTTTTAAACTGATTTGCATGGTAAACTTTAGCAATAGCTTTTGCTCCAATAGTATTTTGATCGTTAATAATTTGAGCTGTCTCATCGATAGGTAAACCATGAGCATAAATTCGATTTGGGTTTATTCCTGCTTTAATAAGTTTTTTGTTATAAAAAATATTAGTTTGATCAAATATGGTATAGGGTTGGTGATCAGGTGACATTGTTGGCTCGATACCAAGAGCATTTAAAACCATAACATCAGAAGCGGGTCCACAAAAACTTGTACCATACTCAGTTGTAAAATATTCAGAAAGCTTCCAGTATTGTTGAGAATATTCTTCAGGAGCTGTTTTTAGTAAATTCTTACCTTCTAAGCTAGAAAAAGCTACTACATTATTAGGTAGCACCAGTTGTTTCGCGTAAATATTTGTTGATATAAGAATTCCTAAAATAGAGACTAAAAAGGCAATTTTTTTCATTTCTTTCACTTAAATTTAGCAAACTATATATGGTATTAAACTATTTGAAAGAATAGTTGTAAAGCAAATTTTGATTATTAATGTTAGTCTAGATTTAACTATGATAATATTCTCTTGTATAAATTTAAAAAGGTGAATGTCTTGATTTCAATAGGTAAATATCATAATTTAAAAGTTCTTGAAGTAAACCATAAAAACTTAGTTTTAGATGCTCTAAATTTAGGTGATGTAGAGTTGGCATTATCAGAGCTTACAGATGTTCCTGAAGTAGGGGAAGAATTAAGTGTATTTTTGTATCAAAATTCTAAATCTGAAGTAGTAGCAACTACAAAGACAGTACCAACAGTTGGAGAAGTTGCATATCTAGAGGTTAAAAACATTACTCAAATTGGAGCATTTTTAGATTGGGGTTTAGATAAAGATCTATTTGTACCATTAGCAGAACAGCATAGACCTTTTGAGCTTGGCAAATCATATATTGTTTATTTATATCTTGATAAAGTAAATGGTCGAATTACAGCATCATCTAAGATTAATAAGTTTATTACAGATTATGCTGGTGATGATCTTAAGCCTAATCAAGAAGTAGATTTACTAATTGCTAATTCAACAAATATTGGCTATAAAGCAATTATCAATAGTAAATATTGGGGTATCCTTTATGGTTCAGAAGTGTTTACAAGACTAAGTTTTGGCCAATCAAAAAAAGGCTATATCAAAAATATTCGTGAAGATGGTCGTATAGATTTATCATTACAACTAGCTCATAAAGATTTGGACAAAAATGCAGAACTTGTTGAAAAGTATTTAATTGCTCACGATGGATCTTCACCTTTCAATGATAAGTCTAGTCCAGATGATATAAAAAGAGAGTTTGGTATTAGTAAAGCAGCATTTAAAAGAGCGATAGGAACTCTTTTAAAACATAAAAAAATAGTAATTAGAGATAATGGTATTTATTTAAATGGCTAGAAACTTAACTATTTTTTAGCTTTCTTACGAGCTTCTTCTTTAGCTTTTTGTTTCTGTTGTTTATTTAACTTTGCTAATCTTTTTGCCTCATCACCAACATGGGAAAAACCTCTTTCAGCTGCTAGTTGAGATTGTTTTTCACGTTCAGCAAAACGAGATTTTTGTTTTTCAGTAGCTTTATCATAACAGTGGTGGCAGCTTATGCCTTTAACATATTCAGGACGCTTCTTATCTTCTTCTGTAATTGGCATACGACATGCAAAGCATTGATCATAATTACCTTTTTCTAGATCGTGGTTTACAGCTACTCTAGAGTCAAATACAAAGCATTCTCCTTGCCACATAGATTCTTCTTTTGGTACTTCTTCAAGGTATTTTAGAATGCCACCTTGTAGATGATAAACTTCATCAAAACCTTTGGCTTTCATAAGAGCTGTAGATTTCTCGCATCTAATTCCACCTGTACAAAACATCGCAACTTTCTTATGTTTTTTAGGGTCTAAATTTTCATCAACATATTCAGGAAACTCACGGAATGTTTCTGTATTTGGATTTACAGCATTTTCAAATGTGCCTATTTCAATTTCATAATCATTACGTGTATCGATTAGTAGAGTTTCAGGATCAGATATTAGAGCATTCCAGTCCTTTGGTTTTACATATTGACCACAAACTTTATTCGGATCTATTTCATCGACCCCAAGAGTTACAATTTCTTTTTTAAGCTTAACTTTTGAACGATAAAAGGGCATTTCTTCATGAAGTGATTCTTTATAGTCAATATCTGCTAAACGAGGATCAGACTTTAGATAATCAAGTAAAGCATCTACACTTTCACGAGTTCCGGCTACAGTTCCATTAATTCCTTCATTTGCCAAAAGCAAGGTGCCTTTAACATTGTTTTTTATCATTGTATCAAGAAGTGGCTGGCGCATTGCTTCAAAGTCTTCAAGAGTTACAAATTTGTACATTGCACAGACAACTATTTGTGACATATTATTCCTAGAAATTTTAATTAGTATAAATAAAGATTTGCTATTATAACAAATATTGAAATTATTGTTAGGATCTTAAAAGATGAGTTCTCAAAAATATAGTATTTGGCTTGTTCCTGCTAAAGAATTTCTTATACCGCTATCAAAATGTGTAGATTATAATTCTTTTATTTCTCAGCAACCGTCCTTTACTCCTCATATGACTTTGTTTACTTCAGAGCAGGAGATCTTTGCTGATTTTGATACTTTTGTAGCTAAATTAGGTTGTGAAAGTATTTCATTAAAAATAGAAAGCCTTGTTAAAAATTTAGATTCTTATTATATGAATTACTATTTGAAGTTATTGAAAACTAAAGAGTTAGATAAACTTTTTAACAAAGTTAAAGAAATTGATTTAGGTAGTGATTATCAGCTGAATCCGCATATTAGTTTAGCTTATGGCGCTAATAATCATGATGGTTTTTTAACATATAATTTCTCAAAAGAAATTGTATTTGATGAGATAGCTATAATGAAATATTCATCAGTAGGGTCTACAAATGCTGTTTTAGATTTTAAAATATTGAAATCTTATAATTTACAAACAAGGAAGCTTATAAAATATTAAAAACCATGTATTTAATAGTTTTACTTTAGCATTAGATGTTTTATTATTTTGAGACGATCTAATACTAATTAGTAACAATTATGTTTTTTAAAAATTTAACAGCTTTTAAAATTACTGAGATTAATATTGATATCTTCGAAGATTCTATAAATAAGCTTGTTTTTATACCTTGTAGTAATTCTCAAAAATCCTCTCGAGGTTTTGTTAATCCTTTTATAAAGGATCAAAACTGTCTTTTTAAGTTTAATCATTTAGCAGCATTTTGCTTATTAACTGAAGAAAAAATTCTGCCAGCTCAGGTAATAAATCAACAAACACAAGAATATATAGAAGAGCTTGAACTAACGAGATATGTGAGTAAAAAAGAAAAAACTCAAATCAAAGAAGATATGGAGCAAAGGCTTCTTCCACAAGCTTTTAGTAAGTTTAAGAAAATATATGGATATCTGGATTTAACAAATAATTATTTAGTTATTGATAGTATATCTGACAAGCAAATTACAGAGGTTCTTGATTTATTACAAAGGTGTGAAGCTAGATTTGAACCAGTAATTGAGGAAGAGACAGATATACTAACAGAGTGGTTGGTTGATAGTGCATATCCAGTAGATGTAGAGATTGCTGAGAAATGTAAACTTACTAGCGCCATTGGAGATAGTATTGCAAATATATCATGTCAGGGTAGTTCGATGCTAAATGATAATATCAAATCATTTATTGATAGCGGAGGATATATTACAGAGCTGGCAATAACTTGGAAAGAGCAGCTAGCAATGACAGCAAATACTAAGCTACAGTTTAAATCTATAAAATTTTTAGAAGGTATAAAAGATCTAAATAAAGAAGAAAATGTTGGGCATGAGGTTGATTTACTTCTTATGGCAGATATGTTCGCTGAGCTGATAACTACTATGCAGGATTGGGTAAAAATCAAAGAAGACTTATAAAACTTATTCTTTTGTAACAACCCTACACCAACTTCTAGTTGTTTTCATTATAGGTCTAGTTTCTATTATTACACTCTGGCTATTATCATGATAGTAATAACAAGAGTCTTTATTAAGATCAAAAAACCTTGATTCTCCTGTGATGTCTATCATAGTTTTATCACCATAATTATTTGTTAAGTAAGGGGCTATATTAAATAATCTATATTTATCTATAGAAATTCTAAAATACTTATGAATAATTTCTTCTGAAGGGGATATATACTTATTTAAAAATAAAGAGGTTATTAAGGTTGTGGAGTCATATACTTTCTCTGCTTTAGTCTTTGGGAAGAAAGTTGTGCTATTAGCAATCGACTGAGATGTACCTAGTATAGGTAGTATGAGCATGAAAGTAATTATTGAAAATTTTATATTTATCCTCATTTGTTACTAACCTTATCTATACTAATAGATTTAATTATATAATAATAAAACAATAAATATTAATAATACTTAGAATAAAGCTATCAACTTTGTCAAAAAATTAACTATTGATATTTAGCTTATCTGTAGTAATGTTGATCTGTTTACTATCTTGAATAGTTACTTTAGCACTTTGTGAGTCTATATCTGTTATATCTACTTTTCTATTTTGAGCTGATATATCTAAAGTTTCTTTACAACTTATATTTTGGCTTACAGATTCTTGGTGAATTGTCTTGGATTTGATTGTCATTCCATCAATCAACCATTTGCCAACCTTTGATAAAGCTGAAAGTGTATGTGATATAAGATTTATTTTACGAGTTTTTAACTCTATTTTCTGGGGGGATATGTTTAAATAACTCTCATCTAAGCCAGCCTTTACTAGTCCCTTTAAATGATATTGTTTTGGTTCTAGGCTATAGCTTTTAATAATAGATGTTATATAGATGTCATCTTTATATGATACTGTTGAGACGATATCACCTTGTTGAGGAATCATGATACATGAGAGTGCTAGTTCAGCATCAAGTTTATTATTTTTTATGTCTTTGAGTATGATTTTCTCACTAGAAACAAAATCAACTTCGTAGATATTATTTTGGTGAACGCTTTGTGTCTTAAAGGTCGTATGCTGGTCAGAAAAATTTTGCTTCTGCGTTGTTTTCATTGAGTTAGTTTAAACTGTCACAAATTTGATTAAGTTAATTTTATGCCTCACTAACGTAAAAGTAAATAAACATACCAGATGATTTTTAAAAAATTATTCTTATTTTTTATTTTTTTGCTAGAAATGTAAAATTAATTTGTCTACAATCACAGTTAGTACTTAAATATATTTTTAAAAAAGTACTAACTAAATATGTAAATATATAAATTAACATTAGGAGATATTAGTATGCCAGTTTTAATAAAAATCGACTCTGATAAATTTGGTACGATTACACAAAAAACAGGATCAAAAGAAGTTGCAGGCCGTAACAGCAATACTACGGCACCTTTATCTGAAGATTATTGTTTAACTTTTGATTGGGGTTATGAATTTAAACAGCCTCATAATGATAGCTTTGGTGCTGCTGATCATTCTCAAGCATCTCTAGAGTCTGAAGTATTTGTTAAGGTTCCTATGTATCACAGTATCTCAGCTTTACTATTAAACGTTATGGCTGGTAAAGATAATATTAAAGAGCTAAGTGTATATGAAGTAGACAGAGCTCCTACAGGTGGTCAAAATAAAGTAAATATGCATGCTTCATTTAAAGATGGTATTGTTACTGATCTTGTTCTTGAGCAAGGAGATCAAAGAGACGCTAAAGAAAAAGGTCGTGGACAACTTGTGATTAGAATGAAATTCCAAACAATTGATATTGATGATAAAGTAATCAATGTTAGTGGTCACTTAGACACAACAAACGCTAGTTAATCTTAATCATTTTAAAATATTCTTTTTGAGTTATTATAGCTATGTAATATTTTGTTATTATTTAGTTGTATAATAGCTCAATTAGTGTTTTTATATGGTTAGATTTTAATACAAAATTATTAGGAATTTTATAATATAGTTATGGCCAAGTCTTTGAAAATAACATCAAATGTTAAAACTCATGTCGGCAATAAAAGATCTGTTAATCAGGATGCATTTTTAGCTCAACCTGAAATGGGAGTTTGGATAGTTGCTGATGGCATGGGAGGGCATCATAATGGTGAATATGCTAGCGGTCTTTTAACTCAAAAAATATCTATACCAGATAATGTAACTGGTTTTAATCAAACAGTAGACTTTATTAAGTCCTTAATAAGATCAAAAAATACAGAGCTTTTTTATTATGCTAAAAAACTAGGGGAGTCCGTAAAATGTGGGACTACATTGGTTGCTTTAGTAATTAGGGGTAATAAGATTGCTATACTTTGGGTTGGTGATAGTCGAGTCTATCGATTTGATCCTGCAGTTAATGCTCTAAGTCAGATTACAGTTGATCATACAGTCTTTAATTCTTTACAACAAAAAGGCCTTGTTGATGATTTTCACCCTATGGCAGAACAATATAAGGGTGCTTTAGCGCGAGTCGTTGGAGGAGAGGAAGATGTCGTTGTAGATGAAATTAGACTAGTATTGAAAGAGAGTGAAAGATTTTTGCTTTGTACTGATGGTATAAATAAAGAGCTTAGTGATGATGAGTTATCCAGTATTTTATCTAAAAATGAAGCTCCAGGTGTTACTTGCGACACTATGATTGCAGAGTCACTAAAAAAAACTGGAAAAGACAATATGACTGCGTGTGTAGTTGATATAATGTTTATTTAGAAATGTATTAAAATTGTAGGGTTGAGTAATATGTTAACTTTCAGGGTTGGTAACTCCCAAGATATTGTAGCTGAGTATGGGAATGTAGAAATCCAAAAAACTTTTTCAGAATTAGGTGGTTATATTGGTAGATCTAAAAATTGTCAATGGCCGTTGAGTGATCATACACGTAAGATCTCTGGAAAACACATACATTTAGAATCTCAGTATGGAGAGTTTTTTATTACAGATATTAGTACTAATGGTACTAAATTAAATGGTTTAAGGCTTGAGCGAAATTTTCCAACAAAAATCAAACAAGGAGATGTACTTGAGCTAGGTTTGTACAAACTCGTTGTAGCAAATATTTCAAAAAATAGTGAGCATTCAGATATTAAGCATATTATTAATAATCAAGAATCACAGAATTCTAATGATAACTTAGCTTTTTTAGAGGAAACTAATCTAGCAGATAATAATCATTTACCTTTTGAAGAGAGTCATGACCATAGCGCACATCAGACAAGAGATGCGTTTGAGCATTTAAGAGTGAATTCTGATTTTGTGATGGATGAATTACCTCAACCTCAAGCTATAGAGCATTCAGCAGGTGCTGAAGAGCAGTTTTTAAATTCAGCTTCTAATGAAGAAGCTTCTTTAGAGGATTTGGCACATATTGTTAATATAAGTGATGCGGAGCAAGAGTTTGACTTTTCTGCGATACAGCAACCTGAAAAGCAACAAGCCCCCGTGTATGAAAAGCCACAAGCACCTCAGCCGCATAGTTATAAAAAAGAAGATTATTCAGCTGAGCAGCAACCATCTTATCATACTGATTTTGAGAGAGCTAAACAAAATACTAATTCTCAAAAGCATGTTCCTCAAGGAACAATACACAATAATGAGTCAATAAATAATAACCTAAGACATGTTGAGCAAGTTGAGCAAAACAGAGCTGAAAATAGTAGATCAGCTGAATCAGATGTTTTTTTAAACATGTTATGTCAAAAAATTGGACTTTCATACAATGTGATTTCACAAGTTGATAAGAATAAAATTTACTCTGATGTCATTGATATATTATCTTATTCTATCGATGGTGTGATTCGTTTGATGATGGAAAGAAATAGTGCTAAAAATAAGTTAGACAGTGATTTAACAATGTTTACGTCTCAGGTAAAAAATCCATTTAAAATGAGTATGTCAGCAAAACAAGCACTAGAGACTATTTTCTTTGATACAAATGGTCAGATAATGCCTCCTAGACAAGCTGTTGGGGAGTCTATTAGTGAAATTACTTCACACTTTAAAAAAGTTGATAATTCAACTCGTGAAGTTGTCGAACTAGTTGTTGATGCTTTTGATCCTGAGAAGATAGAAAGAGAAGTTTCTGAAGCTGGTAGAGTTATTCCAGGGACATTGGCTACTAAATGTTGGACAAAGCATAAAGCTAAATATACACAAATGTTAGGTACAACACAGAAGCAAAAGCAGAAAAATATAAAAGAATATATCTCAGAAAAATATAATCAGAGTAACTAATATAAGTGGGTGAAAAATGATGAATAAGAAATTACATATTTTGATGATGGTTGTATTATCTTTATTATTAGGTTCATGCTCTACTGTTTATGTAGATATGAATGCTAGTAAGGATATAAATCCAAACTTACAAGGAAACCCATCATCGTTAATGATTTATGTTTTCCAGCTTAAGGATAAACTAGCATTTGATTCGGCTAATTTTTCTAAAATAAATAGTGAAGATGGTTTGAAAGGATCTGTTATTTCTAGAGAAACATATATAATTCAGCCAGGCGAAGAAAAAGAAATATATTTCTATACAGATGATGATGCTAAGTATATAGGTGTAGCAGCAGGGTATAGAAACATTAATTTAGATTGGAAACAAGTAGTTCCTGTTACTAAGCATTACTTCTCTAAAACTTATAAATTGAAGCTTACAAATTATGGAATTAAGTTAAAAGAATAATGAAATAAACTAGGATAGTTTGAGTATGAAAAGAGTAGCATGGTTTTCAGGGTTGTCGGTCTCTCAGCACCACTTTCAAGTACAAGATTCTTTTAATGAGTCAGCACAGCTCCAGCTAGTTAGGAATGCTAAGTATTTTTATGGAGTGAAAAATATAGAAATTGATGAGGCTAAACTAGAACAAGGTATAGTTTCTTTTTCAAAGTGTGAAGCTGTTATGCCTGATGGAACACTAATCAATATTCCTAGTGTTGATGCTGATGAGCTATCATTGCAGGTTGATGAATCAGCCTCTGGGAAGACTATATATATAGCAATTGCTCCATTACCTAGCAATGCTAAGTTGGCAGCAGATAGCAAGTTAGATGCTACTACTGAAAGGTATTATACTTATAAGCAGTCAGTTAGTGATGCAATGGTAGGACTTGAACAGTCATTGGAAATTGCTACTTTAAAATTAAATATGTATCTAATTACAGATACCGCAAACTATCAAGACTTCATTATATTACCAGTTGCTAAAATTAATTCAGTAAGTTCTAATAAAACAGTATTGTTAGATAAAGATTTTATTCCGCCTTTATTAAATGTTTTTGCAAACGCTAAGCTAAAAAAGAGTTTGAAAAATATTTTTATGTTAGCTCAACAAAGAAGAAAACAGCTGACTCAAAGGCTATCAAATATCGATGATTATGGGACAGCAGGGATTATGGAAGCTTTATTTATGCAACTATTAAATAGATACATTCCATCGATACAACATATCCATGATAGTGAAAGAGTGCATCCAGAAGAGTTATTCAGAGTGCTACTAACATTCTCATCTGAGTTAAGAACTTTTACTCACCAAGAAAAAGGATATAATCAATATCCTAAATATAAACATGATGATTTGACAACTAGCTTTACAGCACTATCTGAAGATCTTAAAGAAGCATTTGCTTATGTCTTTGAGGAAAGATCAATAAGAGTTCCTCTTGATTATATTGATAAATATGCACTATACACTGCAAATATAGAAAGTGTAGATATGGCAAATATTGCTGAATGGGGCTTTGTAATTGCATGCAAGACAGAGATACCAAAAGAACAATTATCTCTTGCGCTACCTAAGATGATAAAGGTTGCATCAAAAGCACAGATAACAAATGTTGTATCTAAGCAGTTACCAGGTATCAAAGTTTCAGCGATGTCTTCTTCTCCAAAGCAAATACCATTTATGTCTGACTATGTTTATTTTGAGTTGGATAAGAAATCAGAGTTTTGGAAATCTATTTATGATTCAAAAATTATATCAATTTATTTAACTAGAAAATTCGCACAAATTGATATTCAATTATGGGCAATTAAGAGGTAAGTATTATTATGTACGATAACAATGATGACGATAAAACGATATTTATGCCACTAGCTGAAAACGATGAAGTTACTCAGCAAAGTTTTGGTGAAATTAGAGAGCAAGATGCTAGAGAATTAACTAGTGAAAATTTATTTCAAAAAATATCTAAGCTTGAATATATGTTTGGGCCAAATAATCTGATGAAATATGCTAGTGAAATTTTTGCAGTGCATTATCAAGTAGTTAATAAATCGATTGATTTTAGTGTTGATAAGTTAAAAATGACTCTTTCAGATGGATTAACTAAATTTACCATTAGATGTCAGCAAGATGGTGTTGGTGAAAATCTTCTGAAAAGTGCTAAGTATATTTTATGTGCCTTTATAGATGAGGCGATTTTATCTACAGAGTATGGACAAAATATCCATTGGTCTCAACAGTCTATGTTAAGTACAAATTTTAATGAATCTTGGGGTGGTGAAACCTTTTTTAAAATTAGGTTGTATTGTCTAGATAATATATCAGAATATCTTGAACTTTTTGAACTAATTTATATATGTATATGTCTTGGTTTTAAAGGGCAGTTTTCTAATAAATCTAATGGCAAACTTATGCTTGATAGACTTAAGAGAGAGTCGTATGATGCTATTTGTCAATATAGAGAATTACACGATGATGCTTCAGTTGCTAAGCATTGGCAAACAGACTATGAGCCAAAAGCTCCTATTAAATATAAACATACTTTTTCTATATTTTTTGGAGTTATATTTGCTATCTTAACAGTTGTATATATTGGACTGTCTTTTTTCATAAATCAGGCAGAATCCCCAGTTATCAAGGATATTGATAATACAAAACAACAACTTATAACGTCATATGAAAGTTCTCCTTCCACATCTTCAGATGAAAGTGTAATAAATCAAAAATGATGATAAGTTAGGAGCTGAAAATGTCTAATTTCTTTAAAAAGATTTTGCTTATGTTAAACAAAGCTGTCAAAAGTCGATGGTTTCTTATAGCAGTTATCTTTTGTGTAATTTTACTATTAATCTGGGTAGTTATTCCAGGAATATCTATTTTTGGTTTATCTATTTTAAAGTCTAGTACAGCTAAAATTTTAACAACTTTCTTTGTTCTAATTGCTGTTCTAGGAGTATGGCTATATAAGAAAAACTTGTTAAGTTTTTCTAAAGTTGTAGCTTTTTTTGTAGAAAGAAATGAGAAGAAATCTAAAAAACTTAATCTAACGGATGTAAAGGTAAGAGCGGAGTTAAAAAGTTTAGTTTCTTTATTAAAGAAAAGAAAAAAAATAAATAAAAAAGATACACCTATCTATGCCATTTTAGGAGAGAATAAAGAAAGTTTAGAAGCTGTTTTAAGACATTCCTCTAAAAAAAGTAATGCAACAAATGACTCAATATCAGTTGATAAGTTTACTAGTGATGCATTAGCTTGGAATATATCTAGTGATAAGGCTCTGATTTCTCTTTTTGATGTAAAGAATTTTTACGGTCTATTTCGTTGTTTATATGGAATAAATAATCATTATCCTATAAATGGAATTGTTTATAATATTAGTTTAGATAAAATTTTTGAATCAAAATCTTCAATTAGTAACTATCAAAAAGAGATTCAATCTGAAATTTTTGAGTTGAGAAACTATTTAGACAAAATTGCTAAAAAATATAATATTGAAATTCCAATATATATAACATTTAGTGGTATAGAGATTATCTCAGGGTTTGATGAGTATATGTCTGTAGCATCAAATAAAGTTAAATATAATCCCTTAGGAATTACTTTATCTGCTGGTAAACCTGCAAATTTTATGAAAATTAAGGAAAAGTTCCAACAATTTTTTGCAGCCCTGAATGATAATATAATTGTGAAATGTGATAGTACACTAAATGCTGAAAAAGTATTGAAAATAATTACTTTTACTAAGCAAGTTATTTTATCATTAGAAAGTATTGAACCAAGCTTAGATCGCCTATTTGATAATAAAATACAAAAGACAACTGTAGTAAGAGGTTTATATTTCATAAGCTATAAAAACTCTGACTCATGCTTTGATTTAATGAGAATGCAGAAGTTCGATAAAAGTGTCAGCTTTACAGATCAAAGAATTTATTTCCTCGATAACTTATTCAAAGATGTTATTTTGATGGAAGCTTATAATTTTGGTGAAAATAAAAACTATATTAAAAAACTAAAGTATAAAGATTATAGTAGATCTGGAATAGCTGTTGTTGCGGGCTTTGTATTATCGGTTTTGTGGATTAAAAGTTCATTATCATATATTGATTTCTTTAATAAAGTTGATTCTAAGTATAATAAAATTTTACATTCAAATGTTAGCTCTAATAATGCTGCTATTAGTTTTGCAAACTTAATTAATCAGCATAGTAATCTTTCCTTAAATGGTTTGTATTATAACGAATCTCTAGTTGATGACTTATCAGGGATTTATAGAAATATAATACAGATTAATTTTATACCTCAATTAGAAAAAGATATTGCTAATAAGCTGCAGCAAGCTATTGATAATTTACCAAAGGAGAAGGTTCCTACTTCAATGCAAGTCGAGAATTTACATACTTGGCTTGCTGTATATTTAATGTTAGTTGATGAAAAACACTTCGATGAAACGATGTTTGTTAGAAGTATTAAATCAATATGGTCAGAACAAAAAATATCAGCAATTGAGTTTGGTAATAGAGAAGAGCTTTTAGAAGCTACTGTTATATCGGGGATTCCTAAGAATATTAAACTAAATAAAGCCTTAGTATTTAAAGCTAGAGAGATATTAAGATCAGATTCAACGTATGTATTAGCATATCAGATGCTAAAAGATCAAGCATTACAGGATACTGATGACCAATACACTCTGCTTGGTGAAGCAAGTGATGTTAATACTAACTATGTTTTTGACAATAATGTTGTTAAAGTACCAAATTTTTATACTAAAAAAGGATATTATAGTATATACCTAAAAAATCAGGTTGATTTTCTTAAAAAAGCAGCTCAAAGCATGTGGGTTTTATCAGGAGATCAAGGAGGGTTAAGTAATTTAACTTTAGTAAATCTAAAGGCTAATATGGATATTCTGTATTGGAATGATTATTTGAATACTTGGAATGATGCATTAGATAAAATAAATATACAAAATACTAATAGTATTAAAGATTTGATAAGAGTACTTAACAGTTTAACTATAAGTGATAATTCTATTGTAACTGTATTAAAAAGAATTGTGACAAATACAGACTTTATTAGTATGTCAGATGTTACCAGTAAAGTGGGGCTAAATAGTGGCAATAGGAATATTGTAACCTCAAAATACAATGAAGTTATTAAACTACTATCCGAGTATAAAAAATCAAATATCAATAAAGGCGATGAAAACGATTCTAAAGCATCCGGAACGATTCCTGAAATGTCTGATGATATTGGTAAGATAAGAAATTCTCTTGTGAGTATATCTTTATCTAGCCAACCTAATCGCGATGCCTTCACATTAGTTCAAAATAAAAAAGAAGCGGGTATATTCAAAGATTTATCTAACCTTTGGGAAGTGGCTAACAACTCACCAGAACCACTTAAAAAATGGGCATCACAAATAGTTAATGTAACAACCAGAGTCTTAAATAGTATGGCTATTAAAGAGATAAATGCTCGTTGGGAGAAAGAACCTTTAGATTATTTCAATAACTATTTAAAAGATAGGTATCCATTGAAACTTAATGCCTATAAACAAAGCTCAGCTAAATCATTTATAGAGTTTTTCAAGAAAGATGGTGTGATGCAGAAGTTTATAAAAGAAAACTTGGCATCATTAATTGAAAAAAGTTCAAATTCAAGAGGGTATGTTTGGAAGAAATATTATGGTGAGCCTTTTGCTTATGATGAAGATTTCTTAGCAATGATTAATTCTTTGAATACTATAGAAGAGATGTTTTTCTCTGAAGAAGGTATAGGGTTTAAAATATTTTTAGTCCCAGATTATTTAAATAAGAATTTATCTGTATTATCAATAGACTTTAACAATAAATCTTATAGCTATGCAAATGGACCTCAAGAAGATTTTATAATAGAGTGGCCTGCTAAAAATATTAATAAGTCTCCTGTGACAATTAGTTATACATCAAAAGATGGAGATACTAATATGATTAATTTTGATGGCGAATGGGGACTCTTTAAATTCCTTGAAAAGGGTAATATAAAATATAGTGAAGAGAAAGGTGTTAACAGGTTTAGAATTTATAATGATAAAGATATCTTGGCTGAGTATACACTTAAGACGAATAGCTTAGATGATAAGTTTAGCTTTGATGTATTTAAAAATTTAAATGTTATGGATCGAATTAAGAGTTCGAAAGAGGTGAATAAATGAAACAAAATTTAGTCTCAAAAACTGTTATAAGCCATGTTAGTGCTTTGGTAATTATATGGGTTATATTGCCTTTCTTCCAGTTTTCTAGTTATGATTTGTTTGCTAGTGAAATTGTTAAAATATTTTTATCACTTTTATACTTTATTGTTTTTTATCTAATAAAAGCTCATAAAGATTATAAAATAAGCTTTTATAATGCAGATCAAGAGCATGGAGGATATTTATCAAAATTTGCTGAATCAATAAAAGAGCTTGTCTATTCTCAAACAAAAGATTCAAAATTTTTTAGTGGAAGAGGACTTTATAAATCTCCATGGTTCTTGACTCTAGGGTTACCAAATAGTGGTAAAACAACAATTATAAAAAATAGTAATTTACATTTTGATTTTAAGCATAGTCAAACAAGTGCAAATGTAAACAAACCAACACTTGATTGGTATAGCTCTAAAGATGCAACATTTATTGATATGAATGCAAAGTTGGCTAGTGCAGATCGTGTTGAGGAAAATACTTTATTTGATGATGTTTTAGAGATTATTAAGAGAGCTCGTAGACTAAAACCATTAGATGGTTTAATTATTAGCGTAAATGCAGAGCATTTGATAACTGATAATATTCAAGAGTTAGAGAGAGATTTTAATAAATATAAAGTCCTTTTGAAGAAAATATATAATAGTGGTATTAGAGATATTCCAATATATGTTTTTATATCAAACATGGACAAGATTCCTGGCTTTACTCAATACTTTGATTCAAAAACATTTGATGTCACAAATAGTATACTAGGAGTTACATTACCTTCTTCTGGTGTTCATGAGCCTATAGAGTGGTTAGATGAGCAACTAAACGAAATTGTAAATAATATTAATGCAAATATTTTTTCTTCTATTAGAAAGAAAAACTCAAATATTGATAGTCATCAGGCTTTTTATTTTGCTAGGTATTTTTCTTATCTAAATGAAAAAATAAACACATTCTTAAGTGATGTGGTGTATGAAAATAGTTATACAAAAGATATTTATTTAAGAGGAGTATACTTTACTTCGGTTTGTTTAAATAAGGTTCATCATTTTGATAAGAGTACTTCAGATGTTTATTTTTTAAAAAATATTATGAAGGATGTAGTTGTTAGGGAAGCAAGTAAAACAACTATATTTGATAATATTATTCATTTCTTATCTAAGCATAAAAACTACGTATATACTGTTACAGGAATTGGTGCTGTTGGTCTAGTATTTTCTTGGATAACAGGGTATACACAGGCATCTTATTATTTAGCTCAGGTAAAACATACTAACAATACATTACAACCTATTATAGGAGCTCCGCTATATAGTTCTTCCTACTGGCAAAGAATACAAAAATTAGAGTATCTTGCTAAGCTAAGAGATAAAGAATTTGGAAGCTGGCATCATTTTGGCTTTGGTTTTCCTGTAACAACAGATCAAAATCTAGATAAAATTTATGAGTTAGAGCTTCAGAGTGTCTTTAAACCTTATGTACTAAATGAAATTAAAAATAATATGTTGTCTCTTATTGATCGTATTAACAGTCTAGGAAGTGATGAGACTGTAGATAAGGCACAAAAGATGAAGCAGTTATACAACTGGCTAATGGTTTATGTAATGTTTAATAAGACACAACATTTAGATGCCGAATTTATACAAGATACAGTTGATAGTTATTGGGAAAATATATATAAGGCTGATGATGATAGATTAGCTGCATATGAGACTTATTTAAATGATCTTTTATTGTTGCCTACTGATAAGTTACATAGCGAGTTAGATAACTCTATAATTGAAAAAGCTAGAGCTGTGCTAGGTGGAGATATTTATATTTATAGAGCCTATGAACAGTTTAAGCAAAAAAATATGGAGCAAAAGGCTAACTATAGACCAACTATATTAGGATCACTAAAATATGTAAATCTATTTGATAAGCCCGTTAGTATTAATTATATCTATACTATTGATGGTTGGGAGAATTATTCAAAAGAAGCTTTGGTAAAAGAGCTTGAGTTAGCAGAAAAAGACCAATGGGCATTTGCTTCTGCATCTAATCAAACAGATGCTGATATAGGTAAAGCAAAACAGAAAATATTTAACCTATATTGGAGTGATTATGCAAATATTTGGTCGCAAGCATTAAAAGATATTAGATTTAAACATATAACGTTTGAAGAAAAATATAATGCAAGTAAAACTAATGATAGTTACTTAAAAGTTTTCAATGAAATATTCTCTCAGCTGAAGACTAATTTAACAACAGATGTGGTTTCATCTACAGCTGATACTGATAGAAAAATGGTAGCATCAATAACAGGCTTTGTTAATAACGATTATCGTGTTAATCAACTTAATGATAAGATAAAACAGCTTGAAAAATTAGTTACTATTATGAGTAATAATACTCAAACAAGTCAGCAGCAAGCATTTGTCGTATCAAAGTTGATAGCTACTAATAAGCAAGGATCTTTTGTAGGATTAACAGATATGGTTAAAGACTTACCTAGTGCTATGACCTCTCTTATTAATAGTTATCTAAGTAGCTTTACGTATAGTATGTTTAATGCTGGCGCTAGCTACGATATAGCATTGTGGAATAAAGATCTATCAGAATCTTGTGCTAGTAAGTTTGCTTCAAATTATCCTTTCTCAAATTCTAAAGATGAAATTGGCTTAGATGTTTATAAAGAAACTATGTCTAAGACAAGTACCTTAATGGACTATATGAATAATAATATTTATCCATTTATGAATAGAGAAAAAACTGGAGAATTAACATTTAAAGAAATATATGGTGTTAAATTCCCTCTGGATAAGAGTTTATTTAAACAAGTAAATATCTTATCTCAGCTAGATGCGCTTACTAAAAATAATAATAGTGAAGCAAGTGATAAGTTAAATATGGTTGTTGGATTAACTCCTGTACTTTTATCAAGTGATTTATCAGGTGTTGATATTATCTATAATGGTAAAAAATATGGGTACTACAATGGTCCGCAGTACCAGCAAGATTTATACTGGCCAGCGAGCAAATCTCAAAATCAAGGTACTGTCCAAGTTATATGGCATTATAAGAATCATGATGATGATACTAAGTATGTATATACTGGGCCATGGGGATTAATTAAACTACTATCTCAGTTTGAATATAATCCGGAAGATAAATCCTACACAATAAGATTTGGTAAAACTAGCTTTGCTAAGTATAAGATTACTACGAAAGGTAAGGGTAGTATAAATAGCTTAGGAAGTTTAGAAAATCTACAGTGTAAATTCTAAGAGGGACATATGCTAGGTTTTTTAGAAAATTATATTAAAGACTTAACACAAAAAGTTGAGCAACCTCTTAGTCTTGAGGATATTCAATATACTGAAGAGTTTGAAGCAGTTGAAAATGAAATCCAAAAGCTTCAAGGTGTTGTTCCTGAGACACCTGACTGGCAGTTGATTTTGGATATGGGAAAGACTGTCTTAACAACTCAAGGAAAGCATATAAAGATAGTTACTTATGTAGTTGTTGCTTTATATCAAAAGTATAAGATAGCTGGTTTGCTTGCTGGGTTATATATATTTTCAGACCTTTTGAGTTTGGAAAAAGATAATATAATGCCGTATGGCAAGAGAAAAAAATCTCGAATTAATTTAGTTATGTGGATGGTTAAGTTCATTGCTGATTATAGAGAGAAAAATCCCCAAGATTTACAGTTAAAAGATTTAGATAATGTAGAACAGTCAAAGCAAGCTGTTGTTGAGTGGTTTAATGAATTTCATCCTAATGATGATACATTAGCCTTAATGCATATATATGATTGGTTTGTTAATGCAAAAAATGCTATCGAGAATGAAGATAGAATTAAAGAACAAAAACGCATACTAGCTCAAAAAGAGCAGGAGCGTCTTAAAAAAGAACAAGAAGAACAAGCTGAGATAGAAAGACAAAAAGAACAAGAAGAAGCTGAATTAGCAGCACAGCAAGAATTTGAGTCAGAGTTTGAGGAAGAAGAATATGAGCATGGTAGCATAGATTCTTCACATCAAGAATTGAATATTCAGGATATGTCTAGTGTTAGAGAATATATTGTTTCTGAGTTGCTGGATAGATTGGCTTTTTGTAAAGATGATCAACAAGCATTGTTTTCACTGATGACACAATCAAGAAAAGTTTTGTGGAATACTCTATATTATGATTCTTTAGTTGATGAAATTCCTCAGATGGTTATATCGGCAGATTTTGCAGATTTAAATCAGATATTATGTATTGCAGATCCTCTTGCTAGAATTGCAGAGCTTGAAAGATTATTTATAAAAAATCCTTTTTTAATAGATATACAAATGTATATTTTAAAAGCTTTAGATGATCTTCAAATGAGACTTAATGATTTATCATGTATGACATTTAGAAAAGCTATAGTTAGTGATTTAAGTCTGTTGTTAAACGAATGTCAGGATTTATTTGAATTAAGCTATGTTGAAAGACAGTGTATTCCAGAATATATATATGATTGGGTATTTACTCAAATATTTGATGATATAGTAGTGTTTAATCATAGGTTTGATGAGTATATAGAAAACTTTGATATAGAAACACAACATTTAAAAATTCTTGAATATGTTAAAAGTGCAAAATCATTAAACTTAAAAATGAGCTACCTATTACAAATCTGTAATAACAAGAATCTAAGCGTAAGTTCTAAGATTAGTATTATAGAGCAGTCAGTGAATGATGATGCCTTAATTATTGGACTAATTAGGGAGAACAGTAAGTTGAGGCAAGTTTTTAGAAGTTTAACGAGTTTGTATAATGAACATATAAATGAGACTGATAATAAGGCCTTAATTAAAAGAAATGAAGATATAATGAAAAAAATTGATTTATAAGCTTTTAGAAGTATATTAATTAACTTATAATCTAAATTAGGAAGATGCAAATTTAACTTTAAAGGAGTGTGTATATGGCAAAAGGTATATCAAAAGAAGGAAGTGTTGCACCAAAGGAAAGAATTAATATTAAATATCGCAGCCATGGTGATAAAACAGAGGAAAAAGAGTTACCATTAAAGCTTTTAGCAGTTGGTGATTTTACTCAAAGAGAAGATGAAACTTCTGTTGAGGATAGAAAAGCTGTAAATATTAATAAAAACAACTTTGACAGCGTTTTAAAAAGTTACAATGTATCTTTAGATATGGCTGTAAAGAATAAGCTAGATGAAGATCAAGAAGATTCAGATGTTGCAATCAACTTGAAGTTTAACTCTATGAAAGATTTTGATCCTGATGCTATTGTTGATCAGGTAGAAGAGCTTAAAAAATTAAAGCAATTAAGAGAAGCTCTTGTAGCACTTAAAAGCCCTCTAGGCAATGTACCTAAATTTAGAAGAAAGTTACAAAACTTAGTTAAAGATAAAGAATCGTTAGAGAAGTTGTGCCAAGAGTTAGGTATAGATTCAAAAGATATTGAAAAGTAGTTTTTTATTAATTAGGGAGAATTTAAATAATGTCTACACAACAAAATCAAGAAGGTTCTTTGCTAGAGAGCTTACTGGAAGATGTGTCTTATGATAGTAGTGATTCTGAGCAGCGAGATGAGACAAAATTAGGATTAACTGCATTATTAGGTGAAATCGTAAAGCATCAAGATGATGAAGAAAAAGTTGATCGTTCATTGATTGATAAGTTTATTGCTGAGATTGATGATAAGCTTAGTAAGCAGGTTGATGAAATCTTGCATAATGAAAAATTCCAGCAGTTAGAATCTGCATGGAGAGGTTTACATTTTGCAGTAAATCGTACTGATTTTAGAGAAAATACTCGTATAGAAATGATGAATCTATCAAAACAAGATTTGATGGATGATTTTGAAGATGCAGCTGAAATAAGTGAGTCTGGTTTTTATAAAAGAGTGTATACTCAAGAATATGGCCAATTCGGTGGTGAACCGTATGGTGCTGTGATCGCAAACTATGAATTCTCACACTCAACTCCAGATGTTAAGTTACTACAAAATGCTGCAGCTGTTGGCTCTATTTCTCATGCACCATTTATATCAGCAGTATCTCCGAAGATGTTTGGTGTTAATGATGTTACAGAATTATCATCTATTAAAGATTTAACATCTCTATTTGAGCAAAAATCTTACATTAAATGGAATGCATTCAGAGATACAGAAGATGCTAAATATGTAGGTCTTACAATGCCTAAGTTCTTATTAAGAGAACCTTATGATCCTGAAGAAAGACCTATCAAATCATTTAATTATAAAGAAACTGTAAAAGAGCATAATGATTATAGCTGGGGTAATACAGCTTTTGCTTTTGCAACTAGGATTACAGAGAGTTTTGCTAAATATCGTTGGTCACCAAACATTATTGGTCCAACTAGTGGTGGTGCTGTTGAAGATCTGCCTATACACAACTTTGAGTCTATGGGAGATATTGAGACAAAGATTCCTACAGAGACTCTTGTGTCAGATCGTATGGAGTACGAGCTTTCTGAATTTGGTTTTATTCCTCTAGCATATAGAAAAGGTAGTGATAATGCTGCGTTCTTCTCTGCAAACTCTCCTCAAAGAGTCAAGACATTTGGCATTTCTGAGGAAGGTAAAGCAGCTGAGCTTAATCATAGACTTGGTACACAACTACCGTATATGTTTGTAATTTCTAGAATAGCTCACTATATTAAAGTTATGCAGAGGGAACAACTAGGTAGTTGGAAAGATGCTTCTGATCTTGCTAGAGAGTTAAATGATTGGTTATCTCAATATGTTGCTAATCAAGATAATCCAACAGCTGAAATTCGTAGTAGAAAACCTCTAAGAGAAGCTAAAGTTGAAGTTGCAGATGTCCCAGGTAATGCAGGTTGGTACTCAGTTAAGATTCTAGTACGTCCTCACTTCAAATATCAAGGTGCTGATGTGACATTATCTTTGGTTGGTCGCCTAGATGAGCAAAAATAAAAACTTATAAATAGGGGTTTGATATGCATGTTAAAAGTTTGTTTGACCGTATCAAATCTCAAGATTTTTCTTATACTGAAGCAAGTTTTGATGACTTGCTATTTCAAATCTCTAATAATTTAGAACTCTTATTAAACTCTAAGCAAGGATCAACATTACTTGGTTTAGACTATGGATTACCTGATTTTAATGGTGTAACTCATAATGTCTATCAAGAGTTATCAATCTTAGAAAAAGAAATAATAAAAGTTGTAAATAAATATGAAAAAAGAATGCAAGTAAAAGGTATAAAGACAATAGTGGATTCCAAAAAAAATCCTGGTCAAATACTTTTTGCATTAGAGGGTTATGTATATTATCAAAATAAAAAGCACTATATCGAGTATCAGACTGTGATGACTGATACTGGAAGAGTTATGGTAAGGAGGAGTTAGTGAGCTTTCAAGATGTTTATGAAAAAGAGCTAATTCATATAAGGAATACAGCTAAAGAATATGCTAAAAATTTTCCAAATATAGCTCCTTTTTTAGAGAATCATTCTCAAGATCAAGATGTTGAAAGAATGATAGAAGCATTTGCTTTTTTGACTGCAAAGGTGCAAAAACGCATAGATGATGGTATACCAGAACTATCTCAAAACATTTTACAGACAATATGGCCTAAATTTTTGCAGCCATATCCATCTGTATCAATACTCAAATTTGGATTAAATGATAAGCCCAAAGAAGACAAAATGACTATGCCAGCAGGTAAATTAATATCTGGCAAATATAAAGAGGCAAATCTAAGCTTTCGAACTTTCACAGATGTTGATATTTATCCTATCAATTTGGTTGGAGTGAAATCAGATCTATATAATAACAAAGAAATAGTAGATTTAGAGTTTAATACAGATTATCAAATGTCTTTATTTGACTTTGAGGATATTAAGTTGCCTTTATATATTGTAGGGAATCAGTCTACAAGTCTTTTAATTGCTTATTTATTGAAGAAAAAAATCATAAAATTAGATCTTTTAGACTCTAATAACAAAAAGATTAACTCCTTTGATGCTAGTATGACAGAAGGAGATTTGTTAAATATGGTGAGTGTTGAAAATACTCAGCCAGATATCTTTAGATTGATTACGCATTACTTTAGGTATCCTGATTTATTTAATTATGTAAATCTACAAATCACAAGAGATAAAAATTTTAAAATACAAGATATAAGAAAGTTTAAGCTTAGAATAACCATAGAGTTAGATGGTATTGAGTATATACCTATGACGATGAAAAACTTCGAGTTATATACAACACCAATCATAAATATAGAAAAAGCATCAATAGCGCCAATTCATTACAATAGTAAATATAAAAATCATAAGTTGAGATTAGATGATAGTAGTAATAAGGCCATTTGTAGATTAACAAAAGTCAGTAGTCTTAGTAAAAACTCTTCTAGAAGACAACAAATACATTTATGGAATGACTTTGAGAGCGCTTTTAATGATAAACCATTATATAAACAGCTAATTATTAATAATGCTATTAATGGATCTCCTGAGTTTAACCTAAATTTTGAGAGTAATGTTTTAGATGATTCTTATATCTCTATAGAGGGAGAAAGCTTTTGTCTAAACACACATGAGATCGTATCTGAGGGAGATATTTGCTCAACTTCAAATAAGTTATCATATACATATAAGAATATAACTCATGTGACAGCACCAATTATTCCTGATTTTGCAGATAGTAATTTATGGCAGTTACTTAATTATTTCTCAGTGCGGTTGAATAACCTAAATAACGTAGAGGCACTTAGACAACTGATAGTCCTATTTAATGATATTCAGCTGTATAGAAAAAGCCAGCAAAAATCTCTAACTCAAAAAGTTTGTAATGCGATCAAGAGAGTTAATTTAGAAATAGAGCAAGAGTATCATAAGGGCAGGGTAATTCGCGGAAATGTAATTGAGTTGACTATTAATGAGCAGAGCTTCCTTAATGAAGGGGATCTATACCTTTTTGGCTCTATCCTAAATAAAATCTATAGCAGCTTGGCAGATGTTAATAGTTATAATAGGTTAAAAATTGTAGGGATGGAAAAAGGTGCTGTGATGGAGTGGCAAGCATGTCTAAACTAGATAGTTATTTGCTAGATCAGTTAGATCAACTAAAAAACAAATATCTAGATAAGTCTCTAGAAGTGGTTGTCAAAAAGTTACTCCTAATACAGGCACAATCAAATAATAGCCTAAAAATTAATTACAAATGTAGCGCGAGTTTAGCTTTTCCAGCTCGAGAGGTTCAGGATATAACTTGGCAAGAAGAGGATGGCAAAATAAACCTTTTAGTGTCTATTAACTTCTTTGGGTTACAAAGTGTAAATAGTCCTTTACCTCTAAACTTACATGAACAAGTAGTACATGATATAAATAGCGATAGCTTTGAGCTTGATGATTTTTATAATTTCTTTAATAATCGTCTTATAGAGTTATTGGTTGATAGTTTACTTAAAAAGAATGTTTTAGCTAGAAATAACAGTATTATAAAAGATATTTGGCCTAATATTTTAGGTTTAGCGCTTCAGATCTATAGTGATGATAAGCAAGTTTTTTATCGTTTGATGAAAAGCTCTGCTTTACTATTTGGAAGTAAGTTATCAGCTAATAATATTGCTAAATTGATAGAAGTATTTTTTGACTTTGATAAAGTTAACATTGAGAATTTTACCCCTAGAACTATTAGACTGCAGGATAAAAATCTCACTAAACTCTCTGAGAAGAATAGTGGTTTTGATGGAGGTTTTGTTTTAGGTGATCAAACTATAGATATTCAAAATAGTTGTAGGTTCCATATATATTTGCAAAAGGCAGATGATTTCTTACCTAATGGTAATAAAAATGCTGTTTTAAATAAGTTAATACGCTTTTTGTTACCTAAGCATGTTATATATTCTATTTCACTACATTTACCTGAAAATATACCGATGATCTTATCTCAAGATAATGTCTATTTAGGTTGGACTACTATTGCTACAGAAAAAAGACGACCACAGACAATTTACTTAGAAGGAATATAGCCTTATGCAACAATTCATATCAAGCTATGCACATGCACAACCAAATGTTTACTATGATAGTAAGAGTGGTAAATTTAAGCATATTTTAGCAGTTAGTTATGGATTTGAATTAAATAATCCAGAGAGCTTAGTACCTATTAATAAGTTGAGTATGGTACTAAACAAACTTTTAGCAGAGCAAAACACAGGCTATGATGAGGGGTATGATAAACCTCATCCAGAGTATTTAGTATATGCAAATCTCCCACCTGTTAATGAACCGAAAGAGCTTACAGTAACAGTTGGTGGTAAGACTAAAAAGATTATTCAACAACCTAAAAGAGTTTGGCAAAAGAGTGGTATTGGTTATATAGTAGAGCAGGTCGACTCTACAGATGTCGTACCTCTTAGCTATACAAAAGCTTATGGTAGTCCAGAGTATGCAAAAAACCCAACTGGTCAGGGTTATTTTGGTAAAAAGATGAGCTTAGAGTTGCCAATGTTTGAGTATAAATCAAATCAAGTAAGAACTCCGGTGGATAAAAATATTGAACCAGCAGGACTATCAGGTAAGCATGTTTTATGTGGTTCTCGCAAAGTTCACTTAGGCAAATATAGTAAGTCTGAGCAGAAGTCTATGGCAGCCACGCCATGTTTCCCTAAAGCTATGGATCAAAAATATTTTATGATGAGTTCACCAGATCAATGGTTGGATAGCTTAAATGCCAAGACAGAGTATAAGTTGATTGGTTTTGGTAATGGTGAGATAAAAGGTAGACTACCAAAATATAAAGCAAATATCTTTACTAAAGATAACTCTGGTACTCATAAGCAACATGAGGGTAACGTTGATACTCTAGTTTTATTACCTACCCTAGGGGTGGGTGTTGTTGTTACAAGGTTTGTATTTGAGACAAACTCGATAACTATAGCAGATGAATATGATACGGCAATGATTCAACTAAATGATCTTAATGATCCACATTTATATTCTGATAATGTTAAGTCAATGGATGAGAGAGAATTAAGTCCTAGTACTACTGGTCTGAGAGAAAATGATTTGCTACCTATTTCTATGCAGAATGAAGAAGAGAATATTTAGAGGTTTTTGATATGGCAGAAGAGCAAAATACACGTCCATTAGATGAATATGTTGCAAATATACCAACGGTTCAAGAGATAGATCATGAAGGTGAATATGGTCCAGAGCCTGAGTTATATAATGTACCTTTAGGTCCTGATATGGTAGATGAGATATTAGAATATCCTGTAGAGCTATGTAGCATTAACAGTTTTGTATATGATAAGTTATGGACAAAACCTGCTTATGATTCTTTATTAGATAAAGTTAAAAAACTCAATAAAGACTGGCAAGATAAAACTATAGATACAATAGATCATCAAGATACAGATTTTTCTAGTTTAATCGCAGAAGATAGTGCGATTGTTTCAAATAAATATACTAGTGCAGATTTTTCAGATGCAAAATTTGCTAGGGCAAAGATAGTTGGTGGAAAGTACGATAATTGTACTTTTACAAATACTCAGTTTAACGCTACTCAAATTGGACAAAGTGAGTTTAATAATTGTCAGTTTGATAATGTGAACTTTGATAAAGCGACTATAAAAAATGTTGTATTTAAGAACTGTACTTTTACTAAATGTAGTTTTGTAAGTACACAGCTGCATACTACAGATCTATATGATTGTAAGATTATGGAGTCTAAGTTTAATAAAGAGATGTGGTTTAGAGGAGATATAATAAACGCTACTATCTCTCAAACAGAATTTAATAAGAGCCAATTTAGTGGGATGATAATACGTTCATCAACTTTATCAAATAACTCATTTTTAAAAGTTACATTTTTTGCTAGCCAAATTGAAGATAGTAGTTTAAGTAATAACTTATGGCTAAAAGTTGGTTTTGCAAATGGTAATAGTATATATAAGACCACATTATATAACGAAAATATCCAACAATGTAACTTTGGCGATAGTGAATGGAAAGATAGTGAGGTACAAAACTCTCAGTTTCTAAAGAATGATTTTAGTAAAGTAGAAATGCATGATACTGATTTCACAGGAGTTAATGGAATAGGTGATAACTTTGCTACAGGAATATTTGCCAATTGCAAATTTATGGACTGTGATTTAGCACAAGCTAATTGTACAGGTACAGATTTTATAGTTGGTAGTTCTATACAAAATTGTACACTAGATAAGTTAATCTATGCTTATGCAAATTTACCAAAAAACTTTGATGAGAGTCAGCTTAAGAAAACTTCTCAAGCACAAATAAAAGCTTTAACTGATAAAGACCTTATAAAATAAGCTTAGCTTTTATAATTTGGAATACTTATAAATCTCAAATTTTTATTATAGGGTTGAATATAATAATTATCAGTGTTATTCGATTTTTTAATCTGTCCTAAAATATATACATAGAATGTTTCTTTAGTCTGTTTATTTATTAAGTTTTTAAGGGGTGTTAATTTAGAGTCTTTAATTAGATCGTTTCTTGAAATATAAAAACAAATATTTTTTTGTTCTGAAATTTTTTCAGCAACTATTTCTATCCAAGGATTACTATTTGGAGGATTAATTATTTTTGCTTCCCCTTTATATACAAGATATTTTTGGTTTTGTAATTGTTGCTCAAAATATTCATTAGATAAATCTTTAACATCAATAAATAAATCATCAAAGGGTATTTCTTTAGATGATAATTGTTTACAGTTAACATACCGATGATTATTGTTGAACTTTTCATAGGAAGTTACTAGTCTATGAAAGCTATAAATAAACTCATCATCTATACCCAAATTAGAGAAATATTCTCGCTTTATACTATTATGATCTTTTTCTCCAAAACTAATAGTTGCATCTAAATCAAAATATATGGTTTTTCGTTTAGTAAGTTTAGTTTCTTTTTCTTTTTTGAGAGTGCTAAGTTTTGTTTGAATTAGATATACGATGATACCACCAATTACGGTTGCTATAATAGAATAAATAATGTTTGTCATAAACCTACCCAACCTTCACAAAAAATCTATCTTCTTGTTTAGGTATTTTTTTAGAGTTTATAGAATGATCATTAAGGATATCTTCTACCTTTAGATCTTTTATTTCTTTAAAAGTTTTAAAGAAATAAACTTTATCTTTTAATTCTTTATCTATGTTATCTTTTACAGCCTCTAGCATAAAATCATCATAGTCAGTTTTTGCTTGCTCATCAAGTTTATACTTGTGCATAGCTATATCAGGTCTTGTTGACTTAATAGTTATTTCTTCATCACCTTTTTTGACTTTGTTATCAATAATTACATAGGCTAGGGCGTAGAGTTTTACATTTTCTAAATTTCTAGCAATACTTTGAGTATCTTTAGTCCATTTATCAGAAGTTACGTATTTATTTATCTTATCCTGTAAATAGCCTATTACTTTAGTGTATGTAGTTACTAGAGCATCTTTATCTATTACTTTTAATGTTGTTTCACCACTATTACCTAAAGTATCAATAGGTTCTTCTTGTAT